>JAZOUX010000064.1:0-10658 GCA_045658325.1 Christensenellaceae bacterium | reverse complement strand
AACAAGGTATAACGTTTGAAAGTTGTATTTTAACGTCTTGGAATGTTAAAGTTGGCGACACGGTTAAGAAAGGTGACGTTTTATTTTCTTATGAAACAGATAAATCTGCTTTCGAGCAAGAAAGCGAATTCGACGGCGTAGTTTTAGCACTCTTTTGTGAAGAAGGTGACGAAGTTCCCGTTTTAACAAACGTATGTGCAATCGGTAACGAAGGGGAAGATTTTTCTTCGCTTGCTCCAGAAGGCGCAACGGCTTCTGCCCCAGCACAAGAAACGGCTACTCAAACGGCTGAAACACAAACAGCACAAGTTGAAGAAACGGTACAAGCAACTGCAAAAAGCGATGACGGTAGAATTTTTGCTTCTCCAAGGGCTAAAAATTTAGCAAGTAAACTTGGCGTTGATTTACAAACTGCTACCCCAACGGGTCCTAACGGAAGAATTATTGAAAGTGACGTTAGGCGTGCTAGCGTAAACCCTACCGTTGCTACGGCTCAAGCTGAACAAGCAAAAACTTACACTACTGAAGACTTTAAGGCTTACAAAGACGAAAAGATGCCTAATATTAGAAAAGTTATTGCAAAAGGTATGATGAACAGTTTATCTTCAATGGCTCAACTTACTATGAACATATCTTTTGATTGCACTAACATTAATCAATTTAGGGCTTACTTAAAAGCAAATGCTGAAAAACTTAACCTTCCAGCAATTACTATTAACCATATTATAATTTTTGCTCTTTCAAGACTACTTAAAAACCACAAAGATTTAAACGCTCACTTATTAAACGGTGATACAATGCGTTATTTTGAACACGTTAATATGGGTATCGCTACGGACACGCCTAGGGGATTATTAGTTCCTACCCTTTTCGGTGCTGACACTTTAAGTCTTTCACAAATTGCTATTCAAAGCAAAAAATTATCAAGCGACGCTATTCAAGGCGGTATTAACCCTGAACTTTTAAGCGGTGGCACGTTTACGGTATCTAACGTTGGTACTATGGGTATTGAAAGTTTTACACCTGTAATTAACCCACCACAAACTGCAATTTTAGGCGTTAACACGTTAGAAACTAAAATTAAACTTGGTAAAAACGGTGAAATAATTCCGTACACTGCTATGAACTTATCACTTACTTTCGACCATAGGGCGTTAGACGGCGCACCTGCCGGAAGGTTCTTAAAAGAACTTAAAGATTATCTTGAAAACTTTACTTTTAACCTTTTAGCAGAAGGAAACATTTAAGGAGAGATTATGGAAATTTACGATTTAGTTGTTATAGGCGGTGGTCCTGCCGGTTACCTTGCTGGCGAAAGGGCTGGCCACGCCGGTTTAAAGACGGTTGTTATTGAAAAAAGGGAATTTGGTGGCGTGTGCTTAAATGAAGGTTGCGTTCCAAGTAAAACTTTTTTAAATAGCGCAAAGGTTTTAGATTACGCTAATCACGCTAAAAATTACGGCGTTAAAATTGACGGTACTGCTACTATAAATCAAAAAGAAGTAGTTGAAAGGAAAAACGGCGTTGTTAAAATGCTCGTTTCTGGCGTAAAAGGTCAACTTAAAAGAAACAAAGTTAAAACTATTAAGGCAGACGCTTTTATAGAAGGCAAAACAGACGAAGGCTTTTCAATTAAGGCTGGTGAAGAAAAACTTATTGCAAAAAGACTTATTATTGCAACCGGTTCAATGCCCGTAGTTCCACCTATCCCTGGTCTTAAAGAAAATATTGAAAGTGGTCTTGTTATGACTAATAGGGAAATTTTAGATTTAGATTTTATACCAAAAACGCTTACCATTATAGGTGGTGGCGTTATCGGTCTTGAAATGGCAAGTTATTTTTCATCGGTTGGTACGAAAGTTACCGTTGTTGAAATGCTTAATAAAATTGCCGGCCCTACTGAAAATGAAATTTCAACTATTTTACAAAAATCACTTGAAGCAAAAGGCGTTATTTTCAATTTAGGCGCAAAAGTTACGGCTATTGAAAGTGACGGCGTTATTTATGAAAAAGACGGTAAAACTGAAAAAATCATTAGCGAAAAGATTTTACTTTCAATTGGTAGACGTGCCGTTACTCAAGGCTTCGGCTTAGAAAACATTAACGTTTATTTAGAAAGGGGCGCTATCGTTACCGACGAACAAATGAGAACTAACGTTGCTAACTGCTACGCTTGTGGTGACGTAAACGGCAAAGTAATGCTTGCCCACACGGCGTATAGAGAAGCCGAAGTTGCTATTAACACTATTTTAGGTAAAAAAGACGCTATGCGTTACAACGTAATTCCTTCAGTTATCTACACGAACCCTGAAGTTGGTAGCGTAGGCGAAACTGAAGAAAGTGCAAAACAAAAAGGTCTTGACGTTAAAGTAGTAAATATACCTTTAACATACTCGGGCAGATACGTTGCTGAAAACACCGACTTAAACGGTATTTGTAAACTCGTAGTAAACGTTAAAACCAACACTTTAATAGGTGCGCATATTATCGGAAGTTATTCGGGCGAATATATCGCAAACGTATCGAGTATGATAGACCTTGAAGTTGATATTGAAAATATTAAAAAACTCGTATTCCCACACCCAACAGTTTGTGAAATAGTACGAGAAGCAATATTCCAAATTTAAAAAGGAGATTTAAAAATGAGTAAACAATTATTCGTAGACCCTATTGAACTTCGTAAACCTGGGAAAATCACTTTTGAAGATATCCCGGTTAACCAATACAATAAGACGATAGACGACGAAAAGAAAAACTTTTCGAGCGACGATTTCGTACGAATCTTTAACGACATAGCCGTTCTTCGTGAATTTGAAAGTATGATTATGGATATTAAAGTTAAGCAAGAATATCAAGGCTTTAAAACTAACTATCCTGGTCCAGCACACCTTTCTATCGGTCAAGAAGCGGCTGCCGTTGGTCAAGCGTATATTCTTGATTTAGACGATATGACTTTTGGTTCGCACAGAAGCCACAGTGAAGTTTTAGCAAGGGGATTAAATTCAATTTACAAACTCCCAGACGATAAACTTTACCAAATTATGAAAGACTTTATGGGTGGCGAAACGCTTGCTCCGGTTGAAAAACTTAACAAAACGGGCAACGTTAAAGATTTAGCAGTAGACTTCTTACTCTACGGCTTTATGAGTGAAATTTTTGCAAGAAAGACTGGCTTCCATAGGGGTATGGGTGGCTCAATGCACGTTTTCTTCTTGCCGTTTGGTATCTACCCTAACAACGCTATCGTTGGTGGTGCTGCTCCTGTTGCACTCGGTGCTGCTCTTTACAAAAAGAACAATAACAAACCTGGTATCGTAATTAGTAACCTTGGTGACGGTTCGGTTGGTTGTGGTGTAGTATACGAATCAATGAACTTTGCTTCTATGGACCAAATTAAACAACTTTGGGAAAAGAAAGGCGGTCTTCCTATATTATTTAACTTCTTTAACAATAGTTACGGTATGGGTGGTCAAACTCGTGGTGAAACTATGGCTTACGACTTCTTAGCAAGACTTGGCGCAGGCGTATCACCAACTCAACTTCACGCTGAAAGAGTTGACGGTTTTAACCCACTTGCAGTTATCGAAGCAATGAAGAGAAAGAAAGAATTGTTATTAAAAGGCGAAGGTCCTTGCCTTATGGACGTTGTAACTTACCGTTTCGGTGGTCACTCTCCATCTGACTCGATGAGTTATAGAACTCAAGAAGAAGTTAACGCTTGGAAGGAATTCGACCCACTCGTAACTTATAGAAAGTCACTCGTTGACGCTAAAGTTGCAAGCGACGGTTCGTTTGACGAAATTTTAGGTTCTATTAAAGAAAGAATGCTTAAACTTTGTCGCCTTGCTTCTGATACGGCTGAATCTCCTTACCTTGACTTTAAAACTGACCCTTACTACGTTGAAAACTTAATGTTCTCAAACGGTCAAGTTGAAAGTATGGACACTCGCCCAGTTGAAGTTGGTAAAGACGTTAAAATCACTATGGAAGAAAACCCAAGGGTTAAACAAATTGCCGGTAAACTTCGTTACGCTTTCGACGATAAAGGTCAACCTGTTTCTAACTTAAAACGTTACAATATTCGTGACGGTTTATTTGAAGCAATTATTGACAGATATTATAAAGACCCTACTTTAACTTCGTACGGTGAAGACGTTCGTGACTGGGGTGGCGCGTTTGCCGTATATAAAGGACTTACTGAAGCACTCCCTTACCACAGATTATTTAACTCGCCTATTAGTGAAGCGGCTATCGTTTCAAGCGCAGTAGGTTACGGCCTTTGCGGTGGTAGAGTTATAGTAGAACTTATGTACGCTGACTTTATGGGTAGAGCCGGCGACGAAATATTTAACCAACTTGCTAAATGGCAAGCAATGAGTTCTGGTATTTTAAAAATGCCTGTTGTTTTAAGGGTTTCAGTTGGCTCTAAATACGGTGCACAACACTCTCAAGACTGGGTTGCTCTCCCTGCACACGTTCCTGGACTTAAAGTATGCTTCCCTGCTACTCCTTACGACGCAAAGGGCTTAATGAACTCTGCTCTTAACGGTACAGACCCTGTTATCTTCTTTGAAAGTCAAAGAATTTACGATAAGGGTGAAGAATTCCACAAAGAAGGCGTTCCAGAAGGCTATTATGAAATTCCACTTGGTGAACCAGACGTAAAACGCGTAGGTAGCGATATTACTATTTTAACTATCGGCGCAACTTTATATAAAGCAGTTGAAGCGGCTAAAATTCTTTCTGAAAAATACGGTATTGAAGCCGAAATTATCGACGCTAGAAGTATCGTTCCGTTTAACTACGAAAAGGTTGTTGAATCAGTTAAAAAGACTGGTAGAATTATCCTTGCTTCAGACGCTTGTACAAGGGGCTCAATCCTTAACGATATGGCAACTAACATTACTAACCTTTGCTTTGATTACTTAGACGCTCCACCAGTTGTTTGCGGTGCTAAAAACTGGATTACTCCTCCGTTTGAATTCGATGGCGAATTCTTCCCTCAAGCAAATTGGATTATCGACTTTATTAATGATAAAATTCTTCCACTTAAAGGACACGTTAGCACGACTAACACTTCTCAAGCAGAATTTATTAGAAAATCTAAAAAAGGCGTTTAATAAAAAAACAATTAACTATTATAGCCTACTATACACTGCAAAAATGCACTTATAGTGGGCTATTTACTTAATATTATGAAAAAATTTAAATTTATTTTATCAAACGAAACTAAACCACAATTTAATATAGCGTCTGAAGAATACCTTTTAAAAAATACCGACGACTACTACGTTTACTTATGGCGAAACGATAAAAGCGTTATCGTTGGCGTAAACCAAAACACGCTATTAGAAGTCAACTTAAAAAAAGCGAGCGAACAAAACGTTAACGTCGTTAGAAGACTAACTGGCGGTGGTGCAGTATATCACGACCTAAATAATATTTGCTATACTATAATCGCACCGTATAATAACGAAGACAATTTTTATACTAAATTTACTAAGCCTATAATCGACTATCTTAATAATCTAGGAGTAAAAGCCGAGTTTTCAGGCAGAAACGATATTACCGTAGACAGTCAAAAAATTTCTGGCAACGCACAAGTAGTTTATAAAGATAGAATAATGCACCACGGCACTATTTTATTTAATACCGATTTAAACGAACTGCAAAAAGTTTTAATTCAAAACGATATAAAAATAGAGTCTAAAGGTATAAAAAGTATTCGAGCAAGGGTTATAAACGTAAAAGAATATTTACCTAATATGACTTGTGAAGATTTTTTAAACGGTTTAGGCGATTATTTAAAAAAAGACTTAATTCCTTACTCTTTTACTGAAAAAGATATTTCTAGTATTAATACTTTAGTTAAAGAAAAATACTCGACTTACGAGTGGAATATAGGTAAATCACCTAAGGGCACTTTAAGAATTGATTTTAAATTGAACTTTGGAACGATGACTTTTACTTTCGACTTAATAAACGGTTATATAAATAATTGTGAAATATTTGGCGATTATTTTAGTAACGCACCTTTATCGGCTATTAGCGAAAAATTAAACGGCAAAAAATTTATAAAAGAAACTTTTATCTTAGCATTTAATGATATTTCAAATTATATAAAAGGTGCAAAAGCGCAAGAAATTGTAGATAAAATTTTTTCATAAATCAAATTAAGTTTTTAAAATTAAAATATAACAAAAAACCTAACGTGCTACGTTAGGTTTTATTGTTTAGTCGGCCTTTTGGGTTTTTCTATTCCCGTTTTTTGAATCTTTTATTTATTGTTTTATTTTATATTTATTTAATTAAATATCACGTTTAAGTGCTTGAAATTTTTGTCTGTTTCGTTTAACCAACGAATACGTCGTCTTTCCACTCGCCGTTTTGTTCTTCGCCGTTAGTAGTAGTTCCTATGCCGTAGCCGTGACGGTTACCGTTATGCCACTCACCTTTATAAACTTCACCTGATGAGTAAACCATTTCGCCGTAGCCTTCACGCTTGTCTTCCTTCCACTCGCCTTCATAGTAGCCACCCGTGTACCATTTAGATACGCCGTAACCACAGAATTTGCCGTTTTCAAAATCACCTTCGTACCAAGTACCCGACTTATATGTGTATTTACCTTTGCCGTGCATTTTATCGTCTTTCCAGTCTCCGTCGTAAAGGTCTTTATTAGGCGACTCCCAATGACCTTTGCCGTTACGCTTATCGTCTTTCCAATCGCCGTTATAGTAGTAACCGTTATGGTAATACATTTCGCCTTTACCACAGAATTTACCGCTAACAAACGCCCCTATATAATAAGTGCCCGATGGATAAGTGTATTTACCTTGACCGTGCATTTTATCGTTTTTCCAATCGCCTTCGTAAGTTGAGTCGTTAGAAAATTTTCTAAAACCTACGCCTTCAAAATTGCCCCTAACGAAATCACCTTTATAATAACCACCACTGTTGTAAGTGTAAATTCCTTTACCGTTTACAAAGTCGTTTTCCCAATTACCTTCAAGCGTATCACCGTTATTATAATACTTTATACCAAAGCCACTAAATTTACCGTTTTTATGCTCGCCTTCATATCTATCGCCGTTTTTAAAATGGTAAATGCCGTGCCCGTTCATTTTATCGTCTTTCCACTCGCCTTCGTATTTATCGCCGTTACTAAATTCGTGCGTACCCAAACCACAAAATTTATCGTTTACGAATTGACCAACGTATTGCTTTCCGTCTTTATAAGTGTAAATACCGTCGCCGTGGAATTTATTTTTTTTCCAATCCCCTTTATACTTTTCACCTATTTCAGAAGTCCACTCACCAAAACCGTCTCTATCACCGTCAACGAATTCGCCTTTATATACGCCACCACCTGGGAAGTAATAAACACCCATACCGTTAATTTTATCGTTAGCAAATTCGCCTTCATAACGGCCACCGTCCGAATAAGTTATAACTCCTAAGCCGTGCAACTTGTTATTTTTAAATTCGCCTTGATAAACAGTGCCGTTAGAATATTTGCAAATACCATGCCCCTGCATAACGTCGTCAACCCAATCACCTTCGTAAGAAGTGCCTGAGTCCCACACGAATTTACCGTAGCCGTGAGGATTGCCTTTTCTATTCAAATCACCGTTATAATAACCGCCTTTATATTGTTTGAAAGCCATAATTTTCTCCTTTTTAACATTTTAACAAATAATTGCAAAATAGTCAATATTCAAATGAAAACTTATTAAAAATACTATGTCAAAGACATAGTATCATATTAATTAAACTTTTTTAATTCTTTTTTAAGCCTTTCGACTATCTTTTTTTCAAGCCTAGATATGTACGACTGCGATATCCCAAGTAAGTCGGCTACTTCTTTTTGAGTCATTTCGTCGCTACCGTCTAGCCCAAACCTTAAATTCATAATAGTTCTTTCACGACTTGAAAGTTTACTTATGGCGTTATAAAGAATTTTTCGTTCAACGCTGTCTTCAGCCGTTTTATAAACTATATCGGCATCAGTACCTAAAATATCTGACAATAATAATTCGTTGCCTTCGTAATCAACGTTTAAAGGCTCGTCAAACGAAATTTCGCCTTTTATTTTACAAGTTTTACGCAAAAACATTAAAATTTCGTTTTCAATACACCTTGAAGCGTACGTTGCTAGTTTTATATTTTTGTCAATTTTATAAGTGTTTACGGCTTTTATTAGACCTATTGCCCCTACCGAAATTAAATCGTCTAACTCAATACCCGTGTTATCAAATTTTCGCGCAATATAAACGACTAAACGTAAATTATGCTCGATTAGTTCTTTTTTGACACTTTCTTTACCTGATAGCATTTCAAAAATTTTTTCTTGCTCCTCTTCTTTGGTGTACGCTTTTGGTAACGCTTCGCTACTTGCCGTATAATATAAGACGCTTTCGCTCGTTTTAAAAATTTCTTTTAACAGTTTTTTAATTAACGCCATTATGCCCATAATTACTCTCCTTCAATTAAAGACGGATTTAATAATAAATCGTACTTAACGTCGTCTAAAAAATCGCTATTAGACCGTCCTAGCAGTACGTTATTATATATATTCACGTTTTGCCCGTTATATATCAAAAGTTTATCGACGAAATAAATTTTTATTAAACTTTTTCCGTTTACCGTTTTTATAAGTACGTCGCCAGCATCTTTTAACGCTATATTTAATCCGTTAATTTTTAAAAACAAGTTGTTTGAGCCAACTATTATGGGTAGCCCCGTTTTAGCGTCGTACAACCTATTTCCACTATCAATAAACCCCATAACGCTTAACCTTTTACCCTTAACGACTACTATGCACTTTCTAATAAAAGGGTTTATTGATTTTATTTTAAACAGTTTTAATATTAATCGTTTTAAAAAGACGTATAAAAAATACATTATTAATATTGTTAAACCTATAGGAAAAACACTATCGTAATTAAAATTATAGTCTTTATAAAAATCAATATCGGCTAGATAAAAAATAGCGATTATAAGTCCACCCGATAAAAAAGTAAAACCTAAAAAGCAACCTAACGTTATAATATATTTTTTAATAGTTAAATAACTGCCTGCAATATAACACATTAAAAACGCTAACAATATTTTTATCATTAATAAATATAAATTACCTAGTTTTAATAGGGGTATTATAACCGCAATAACCGTACCTAACACTGAAGAAGATATTAGCCTTAATTTATTGGTTTTTGCGTTAGACACCCTTAAACTTAACGAAAGTAGTAAATAATCAATTATTAAATTGTCTAAAATAACGTACTCTATATACACCTGCATTGTTTGATTATACAATTTTAAGGCATAAAAAAAAAGAGTAATTTTTGTTATAAATTACTCTTTTTTGTCTTATTATTCAGTAACCTTTGCTTTATTAAAAGTCGACTGTTCGTCATTTAAGTTTGGCAAACTAAGCAACTTTTCTTTTAACTGAGGGGTAAACGTAGTAGTGAAAGAATTTGAATCTTTAAGATTATCATAATTAAATACTTGACAAAGACTATCGTCATTAGCAGTTGGGTTACCCCTACGAACTAAATCGTCGGTAGAGAAAGAAACGGCTGAGTTAGACTTTAAACTGTTTAACAAGACTACTTCCCTTATACGCATTTTATTTTTAGTACCTAAATAAAAATGTTTAGATATGTCTTTCGTATATGCAGTTCCGTCGTAAATACAAATCCAACCATCACTATCGTTTGAAAGTTCACTGCCCGTCAAATTATATTCGCTTAAAAGTGTCATAGTACCCGAAGCGTCGCTACCGTTGTAAAGATAAATAACGCTATCTTCAACCATATCTGAAACGTTTATCCAAACGTAATATATTGAACTATTCAAGGCGTTTAAATGGGCTAGTTCAATAACGTTAGCAGTATTTTCAACCTGAAAGTAATTTTTAGGATTGCCCTTTTTATTAAACGAACCACTTATGCCAGAAAGACCAAAAAAGTGATAGCATTTTGGATTGTACGGTGCAAACGAATTTAAAAGCAATAATACGCTAAATAAAAACAGCAAAACGGCTAATCCTATCGCCGTAATTTTAACCCATAATTTAGAGAATATCTCTTTCATTATTAAGACCCCTTAGTAAGTTTTTCAAGTTCTTTTAAGAACGTTGAAATATCTTTAAAAGAACGGTAAACGGAAGCAAAACGAACGTACGCAACTTCGTCAATTTCTTTAAGCCCTGCCATAACCATTTCACCAATTTCTTTTGAAGTAATTTCTTGGTCTAAAGAATTATAAACTTGTTTTTGTATATCTTCGACCAATTTTTCAATTTTATACATTGGCACTGGGCGTTTTTCACACGCCTTGATTATGCCGTTTTTAATTTTATTAGGGTCGAAAGTTTCACGATTACCACCAGCCTTAATAACGAGTACGGGGGTAGTTTCAACCGTTTCGTAAGTAGTAAATCTTCTACCACACTTGATACACTCACGCCTTCTTCTTATCATTGCGTTTTCATCGGTTGAACGTGAATCAATAACTTTACTGTCCACACAACCACAGTACATACATTTCATATTTTATCTCCTTAATAAATATTTTAACATATTTATTAGATTTTGCAAGCGTTTTCTATTTTCTTTTTGAGTTTTTTGAAGATAAACTCTTTCTAAACACT
>JAZOUX010000063.1:0-11480 GCA_045658325.1 Christensenellaceae bacterium | reverse complement strand
ATTCGTTTATTCTTTCTATTTTATTATTCATAACCCCCCTACTATAATTTGCGTAGGGGGGCTAAATTTATACTAAATTTTCTTTAATTTGGTCAAAAGTTATTTGTTTGCTTTCGCCGGTTGACATAAGTTTTAAAGTGCAAATTCCACTTTCAAGTTCGTTTTCACCTATTGCTATAACGTATTTTGCCTTTATTTTATCGGCGTACTTAAACTGCGCTTTAAAACTACGATTTAAGTGGTCAACTTCAACGCTAATACCTTCACGCCTTAACTTATAAGCGATTTCAAAAGCCTTTTTACTAGCATTGTCACCCATTGAAGCGACGTATAAACTAACCGTTTCGTTATCTTCAATTTTTATACCCCACGCTTCCATTAACATTAAAACACGTTCTAAACCCATACCAAAACCTACGCCTTGTGTTACAGTGCCACCGATTTGTTCAATTAAACCGTCGTATCTACCGCCACCACATACCGTACCTTGCGTACCAAGAGCAGTTGTAACAAATTCAAATACCGTTCTAGTGTAATAATCAAGCCCCCTAACTATATAAGGGTTTATTTTATACTTAACCCCCGAAATAGTTAAATAGTCTTGTAATAAATTAAAATGATTATTACAGTCGTCGCATAAAAACTCAGTAATTTTAGGTGCGTTTTTAGTTAATTCTTTACAACCGTCTTCTTTACAGTCAAGAATTCTTAAAGGGTTTTTGTTAAACCTTTCTTTACAAACCGGGCACATTTTATCAATACAACTAGCAATATATTCCTTTAACGCCTTGTTGTAATTTTCACGGCATGTTTTACAGCCCATACTGTTGATATTGAGTTCTACTTGCAAACCTAACTTATTTAAAATAGTATTTGCAATTAAAATAACTTCAGCGTCAACACTTGGGTTGCTTGCACCATAAATTTCAACACCAAATTGGTGATGTTCTCTTAATCTGCCCGCTTGTGGTCTTTCATACCTAAAAACCGGAGTAATATAGTACATTTTAAGTGGCATTGCACTGTTATGCAAGCCGTTTTCAACGAACGACCTTGCAACGCCGGCAGTACCTTCTGGCTTTAAAGTGATATCACGCTCACCTTTATCTTTAAAAGAATACATTTCTTTATTAACGATATCGGTAGTATCACCTACACCCCTTAAAAACAATTCAGTATGTTCAAAAGTAGGCGTTCTTATTTCTCTTAAAGCAAAGTTTTTTGCTACTTCTTTTACTAAATTTTCTACATAGTGCCATTTATAACTTTCGCTAGGCAAAACGTCTTTCGTTCCTTTTGGAATATTTATCATAATATTCTCCTACAATATATATTTTTTAAGATTTCTTTTACTGCTAGAGTAATTTAAGTGTTCTTCAACGTATTTTTTATCAATGACCACCGTTGTTAACGGGATATCGCCTCCAGCGTTAAACGATATATCTTCAATTAAATTTTCCATAACGGTATGAAGTCGCCTTGCACCGATATCTTCACTTGTTAAATTCATTTCAACGGCTATTTCGGCAATTTCATCAATAGCATCGGGCTTAAATACTAATTCAATATTATCAACGAGCATTAAATGTTTGTATTGAAGCGTTAAGGCGTTTTGTGGCATCGTTAATATGTTTACAAAGTCTTCTTTTGATAAACTTGAAAGTTCTACCGTTATAGGAAATCTACCTTGTAATTCGGGAATTAAGTCTTCAACTTTTGAAATATGAAAAGCCCCTGCTGCGATAAATAAAATATAGTCAGTCTTACAAGGACCGTATTTAGTTATTACCGTTGAACCTTCAACTATCGGCAAAATATCTCGTTGCACGCCTTCACGAGAAACGTCAGCACCACCCTTATTTGTTTTTGAAGCAATTTTGTCAATCTCATCAATAAAAATTATACCATTTTCTTCAGCACGCCTAATTGCTTCTTGATTAACACTATCGTTATCAATAAGTTTATCGCTTTCTTCGTTAATCATATATTGCATAGCGTCTTTTACAGTTAATTTGCGTCTCTTTTTTTGAGACATAATATCACCGAAAATTGAACCTAAATTAATTTCAGCCCCAACGCCAGCCATAATATCTAATTGTTTAGGTTTATCAACGACTTCAATTTCAACGATTAAACCGTCGAGTTTACCAGCCCTTAGTTCAAATAGAATTTTATCTTTATATTCGCTATCGTTTAACTCGCCCTTTTCAACTAACAAATTATCATAGATAATTTTAAAAATTTTTCTTTCGGCAATACCAGAAGCCCTTTGCAATACTTGTTTATACTGTTCGTCTTTAACTAAACGAACGCTACACTCTACCAAATCACGAATCATTGATTCAACGTCACGACCAACGTAACCTACTTCAGTAAATTTAGTTGCTTCAACTTTAATAAACGGAGCGTTTACAAGTTTTGCAAGCCTTCTTGCTATTTCAGTTTTACCTACGCCCGTAGGTCCTTTCATAATAATATTTTTAGGAGTAATATCGTCTTTTAATTCTTGCGATAATTTACTTCTTCTATATCTATTACGAAGTGCTATTGCAACGGCGCGTTTTGCCTTATTTTGTCCAATAATGTATTTATCTAATTCTTGAACTATCTCTCTTGGTGATAATTGCATAATTCCCCCTTATACGCTTTCAACTATTATATTTTTGTTAGTAAAAATACAAATATCGCTTGCAATTTCTAACGCTTTTCTTGCAATAACGTCGGCTTCATAGTTAGTTTCATTAACTAAGGCTTTCGCTGCAGATAAAGCGTAATTGCCACCACTACCTATTGCGCAAACACCGTCGTCTGGCTCGATTACTTCACCACCACCCGATACGACTAAAAGACAGTCTTTATCAGCACAAATCATCATTGCGTCTAACTTTCTGCCAACTTTATCTTCACGCCACGTTTCAGCAAGCGAAACGGCACTTCTCATTAAATTGCCCGAATATTTATTAAGCATTTCTTCAAAACGTTCAGTTAAACTAAAAGCATCTGCAACAGAACCAGCAAAACCGACTACAACGTTACCGTTAAAAATTCTTCTCACTTTAACGGCGCTGTTTTTAAAAACGATAGACTCGCCCATCGTTACTTGACCGTCGCCAGCGATAGCAGTTTTACCATTTCTCTTTACGGCACAAATAGTAGTGCCTCGAAATTCTATACTCATATTATCTCCTATTTTTCATAATTACAGTTCTTATCAGAACATTTTACTTTACCGTCTTTTTTAATTAAATATTTACCACAAGTTGGACACATTTCACCAGTAGGAATATCCCAACTTCTAAAATCGCACGACGGATAGCCCGAGCAACCGTAATAAACTACACCTTTTTTAGACATCATTTCTTGTGCTGGTTTATGACAAAGTGGACAAACCCCCACTTGTTTTAATATACTTTTAGTTGCTCCACACTTAGCACATTTTATATATTTACCGAATTTACCCGTCTTTTCAAACATAAAAATGTTACACGTTGGGCATTTTTCATTAGAAATAACGTCGTTTTCTTGAATTTTTATATTACATGTTTCGCAAGAATAGTATTTACCAAATTTGCCTTCTTTTAAAATCATAGGCTTTCTACAAACCGGGCAAATTTCTTCACTAACCTTATCGTTTAAATTCCTAGTCTTTTTGCAGTCAGGACAATATAAAAACTGACCAAATCGACCACTTTTTTTAACTAAAAACTCTCCGCAATAGGTACAAGCAATATCAGTAGTTTCGTTATTGTCACTCATAGCATCTTTTAATTTAATTATAAACGGATTATAAAATTCACCTACTACTTTTCGCCAATCTTTGCCACTTTCAGCAATTTCGTCAAGCGAGTCTTCCATTTTAGCGGTAAAACCAATATCCATAACGTCGCTAAAATATTTAACCAATAAATCGGTGGCTTCAAAAGCAATTTCGGTTGGAACTAAATATTTACCATCTCTTGTAATATATTTACGCTTTGTTAAAGTACCTATAATCGTAGCGTAAGTCGACGGTCTACCAATACCGTTTTCTTCAATGGCTTTTACGAGAGACGAGTCGGTATACCTAAGTGGTGGTTTAGTAAATTTTTGTTCTTTTTCAATACCTAAACACTTTAACTCGTCGTTAGCGTTCATATCTGGTAAAAGTTTATTTTCGCTTTCATCTTCGTCGTCTTTTCCTTGAACGAAGTCGTAAACCTTAGTATAGCCTTTAAATTTTACGCTTTTTCCCGTTGCTTTAAAGGTATAATCACCGTTTTCAACGTTAATTTGCATACTATTAAACAAGGCTTCAGTCATTTGCGACGCTAAATATCTTTCGTAAATTAATTTGTAAAGTTTATAATGGTTTTTATCAAGTAAATCTTTAACGCTATCTGGAGTTACGTTAATATCAATTGGTCTAATCGCTTCGTGAGCGTCTTGAGCGTTCTTTTTAGTAGTGTATATATTTGGTTTTTTAGGTAAATATTCACTACCAAAATTAGCGTTTATAAAGTTTAAACAGTCTTTTTGCGCATCTTCACTAATTCTTGTCGAGTCAGTTCTAATATATGTTACGAGTGCTAAATGACCTTTTTTTGTTTCTAAACCTTCGTATAAATGTTGAGCAAGTTGCATTACTTGTGGTGCTGAAAGACCTAATTTACTAGATGCGTCTTGTTGCATTGTAGACGTTGTAAACGGTGGAAGAGCGTGCGACTTAGTAACACCTTTTTTAACTTCCCCCACGATAAATTTACCGTTCAAGCAAGTGTTATAAACTTCAAGCGACTCTTTTTCGTTAGACGGTTTAAATTTTTTGCCGTTTTTTAACGATAAACTACACTTAAACTTAGTAATTCCGTCTTTACTAAGTAACGCACTAATATTCCAATATTCAGTTGGTACGAAACTTTTAATTTTTCTTTCTAAATCAACTACGAGTCTAACGGCAACCGATTGTACCCTACCAGCCGACTCGCCGTCTTTAACTCTACTTCTAACGAAAGGTGAAAGTTTATAACCAACTATTCTATCTAATACACGCCTTGCTTGTTGAGAGTTAACTAAATTGTAGTTAATTCTACCAGGGTGTGCGATGGCGTTTTTAACAGCCTTTTCACTAATTTCGTTAAAAGTAATTCTATGCGTTTTACCTTTTATATCTAATTCATCGTACAAATGCCAAGCAATTGCTTCGCCTTCTCTATCGGGGTCGGTTGCAAGATATACTAATTCGGCTTTTTTTGAATATTCTTTTAATTCTTCAACAGTCTTTTTTTGCTTTGGTTCAATTACATAAGACGGCTCGAAATTATTATCAACGTCAACGGCAAATCTTTTTTCAGGTAAACCCCTAATGTGACCGCCACTACCCACGACTTTATAATTCTTGCCTAAAAACCTTTCAATTGTCTTTGCCTTTTTGGGCGACTCTACGATAACTAACTGCATATTACTCCTATAATAAATTCAAATACTCGTTTGAGTTGTTTTTAATTACATAACCTTTAATTTCTAACGAAGATAATAAAGGTAATAATTCGTATATTTTAAGGTTTAAATTTTGTACTAAAATTTCAACGTTACTAACTCCGTTTTTAATTTCTAAATAAACCTTTTCTTCAAGTTCGGTTAATAATGTTTTTTGCTTTTTATCAACGCTAAAATTACATATTTGACAAATATCTTGAACGTTTTCAACTAAAAACGCGCCTTCCTTAATAAGTTTATTACAAAGTTGACCGCTAAAAACGTTAATTGCGTAAGGTAAACACATTAAATCTTTATTGTATTCAATAGCAAATTGAGCCGTGTATTTAGTTCCACTTTTAAAATCGCCACTGCAAATTAAAACACCTTTACCTAAACCGGCAATAATTCGGTTTCTAATTGGATAATGATAGGCTAAATGTGGAATTGACGGCGAATACTCGGTTATAACCAACCCGTTTTCAATGGTTTTATTAATTAAATCACGATTTTGCTCACTATTAATATAATTAAAACCACCTGCTAAAACTAAAATTAAATTACCACTATTAATTGCGCCTAAAATCGCACTTTTATCAACGCCGTTTGCTACACCCGTTACTATAACCACACCACTACTAGATAACTCATCGGCTATAAGTGAAGTATGTTTTAAATATTCGGGCAAAGTTTTTCGTGAGCCGACTATTGAAAACTTATCTTTTTTATTTAAAAGTTCAACATTTCCCTTACAATATAAACAAATAGGTCTAAAATCAATATTAAGTAACGACGTTGGATAAAATTCACTTTGCTCGGTTACGACTATCGTTCCACTATTAACAACGTCTTTAATAATTTTATCATATATTTTATTATTAAAACCGTCAATAAACGTTTTGGCGTAACTTTCGCTAGCATTATTTAATAAATATTCGTAGCAAAGAGACGGATTACTAAACAATTCTTCAGCAACTTCGTATAAATCAATAATATTTCGCTTGTGTTTATATTCTAAATGTGTAAGACCGTCAATATAAATTAACGCTCTTTCGCTATTAGTCATTAAATATTGCTCCTATAACCTATTGCTTCTAATATGTGCTTAGGCATTATAATTTCGCTATAATCTAAGTCGGCAATAGTTCTTGCAACTTTAATAATACGATTTCTAGCACGAGCCGACAAATTAAGCGTTTCAAACGAAGTTCTAATAATATCTTCACACTCTTTTGAAAGTTTACAGTATTTTTTAAGGTGCTTTTCACTCATTTGAGCGTTAGTCGTAATATTATCGTCTTTAAAACGTTCAAGTTGAATTTTTCTTGCTATATTTACACGCCTTTTTACCGATTTACTGCTTTCTTCAACGCTATCGTTAGTTAAATCAGCGTATTTTACACCGTCAACGCTTACTTGAATATCTATTCTATCAAGTAACGGTGCAGAAAGTTTTGCTTTATATTTTACTATTTGCGACATCGTACAATTACAAATTTTATCTTTTATACCATAATTTCCGCAAGGACAAGGGTTTAAACTTCCACAAAGCATAAAACTTGCTGGATATTGTATACTTGCCTTTGCACGCGATACGGTAATTACCCTGTCTTCAAGTGGTTGTCTTAAAGATTCAAGCGTTTGTCTACTATATTCAGGCATTTCGTCTAAATAAAGCACTCCGTTGTGCGCTAAACTAATAATACCCGGTAATGCGTTCGTACCACCACCAACTAAGGCTATTTGTGTTGCCGTATGATGTGGTGTCATAAACGGTCTTTTGGTAACGATACCTTCAGTGCTGTTAAGTAACCCGGCAACACTATGAATTTTAGTAGTTTCTAACGCTTCACCAAACGACATATCTGGCATAATGGTAGGAATACATTTAGCAATCATAGTTTTACCAGCACCCGGTGGGCCTACCATAATTATATTATGCCCACCCGAAACGGCTACTTCTAACGCCCTTTTACAAAAGGCTTGACCTTTTACATAAGATAAATCACAGTCGTATTCTACGTCGCTACTTTCAACGTTATATTCTTTTTCAACGATAGCAGAAAATTCTTTTTGAGAACTTAAAAATTCAACAACTTCTTTTAAAGAGTTTAACGCGTAAATGGTAGTTCCACTAATATAACTTGCTTCAAACTCGTTATCTTTTGGAATAATAAACTTAGTATAACCTAAACTTTTTGCCGAAATTAACATAGGTAATATTCCGTTTACACCCCTTAAAGAGCCGTCAAGCGATAATTCGCCAAGCATAACGTAGTCACTAAAATCAATAAGACCTTCTTCGCCTTGCGCTTTAAGAATACCCATTGCTATTGCCAAATCTAAATAAGCACCTTGCTTTTTAATATCGGCAGGCGCTAAATTTATCGTTATTTTACCGTTACGAAAATGCCTACCACTATTTTTTATAGCAGAACGCACCCTTTCTTTACTTTCTTTAACGGCAGTGTCGGCTAAACCAACGATTTCAAACGACGGCATACCGTTAAAAACGTCAACTTCAACGTCTATTGGTAGCCCTTGTAAACCGTATAAAGCAAAACTTGTTACCTTTGCAAGCATAATTATCCCCTATTATCGTAATACACTGTAATACAAACTATTGTATACCATAACTATTAAAAAGTAAACTGTTTTTTTAAAAAAATTCTTTTCCTTATATTATATATATAGATATGCGTAATGACGCATTATTGGTAAATATATTATATATATTTAAGTACAATTACCCTTGCAAAACTGATAAAATTGTGATAAAATATTTTTATGATAAAATTCAACAATAGTTGGGACGAAGTTTTAAAAGACGTTTTTAATACGCCAAAATACGAAAGTATCCGTTCCTTTTTAAAAACCGAATACTCAACCTATACCGTATATCCTAATATGCACGATATTTACGCTTGTTTTAAATTAACCGACTATAACGACGTTAAAGTTGTTATTTTAGGGCAAGACCCTTATCATGAATTTGGTCAAGCACAAGGTATAAGTTTTTCAGTACCAAACGGAGTTAAAATTCCACCATCACTTAAAAATATTTATAAAGAACTGAATACTGATTTAGGAATTAACCCACCAAATAGTGGCGATTTAACTAAATGGGCGAAAAACGGCGTTTTACTTTTAAACACCGTATTAACAGTGCGTGAAGGTCAAGCAAACTCGCATAAAAACTGTGGTTGGCAATGGTTTACCGACCAAGTAATTAAAAAAATTTCACAAAAAGAAACACCGGTAGTATTTATATTATGGGGTGGCAACGCTAGATCAAAAAAGGCTATTATAGACTCAAACAAACATTTTATAATAGAAAGCGCGCACCCTTCACCTTTATCGACTTACAATGGGTTTTTCGGCTCTAAGCCGTTTTCTAAGGCTAATAAATTTTTAAAAGAAAATAATTTGGGTGAAATCGACTGGACTTTATAAAAATTAAAAGCACTTGCGAATTGCAAGTGCTTTTAATTTGTTTTGTTTTTATTTATTAAATTAAGCCGAAAATTATTTCGTATAAATTAAATTCAAGTAATTCAGCAATACCTAAACCTACTATACCTAAAAGCGTTGCTATTATTGCTATATAATGCTTTAAAGACAACTTTTCTTTTAAGAAAATTCTACTCCAAACTACTGATAAAACACAGTAAGACGATATAATTGGTAAACCTTGAACAAACGAAGAAGCAACTACCGCCATATAGAAAATTTGACCAATAGTTTCACATACGCCACCAAAAATTAATTCTTTACTAAACGGAAGATATTTTACTTCTTCTACGCCGTTTTCATTTTGTTCAACGACTTTTACTTTAAAAAATCTTTCCTTTTTAATAACAGTTACAAAAATAAAAGCAAAAACAGCAAAGCAAAGTGAAGTAAATTCAAACGCAGTATTTGCAGCGTAATCACTTTCAAAGAAACCGTATTCGTAAACGAGTTCGTCACCTACCGTTGCTAAACCGTCTAACAATAAGTAAATTATAGGAATTAAAATTGCAATAAAACTTTTTGTATATTTAAAGTTACCACCACTACTTCTTAAAAGTTTAACTTCATCACTTTCGTTATACTCAACTACCCCAAGCCAAATGATACCAAAAGTTATAAGTAAAACGCAAATTATATCAATATCTTTTAATACCGTTGGTTCGCTAAATACACCGAACATACCTAAAATTACAATGATAAGTAATGCAAGCGAGCCTGAAGCGTTACAAATTGGACTTGATATTGAAAGTTCAATGTATCTTAAACCGGCGTAACCAATTACCATTGCAAGTAAATATACGAAAGCAACTGGTAAATACTTAATAAAATCAAGTGGAACAAAGTCAGTATAAAATATACTTAATAAAAACGGATTGTTAAGTTCTAATAATTGTTCGCCGAAGATTGCAGAAATTATTAAAGTAATAACGGCGTGAATTCCCATAATTACGCCAACTGCAAAAATTACGCGCCAATGGCTGTTTTTATCATTTTGATAAGTTCCTTTTTTTGAAAATAAATCTGAACCACTCCAACAAAGAAGTGCTATTAACGAAAAAATAAAATACATATAAATCTCCTATAACGTTACTAGACCTGCGTTAATCATTTCTTGCAACGATTTTAAAATACCAAGTTTAGCGTGGTAGAAAGTTAAACCACCTTGAAAATATATTGCGTAAGGTTCTCTTAACGGACCGTCTGCCGAAAGTTCTATTGACGAACCTTGTACAAATGCGCCAGCAGCCATAATAACTTGACTGTCGTAGCCTGGCATATCGCCCGGAATAGGGCTAACGTAACTATCAACGGGGGCGGCGTTTTGAATACCTTTAGCAAAAGCAATCATACCTTCGCTACTTTTAAGTTCTACTGCTTGAATAATATCGTACCGTTCTTCGGTTGAGTTAGGAACTACTTTAAATCCTAATTTTTCGTAGATATTTGCAGCAAAAATAGCGCCTTTTAACGCTCCTGCCGTAACGGTTGGGGCTAAAAATAAACCTTGATAGAACTTTTCTAATACGCCTAACGTAGCACCAACTTCTTGACCTAAGCCTGGGGCTGAAAGCCTATAAGCACACCTATCAATACACTGTTTAGTGCCTACTATATAGCCACCTATCGGGGCAAGTCCACCCCCTGGGTTTTTAATTAACGAGCCTACCGTCATATCAGCACCGTAGTCGCTTGGTTCAACCGTTTCAACGAACTCGCCGTAGCAGTTATCTACCATAACTATAACGTCTGGTTTCAAGCCTTTAACGAATTTTATTGCTTCACCAATTTGTTCGACGCTTAAAGTAGGTCTAGTTTTATAACCTTTTGACCTTTGAATAGCAATTAACTTAGTTTTACAATTAATTGCTTTTTTAATGCCTTCAAAATCAAATTTACCGTCGACTGTTAAATCAACTTCGTTATAAGTAACACCATACTCCATAAGAGAGCAAGGGCTTGGTCTTATACCGATAACTTCTTCGAGAGTGTCGTAAGGTCTACCACTAATAGATAAAAGTTCGTCACCTGGTAGTAGGTTTGCCGATAAACTTATAGTTAAGGCGTGCGTACCACAAGTAATTTGTGGTCTTACGAGCGCGCTTTCAGTATGAAAAACGTCAGCATATACCCTTTCAAGTTTATCACGACCTACGTCGTCGTAACCGTAACCGGTAGTTACTTGAAAACAAGTAGCGTCAACTTTATTTTTTTGCATAGCGTAAAGCACTTTATTTTGATTAATTTCACTAATTTCGTCAATTTTTTTAAAGCGTTCTTCCAACCCTTTTAAGATTTCATTACCAAAATCGTATACCTTTTCACTAACGTTTAATTGTTTATAAATTGCTTTAATATCCATAATTCACCAAAATTCTTCTGGCTTATTTTAACAAAATAATATTTTTTTCGACAATTATTTAAAGATTATTAGAAATATTTTTATTACCTATAATAACTTTTATTAGCAAACTTTAAAATAAAAGACAAACTTTGCTTAAATTAATTAAGACGAT
>JAZOUX010000062.1:0-6308 GCA_045658325.1 Christensenellaceae bacterium | reverse complement strand
ACCGTCTAAATCAAAAATCGCGCCTTTTATCATAAAACACTCCTTAAATCAATTAAATTATATCACATTTATTGCTTTTTTAAAAGTAAATTTGGCATTTAATTAACAGTTTTGTATATAAAGGCACGCAATTTAATTATACACCATAACTATACGTTATTTAAAATTAAATTAACAATCATATTACACCGTTTTTTATTTGTAGACACAAAAAAGCACACTATATTTTCATCTACTAAATATAGTGTGCCACATTTAATTTAAAACGACCTAATTAAAAGGCTTTTTTAGTTTGGTTGTAATTAACCTAAAATTTCTTTAATTTCATTTTCTTTTAAGTTATTTTTTTCAAGCAATACTTTAACTAATTTATCAATTAACTGTTTATTGTTTTTAATTAAAGATATAGCAACGTTTAACTGTTCGTCTAAAATTTTATTTATTTCAACCCTAAGTTCTGGATAAATAGGCGTATTTTCGTCACCGTAAAGTGAACTTAAACCAAATTCTTTACTCATACCGTAAGAGCAAATAATTTGTTTAGCGTAAACAGTTGCCATGCGAATATCGCTTGAAGCACCAGTCGTTAAACCATCTTCTTCACCGTAGTAAATCAATTCAGAAGCCCTACCTGCAAGACATGTTGCAATTTTGCCTAAAAGTTCCTTTTTAGTATAGCCAAACCTATTTTCATCGTTAGCGTATTGCATATATCCACCGTACTCGCCCCTAGAAACGATTGTAACGTAAGACGGCATTTCGCCCATAAGCGCACTAACGAGAGCGTGACCTGCTTCGTGCCTTGCAGTTCTTTCAAGTGAGCGCATATCCCATTTTTTAACTTCACCACTATTGTAAGTTTCAAACGCTTCTTCAAAATCAGCATCTAAAATAACGTCTTTTTCAGCACGGATAGCGTTACGAAGGGACATTTCAATAATAATTTCAAGTTCAGCAAGGCTCATTCCTACGGCACGTTGAGAAATGTTATCAATTTGATTGTCAGTAATATTAAACATTTCTTTACTTGCTAAGCGTAATTGTAAATATTGTTTCCTTTCTTCACGAGTTGGCAAGTCAACGTTAATGCTTCTATCAAAACGCCTAACTATTGCTGGGTCTAAACTTTTAGTTTGAGAATTAATGCTGTAATTAGTTGCAGCCAACAAGAATATTGGTTTTTTGTTTTCTTTAAAGCCGTCAAGTTCAGTTAATAACGCCGTTAAAACGTCACTTGAAACGCTAGCATCAATATTTTCACGCGATTTAGCAATAACGTCAATTTCGTCAATAAACAATATTGCCGGCGCGTATTTTCTTGCAAGCCTAAATAATTCGTGAACCTTTTCAGGACCTTCGCCCGAATAACGCTTAATAAATTCGTTACCTTCGGCTGCGATAAAGGTTACACCTGCTTCTTTAGCCATTGCTTTAGCGAGCATAGTTTTACCTGTACCCGGTGGCCCGTATAAAAGCACGCCTTTAGGTTGTTTAACGCCTTTACTCATAAATAACGACGGTTTTTTAAGATATTGAATAAAATATTTTAACTCGTCTTTAGCATCGTTTGCGCCGATAATATCGTCAAACGAAACGTTAGGCATCTCAGTTGAGCAAAGTAAAGAATTACTGTCTTTAGCGTCAACGGCAACCTTAATCTCAATATTAAATAAGTTAATTTCGGCTTCTTCACCGTTTTCAGATAACGTTTGCGACGTAGAGTAAGTGATAATTTTATTTTGTTTAGACAAATTTTGTAACGATTTTTGTCTATAACACTCTTTACATTCACCTAATAATTTGCTATAAGCAATTTTATGCTCACCCTTAGACTTGCCTACTACACCGTAAATACCAAGTTTCGTAAACGAAAATATTTCGTCGTCAGTAATTGCCCTTGAAGAATTTTCAATAATATAAACGGGTACGTCGTAATTTTCTTTAACGAACGAAATTAGTTTACAACCATCGGCTAAACTATCTTCTAAGTTAAGAATTTTTGCATTTTTGTCTTTGCCACCGTAAGTAACGTCAGTTAAAATTAACGTAATACGCTTAGTATCTAAAATCTTTTCGGCTTCTTCTAAAGTGTCAACCCTTATAAATTCAATACCTTTTACGGCACTTAAATCTTTATAAGTTTTTTGTGGTGCTAACGCTAAAACAATAGGTTTTTCACTATCAACAAACACTTCTTTAATTTCAACGTCGTCACTTGGAATTTGTAATTGAATTTTTAACTTTTTAAGATTATTTAAAGTATCGTCATTATCGTCTTTAACCAATAATCGTAATAATTCGTAAAGTTCGTCGTTAAAGAAAGCCCCTGCACGACTTTTAATAGTTCTTGCATCGGCTTTACCGCCTTCGGCAAAAAGTAAAAGCGAAGCAACGTCGTCATCAATTTCAATATCGGTTTTAAACTGCCTACTAAACGCAGTTGCATTTCGGTTAAGTTCGTTTTTAACTATTTTAACAAGGTCGATAGTATTTAAATTGTTAAATACTACTACGTTACCAGAAGCAAACCTTGAACAAATTGCTTTAGGGAAAAGCGGAACTTGAGTTAATGGGTTAATATCTTCGCTTAACGCTTGTAAAACGACCTTTCTTGAAACGTCAGAAAGCGACGTATCGTTATTTTCGTAAAGTTGCTTACCAGCATTTGTCGTAAATATAATAATGGCATCGGTAAACGATACTTCAGTATCGGTATAGTTATCTCTAAGCCTACCAGCGTCTAACATTTGTAAGAACAAATACGTTACGACTTGGTGACATTTTTCAACTTCGTCAAATAATAAAACGCATTTTGGATTTTTTTCAACAAACTCAGTAACGTTACCCGGCTTGCCGTTTTTATAAACTTTATCTGAACCACAAAATTCGATATTTGCTTCTTTATCGGCGTATTCACTCATATCAAAACGCTTGTAAGGTAAGCCTAAAATTTTAGCAACGCTTTCAGCTAAGAAAGTTTTACCAACGCCAGGCGCACCGGCAAATAAGAAAGTTGCCCTAGGTTTGTTCCTATTTTTATGAATTTGCGCAAAAATTTCAGAACGGAAATAGCCCGTAATAAACGATTTTATAGCGTAATCTTGACCAAAAATATCTCTGCGTAAAGATTTTTGCATTTCCTTCGTTTGTTTAACGAGTTTTGATAAAAAGTTTTCGTTTACCTTTGCAGTCGACTTTTTATCGGCAGTTTTTGAAGAACTTGCACCGTCAAATAAAACGTCAACCGATTGGGCCGTAGTAGATTTTGCTACTTTTTGTGCTTGCGCTTCAAATAAAGACGAAATATCTTGCGCCGTTGACGTTTGGGCACTTTCACTTTGAACTACGTCTTCACCTTGCGCTTCACTAAATTCGTTATAAATATCTAATAATAATTTTTGATAAGTTGCTTGCTCTTTTTTAGAAATGTCTTTATAATCTTTAAGAAATTTAGATAAAGTACCGTATTTATCTGTAATTATTTGCATTATTAACGACGAAGGCTCGCTAACCACTTTATCAAATAAAGCACTTAACGAAATGGTTGCATTATTTTCTTTATTTAATTTTTCTAACTCAAAAACCGCTTTATTGTAACCTAAAAATAACGAAATAGCAACTTCATTAGGGTCGTTCATTCTTGAATAAGACCAATATATTACTTTGTCAAGTGGAAGTTTGTATTTATTTATAATTGCTGTAAAATCGGTAATTTCGTCAATTAAACTATCGTCTTTTAACATATTGTTATGAAGAGTTTTTTCAACGAAATTTTTATAAATAAATAACGACGAAAATATAAAGTGATAAACAGACACTTTGTTTTTAACGTTAACATCTCTAACTTTGTCTGCAAAAACTTTTGCTATATTACATAATTTAGTGTATTTACCGTTAGTTGACATAATTATCCCCTTTTAAAAATTATATCTATAATTATATAATATTTTATTAATAAAATCAAGGCTAAATCAAATATTTTTAAATTATTTAAGCGTCGCTTACTTAAAATTTTAAATTAGAAAAACTTTAAGTAAAAATATTGACGATTTAACTAAATTATGTTAAAATAATTCTATGAATTTTTAGGAGAACTATTATGATTTTAGATAACTTAAAACAAACTAAATCTTATGAATTTTTAGGTGAAAATTTTAAAAAAGCATTTGACTTTTTAAATAATACCGACTTATCTAAATTAGAAGTTGGTAAAGGCGAAATCGACGCTAAAAACGTTTATTATTCGGTTAGTGAATATCAAACTAAAGACGTTCCCGCTTTTTTTGAAGCGCATGACGTTTACGCTGATATTCAAGTAATTATTAGTGGTAACGAAAGAATTGACTATTTTTACCGTCCTGAAGGCAACGTTACAGTTGAATACAACGCTGAAAAAGACATTTTAAGATTAGATAGTGAAAATTATTCTAAATTAAAAATTAAAGCGGGCGAATTTGCAATTTTCTTTCCGCACGACGCACACCGTCCTAACTTAACTGACGACGTAAATCAAAATATAAAAAAGATTGTAGTTAAAGTAAAAATGTAATTTTACTTATAAAACTTATAAATCTTTTAATTTTATGATATATCTTAAAGCAATTAAATTTTTAATTGCTTTATTTATGTAAATTTTTAAACAAAGGTGGTTATTTTATGTTCGATTTTTTACTTGAAACTGTAAAATCTATTACACCAGGTAACGTAGTAATGTGGGCTATTGGTGCATTACTTATCTTTTTAGCAATTAAAAAAGATATGGAACCTGCCCTTTTATTACCTATTGGTTTTGGTACGATTTTAGTTAATATACCATTTGCTAACGTGCTTACTCACGGCGAAGAAATGGGTATTATCGAGTGGTTGTTTAACGGTTTAATAGGCTCGTCTGAAGCGTTACCTATTTTATTATTTATAGGTATCGGCGCAATGATTGACTTTGGTCCGTTACTTTCTAACCCTAAACTATTTTTACTTGGTGGCGCGGCTCAATTTGGTATTTTTATTACCATAACTTTTGCTACGTTATTAGGATTTAATATTTTTGACGCTGCTTCAATCGGTATTATCGGTGCGGCTGACGGTCCTACGTCAATCGTAGTTGCACAAGCCTTAAAAAGCGGTTACGTTGCCCAAATTATAGTCGTTGCGTATTCGTATATGGCACTTGTTCCAGTAATAATGCCACCGGTTATTAAACTTGTTACGACTAAAAAAGAACGTATGATTAAAATGCAATATAAACCTGCAAGCGTTTCTAAAACTACTAAAATTTTATTCCCTATCGTCGTTAGTTTAATTGCTGGTATTATCGCACCAAAATCACTTGCTCTCGTAGGATTTTTAATGTTCGGTAACTTAATAAGAGAATGTGGTGTTTTAAAGAGTTTATCAGATACTGCTCAAACGACTTTTGCAAATATAATTACGTTACTTTTAGGTATTACCATTTCTTTCTTAATGAAGGCTGAAGATTTCTTACAATTGCAAACGTTAATGATTATGGCGCTTGGTATTTTTGCTTTCGTATTCGATATAATTGCAGGCGTTATGTTTACTAAATTATTAAACTTATTTAGCAAAAACAAAATTAACCCTATGATAGGTGCAGCAGGTATTTCTGCTTTCCCTATGGCTTCAAGGGTAATTCAAAAAATGGGTGTTAAAGAAGACCCTACTAACCACTTATTAATGCACGCTGCTGGCGCAAACGTATCTGGTCAAATTGCATCGGCTATCGTTGGTGGACTTATCGTTGGTATAATTTTATAATTAGGGGGACTGAATATGATAAATTTATTTTCATTGTTAGTAAATACTGAAAACGTTTTAAAATCATTAGATATTATGTGGAAAGGCGTTTTAGCAATATTCGTAGTAATAGTTTTGATAGTTATATCAGTTACTCTTTTAAACAAAATAGTTAATTATTTTGAAAGCAAGAAAAAAGATAAATAAAATTTGACCGTTTGATTAATTCAAACGGTCTTTTTTTAATATTAAATATATTTAATTAACATTTGCGACAGTTCGGCTAAACTAGTAAGCCCAATGCTTTTTTCTTTAAGTTCCCCATTATAATAAACGGCTAAGTACGGAATTTGTTCAACGTTTAACGACTGTGCTAACCCTTCGCTTTCGTCTATATCTACCTTATAAAAATCAACTTTTTTAGATAAAATTTCATAAAGTTCTTTAATGATAGGCTCTTGCATTTTACAAGGAGTACACCATTTTGCATAAAAGCATATAAGTATAGGTTTACTCCCTTTTTTTATAACGCTATAAAAATAAGTCGGAGGCCAAGC
>JAZOUX010000061.1:0-2728 GCA_045658325.1 Christensenellaceae bacterium | reverse complement strand
TATTTTAAATAATGGTTTTTTAACTAAATCTTTTTCAAAACTATTCATACCCAAAAACCACATTGAAATTGAGTATATTATTGTATAAATAAGTATAAATGCTATCAAATTAAATAATGAGTATAAATTAATAAATAAATTAATTAATACACCACAAGCAATAGGTAAAAGCATTGCTAATACAATTTTAAATATTTCTTTCCAAAAGGCTACAATATCAATATTGCATTTTTTATGATAATAAATATTCATTATTAAAACGTTTGCAACGATAAGAGAAATAGCCGTACCGATAACAGCACCAACTTCACCGTATAAGTTTATTAAAAAGATAGATAAAACCAAATTTAATAAAGCCATAAACAAATATAAAACACTTCTAAATTTATGTTTATTTTGCGCCCTTTGAACTTCAATACCTATATTTTGAATAAACGGAATTGTTGAAGATACGACAAGCAATACCGCCACTAAATACGAGTTTTCATAACCGTCACCTGCCCAAAAATAAATAAACGGCTTTCCAAAAAATATAACACCCGTAGATAATAAGCCTAAAAACAAAAATTGAAGCCTGCCTACTTTTGTAAATAAAGTTGTTAGTTCTTGCTTTAATTGGTCTCCACTATTTTCGTTACAAATTTTATGTATTCTTGGAGCAAATAAGCCACTAATTGCCGTAGAAAAGGTCATATAGTACGAATATAAAGCATAACCTACCGAATATAATGCAACGGCAGTCGTACCTTTTATTCTACCAAGTAAAAATTTATCAACGTTCAAATTTATTTGGTCAACAATTAAATTAATTGCAATAAAACTTGTGTATGCAAATAAACTACCAAACAAACCTTTTTCATAACCCTTAAAAACAAACTTGTTTTTAAGTTTTACAAAAACGTAATATAGATACACAACGTCAATAAAAATATTAATGCCTAACGACACTAGTACCATCGTTATCGACCTATACCCTAATAATAATAGTGGAAGCATTACAAGTGGACTTAAAACTGTAGATACGATACCTAAAAGTTTGATAAAAACAAATTTTTCGTGTGCGGAAACAATGTTTTTAAATACGCCCATAGGGAAAGAAATTGCCAAATTTATAGTTAAAATTAACATTAAAATTTTAGCAGTTTCGTATTCTAATTGAGTTAAACCGTCAGAAAAAACATAATTCAAATTATAGGTTAAAAATAGCCCACAAAATAACGCTATTAAACCTATAATTAAAAAGATAGTCAAAAATAATCCGTTTAATTTATAAATTGACTCGTTATCGTTATTTTTTTTATATTTTGCATAATACCTAATATACCCACTATTAAACCCTAAATTTAATACGCCTAACATAGATATTGTTGAAGATACGGTATTATAAAGACCATATTCGCTTTTACCTAATAAACGTATCATTATAGGCGTATAAAGTAATCCTATAATAATGTGTAAAAATATTTGAGCATACGATAATATAATGCCGGGTTTAATTTGCCCTTTATTAGCCATTTTTTAAGCCCCCAAGATTATCTTCTAAAAATTTAATAGACTCTTTCTTTAATTTTATAAATTTATCAAAGTTTTTAGTGTAATCTATATCTTTTAAAGAGTTTGCATAGTTTAAATTTTCGTTTTCAAAATCACAAAAACGTTCTTTTACGTCAAATAAATTAGTTAAATCTTTAATTCTACTATTCATACTGCCGTTTTCGTCACGGTTAAATACAAAAAATTGCTTTTCGTAAATTAAACTAAAAACGCCTGCGTGAAAACTATCGGTAAAAACATATTTAGCGTATTTAATTAAACTAATAAAATCGTTAGGCGAAACGTCGTATAGTTTTATATCGCCATAGTTTAAGTTACAATATTCGTTAGAATTTCCAGCGTAAGGTATGGTTACTAATTTTAAGTTTTTAGATTTTGCAAACTTTTTTGCTATTTGTCTTTCTTTTTTGTTATTACCTAAAAAATAACAAAAAACGTAGTCGTTATTAATTAATCTATTTGAACAAACGTTATCCCACTCGCTTTTATCAAGTAAAAGCGTTGGGTCTAAAGTAAAAATAGGTTTAACGGGAGATAAGTCTTTAATTAAATTAATATCGCTTGGTTCTCTTAATGAAACACCTTTAAAATCTTTTAAACTTTCTTTAAAAATTTGTTTTTGACTATCGGTAAGCGAAGTCATAGCGATACTTGCCGAGTACGCTATTTTAATTTTTGATGACGGCACAAAATCTAAAAAAAACGGACTTTTATACCACTTTAAATTCCATACTTGGTCGCTACCTGTGATAAAAGCGTTATAATTATCAACACAAGTATATATATTTTCGTCGTTATATACGATTTTACTATTTGGAATATCATTTTCTAAAAAACTTTTAAAGGCTTGCTCTTGTTTTAAAGTTACGTTATTTTTAGTTTTATCTTTTACAACAAGGCGTTGTTTTATATTTAATTTACGCAATAAAACTTTTATTGCTTTAAAAATTGAACCCAATAAACCTGCTTCTTTAATTTTTTGTTTTAATGATTTATTTTTTACGGGTTTATTATTATTTAAAACGTAGCAAATTTGTTCGGCATTATACCCGTTAGAGTTTAACACTTTACATAAAGCATACGCTTGTAAAGAGCCACCGTAATTTTTAGTTTTATAATAATGAGTTATTATGCCTATCTTTTTCATTTAATCCTTTAAATTATTACTTACGAC
>JAZOUX010000060.1:0-12768 GCA_045658325.1 Christensenellaceae bacterium | reverse complement strand
CGTTTGTTTGCCCGCAATAATTATTAAAACGTATTATAACAATTTATCTATTGAAAACGTTGCAAGTAATTTAGAGTTCGTTTTATGGGGAGTAATAGTAGTTAGTTTCTTATACGCTTTATCTTTTATTTTATCAAAATTTTTTAGTAACGACGCATACGAAAAAAGGGTATACCGATATACTTTTACTATATCAAATTACGGTGGAATAGGTTACGCTTTAGTTTACGCTTTTTGGGGTGAAACGGGGCTTTTTCATTATATGATGGTCGTTTTACCTATATCTATTTTCGCTTATACCGAAGGATATAGAATTTTAACTGATAAAAAGAAACTTGATTTAAAATTTTTAACTTCACCAATGATAATAAGCATAATGGTCGGGATAATTTTAGGTCTTTCAGGTTTACGATTACCGTCTTTCGTAAACGATATAATTGGTACGCTTTCAAATATGTTTGCTCCAATATCTATGATAATTACGGGCGTAGCAATAGCAAGTTATCCTTTAAAGCAAGTGCTTTTCAATAAAAAAACGTATATAGTAGCAGTTATAAAAATGATAGTTTTGCCCTTATTAGTTATGGGAATAATGTTATTAGTAGGCGCATCTAAAGAAGCAATCGTTTTAGTAACTACTTTCGTAATGTTGCCACTTGGTATGAATACAATAGTATTTCCAAGAATGCTTGGTAAAGACTGTATGCTTGGCGTACAAACGGTAACGGTAGGCACTTTATTATCAATAATTACTATGCCTACGTTTATTTGGCTTTTTACCTTAATTTAATTTAAAGGAATTTTTATGAAAAAGAATAATACAACTAGTTTAAAAATCCGTTTTTTAGGTGGCGTTGGTGAAATTGGTAAAAATATGACGGCGCTTGAATACGGTAAAGATATTATAATTATTGACGCTGGTTTAACGTTTCCGTCACAAGATATGCCGGGAATTGATTTAGTTATTCCAGATATAACGTATTTACAACAAAATAAAGACAAAATTAGGGCTGTTTTTTTAACGCACGGTCACGAAGACCATATAGGTGGTTTACCTTATTTATTAAAAGAAATAGACGTTCCTTGTTACGGTACTAAATTAACCTTAACCTTAGCAGATAATAAGGTAAGGGAACTAAAAGTAAAGTCGCCTAAGTTTTTTGCAGTAAAAACTAAAAACGTAGTAAAGGCTGGCTGTTTTTCAGTAGAATTTATTAACGTAAACCACTCAATTCCGGGGGCAGTAGCGTTATATATTAAAACTCCGGTAGGTACTGTTTTACACTCTGGCGATTTTAAAGTAGATTTAACGCCAATCGGTGGTGAAATTATTGACTTAGCAAGGTTAACTGAAATTGGTAAACAAGGCGTAGATATTATGCTTTGCGAGTCTACTAACGTTGAACGTGCGGGCTATTCAATGAGTGAAACGGTAGTTGCCGAAAGTTTAGATATGTTGTTTTTAGAAAATAAGTTTAAGCGTATAATTATTGCAACTTTTGCTTCAAACGTATATAGAATACAACAAATTATAAACTGTGCAAAAAAACATAAGCGTAAAGTTGCCCTTCAAGGTAGAAGTATGATTAACGTAATTGAATCTGCTTCTAAAATAGGTGAACTTTCTATTCCTAAAGATATTTTAATCGACGTTGATAAAATTAAAAATTACCAAGATAAAGACGTGGTAGTTATAACTACGGGTTCTCAAGGCGAGCCAATGAGTGCTTTAACGCGTATGGCGCTTGGCGAAAGCAATAGCGTAGTTATTGGCAAAAACGATATTATAATAATATCGGCTTCGCCTATCCCGGGTAATGAAAAAAGTATTTATCAAGTTATAAATAACTTGTACCGTAAGGGAGCCAAAGTCGTTTATGAAGCACTTGAAAAATTGCACGCTTCGGGACACGCTTGTCAAGAAGAGTTAAAAATATTGCACTCTTTAATAAAACCAAGATATTTCGTTCCCGTACACGGCGAATACAGGCATTTAAAAAAGCACGTTGAACTTGCCGTTGACGTTGGTATTAAAGAAAGTTCTACCTTTATATGCGATATAGGTAACACGCTCGTATTTAACGGTAAAACTTGTAAGTTTGGTGAAAATTTTCAAGCGGGCAGTAGATTCGTTGACGGTTTTTCAATCGACGAAAATATGTCGACTATTCGCGATAGAAAATATATTTCAAGTGAAGGTATTATCGTAGTAGTTTGTTGCGTATCTAGTGAAAGTGGTTTTATATTACAAGAGCCAGATATTATAGGCAAAGGTGCAGGTTTAACCGACGTGCAAATTGCCGATATGAAAAATATCGTAATTAAATGCTTAGAAAGTTATAACGTAAACAAGGCTGGAGAAAAGACTGTCGTTAGAAATATCGTTAGACAAAAACTTAAAGATTATATTTATAAAAAGACTAAGAAAAATCCAATGATTTTACCCGTAATTACAGAAGTTTAAAATGAAAAACGAATACACAAGTAAATTATCTTACAAAAATTTACAACTTAATATTCCTAGCCAATTATTGTCGCTTCGTAACGAGTATAGGGAAGAAGGCGTACCTACTATTTTAGTTGAATCGTTGAACGAATTACTTTTAATGCTTTCAATTAAAAACCCTAAAAATATACTTGAACTTGGCACGGCAACGGGCTGTTCTGGCATAGCAATGCTATTAACTTGTAAAAACGCTAAACTCGTTACCGTTGAAAAGTTTGAAGACGTTAGAAATAAAGCCATTGAAAATTTTAAAAAGTACGACGTTTACGATAGGGTTACTTCTATACTCGGTGATAGCGTTGAAACGGTTATAAAAATTGCTGAAAAGTTTGATTTTATTTTTCTTGACTGTAATAAGGCTTCGTACGTTACGTTATATCCACTATTGAAAGATTTGTTAAACGACGGTGGCGTACTTTTTGCCGATAACGTTCTTTTTAGGGGATACGTTAGCGGGGAAGTTGAAATTAATAAACAACATAAATCAATGGTTAAAAAAATTGACGATTTTAATCAACTTATTGCAAGTGATAAAGATACCGTCACTTGCTTTTTTGACGTTGGTGATGGAATTTGTGTAAGCGTAAAAAAAGGAAAATCTAATGAATAAACTTGAATTATTAGCCCCAGCGGGCAGTATGAGTAAATTAAAAACTGCAATATATTTTGGTGCAGACGCAGTTTATGTTGGTGGTAAAAGTTTTTCGCTTCGTGCGTTCGCAAATAATTTTACTGACGACGAATTAATTGAAGCCGTTTCATACGTTCACGAAAAAGGTAAAAAGATATACGTTACCGTTAATATTTTTGCAAAAAACAGTGATTTTGAAAAGGCAAAAGAATACTTTTTATTTTTAGAAAAAATAAAAGTTGACGGCGTTATTATTACCGACTTAGGTTTAATTAGCCTTTGTAAAAGCGTATGCAAAAATTTAGAAATACATATTTCAACTCAAGCCAACACCTTAAACAAGTACGCCGTTGAAGCGTATAAAAATTTAGGCGCGTCAAGGGTAGTTTTAGCAAGAGAACTTTCTTTAAACGAAATTAAAGAAATTAGTGAATACAATCCTAGCGTTTGCTTAGAAGCGTTCGTTCACGGCGCGATGTGTATAAGTTATAGTGGTAGGTGTTTGCTTTCTAATTACTTAAACGGGAGAGATAGTAATAGGGGTGCTTGCGTTCAAGCGTGTAGGTGGGAATATTCTATACGCGAAAAGAGTAAAGACGATGACTTTTACGATATTCAAGAAGACGAAAGGGGTACTTACATTTTAAACAGTAAAGATTTAAATATGATAGATTATATTGACCAAATGGCAAGTAGTGGCGTTTACTCGTTTAAAATTGAAGGAAGGATGAAAGGCGAATATTATTTAGCAACGGTTATAAACGCGTACCGAAGGGCTTTTGACGATTATTACCAAAACGGCGCTAAATATAAGCAAAATTCACTTTACAAACAAGAACTTTTAAAAACTTTTCATAGGGCGTTTACGACGGCTTATACTCTTGGTGATAACGATAAAACTGTAAATTATAACGACAGTCAGTCAAACGGCAACAGTATTTTTATTGCCAACGTACTTGGCTACGACAATGAAAAGGGTGCGTATATCGTTGAAATGCGTAACCGTTTTAAAGTGGGCGAAGAATTAGAAGTTTTATCACCAACAGATTCGTTTAATAAGCGGTTTACCGTTACAAAAATGCAAAATATGCTAGGCGAAGAAGTTTTAGACGCTAAGCGCGTGCAAGAAAAGTTATATTTATATAGTGACGTAAAATTACACGCTGGCGATATTTTAAGAAGAGATAATTAAATTTACAAAATTCGACATATTTATCCGTAAATTAACGTAATTTAAACGGGGATAGATTATGTTATTTGAATTTTTAAATTTTATACTAGGCAAATTTTTATTCTTTTGTGGTTCTATTTACGGTGATACCTTTCCAAAACCGTTATCTAAAGAAGAAGAGAGTAAATATTTAAAACTTTACAAAGAAAATAACGATTTAAAAGCAAAAGAAATATTAATTAAGCACAATTTAAGGTTAGTTGCGCATATTGCAAAAAAATATCAAGGGGCTGACGACGTTGACGATATAATTTCAACCGGAACAATCGGTTTAATTAAAGCGATAAACACTTACGACGGCTCAAAAGGCACGCAACTAGCAACGTATACGGCAAGGTGCATTGAAAATGAAATTTTAATGCTACTAAGACAAAATAAAAAGTACAGTGGTACGGTGCTACTTTCAGACGGTTTAGGCACTGATAAAGAAGGCAACGAATTAACGCTAATGGATTTATTAGCCGACGACGGTGACTCACTTATAAATCAAGTCGAAAAAAACATTGAAAAGCGAAAATTAATCGAGATAATGCAAAATTGTTTATCAAAGCGTGAGTTTACCGTAATGTGTTTAAGGTACGGTTTAAAAAACGGAAAACCGTTACCACAAAGGGAAGTTGCTTCATTTTTAAAAATATCACGCTCGTACATATCTCGAATTGAAAAAAAGGCTATTGAAAAAATAAAAAAACAACTAAAAAAAGGTTAATTTAATGGATTACTCAATAATCACGGGGGCTTGTGGTGGACTTGGTAAAGTTTTCGTAGAGCAACTATACGCCCAAAACAAAAACTTAATATTAATAGGTCGTGATATTAAACGCTTAGAACTTTTAAAAAGCAAGATTTATAAAGAAGATAAGGGTGACGTAAAATGCTATCAAGTAGACCTTTCAAGTCAAGACCAAGTAAAATATTTGTTCGGTACGCTTGAAAGTGAAAACGTTACCGTTGACGGCTTATATTACGTTGCTGGGGTAGATACTCAAAAACCGTTTATCGAGTATACGGCTGACAAAATTACTTTTCAAGCAAGGGTGTGTTACGAAGGCTCGTTACTTTTTACCCATTTTGCTTTAAAAAACAAGGCTAATTTATTAAAAATTTTAATTGTTTCGTCAGCATGTGGATTTTGCCCTATGCCGTATTTTAGTGAATACGCTTCTTTAAAGGGTGCGTTAATATCTTTTTATAAGGGGTTAAAAGCCGAAGTAGATAAAAAACAAGTAAAAATTTCGGTGGTTTGTCCGTCAAGTATTCCCACGCGTGACGATATTAAACAAGATATTATTAAGCAAGGGTTTACGGCTAAACTTTTAAAAAAATCACCCGAATTCGTAGTTGAAAAATCGCTTAAAGGATTAGAAAAGAATAAAACTTTAATAATTCCGGGCTTTTTTAATAAGGTAGTGTACTTTTTTAATAAAATAACGCCGTCTTGTATAAGAAATAAAATTATAATAAAAAAATTTAAAAACAAACAAAAAGACGCTTTTTAATTTAAAGTATTGAAATAAGTTTCAAAGTGTGCTAAAATAATAAAAAACGAAAGGTGAATTATGAGTTACGCAGATAAAGTTTTTATACAAAATTGTAACGATATTATCGAAAACGGTTTTTGGGATACTGAATTAGACGTTAGACCGCATTGGGAAGATGGCACTAAGGCTCATACCGTTAAAAAGTTTTGTATAGTAAATAGGTATGATTTAACTAAAGAATTTCCTATTTTGACTATAAGAAAAACTTATTTAAAGTCAGCCATTGACGAAATATTATGGATATGGCAAAAAAAGAGCAACAATATTAAAGATTTAAATTCTCATATTTGGGACAGTTGGGCTGACGAAAAGGGTACGATAGGTAAAGCGTACGGCTATCAACTTGGAGTTAAACACAAGTATAAAGAAGGCGAAATGGACCAAGTAGATAGGGTTTTATACGACTTAAAAAACAACCCTTATTCTAGAAGAATAATGACTAATATTTATACCTTCCAAGATTTGCACGAAATGAATTTATATCCTTGTGCGTATTCTATGACGTTTAACGTTTCAAACGGCGTTTTAAACGGCATACTAAACCAACGTTCTAACGATATGATTACGGCAAATAACTGGAACGTAGTTCAATATTCGGTACTTTTAATGATGTTTGCACAAGTATCTAACTTAAAGGTAGGCGAACTCGTACACGTTATAAGCGACGCTCACATTTACGATAGGCATATTCCTATTTATCAAGAAATGATTAAAAACGAGCAGTACGAAGCACCAAAACTTATAATTAATCCTGAAATTAAAAATTTTTATGATTTTACGGTTGACGACTTTAAACTTGAAGGTTATAAAGCAACGCCACTTACACAAAAGTTGGAGGTAGCAATTTAATGAAAGCAATAGTAGCAGTAGACGTTAAATGGGGTATTGGTAAAAATAACGATTTACTTTTTTCAATTCCAGAAGATATGAAGTTTTTTAGAGAAAAGACTAGTGGTAAAGTAGTTTGTATGGGTTACAATACGTTACTTTCTTTTCCCGGTTCAAAACCTTTAAAAAATAGGGTAAATATAGTATTAGCACCCGAAACCGTTGAAAGGGACGATTGCACGGTAGTACATACTTTAGACGAGTTATTTGCAACGCTTAAAAAATATAACGACGATGAAATTTTCGTTATAGGTGGCGCTATGTTTTATAGGACTATGGTAGATTATTGTAGTGAAGTATACGTTACGAAAGTAAACGCTGACGGCGAAGCAACGGTATTTTACCCAAATTTAGACGAAAAAGATAATTTTAAACTCGTATACGTTTCAGACCCTATTACGACTAACGATTACGAAATTCGTTTTACGACTTACAAAAATGATAATCCTTTAAAATTTTAATAGGAGAATATGCAAATGTATTTTAATGGTAGAACTTTCAAAGTAGTTGAATATGATAAAGAAATTCACGGTGAAATTAAAAATTTGCCAACTGATTTTGCAGATGACTTAAAAGGTCAAGATTTAATAACGCAAATTAAACGTTTTCGAGTAACGTATAGCGACTATACCAAAGATGTTTTTTATAAAGATGATTATTCAGAAATTCACGGCTACTCGTCTTATATAACTTATAACGATTATTATTTTAGAGTTGAAGATATTATCGTAAAAGACGGCGTTATAATTGCCGTAACTTTTAAAAAAGGATACGGCAACCCGGAAACGTTACAAATATTTGACCCAATATATTTGTTTGAAGCAGAAGATAATAACGGTGCAGGTTATAAAACGAGCGACGTTTTCGTTACCCTTTTATTTAAGTAAGGAGATTGAAAATGAGTATTAGTTCTATAGATTTATCGTCTTTAGTTAGCAACGCTTACTACTGTAAAAAGAATTTTACTTATAACCAATACGTTGACCAAGTAGTAGACCTTTTATGTCAAGGTTTTCGCAATATGGATATGTTTGGTGACGCTGTTTTGTCTAAGTACAGTCACGTTAGTAAATATCCGGCGTTTACCCTTTGCCATAACTTTATTACTATTTTTATCTACGAAGATAATAGGCTTTTTCAAAACGAGTACGACGTTTACACTAAATGGTGTGAAAAATGTGGGCACAACTTTTTTACCGTTCAAGAATTAACCGACCATCGTAGAAAATTAGACGATAGAGATTTTAAGGGGTTATCTTCACTTTTAAGGGAAATTCGTGAACATATTAATTCTTCGTACTTTCAAAATTTTGTATATGGAATAGTTATGCTTTCACTTTTAGACGACGGTGAATTTAGCCAATATACCTATAACGGTCTTTCGTGGATTTTAAATAAAAACGTAGATAATTTTCCACCTTACAGCCAATTAATGTCGACTGTATACAAGTGGTAAATTTGATTTTTTCTCTTAGCGAAATTATAAATAATTTCGATACTCACGAGTCGTTGTAAGATAGAACACGTTTTTTAAGAGTGTGATATCAAACATCGTAAATAACAATTAAAAACGCTGATTTTTTATCAGCGTTTTTTGTTTTACTTAATTTATTGGCAACGGTCTTCCTTGATTAATTAACGATAGTTTTTGCCAAGTATTTGGTCCTATAATTCCGTCTATCGCTAAATCGTTTTCTCTTTGGAATTCTCTAACGGCGTTTTGAGTAATCGTGCCGAAAACTCCGTCAATATCGCCAACGGGATATAATTTTGAAAGTAATTTTAATTGAGCGTATCTAACGCTAGAAAGTTTACTGCCACGCCTTAAAGTTTGGTTTGAAAAATTAATATTTAACAAAGCCCTATATGTATTTACACCAACTATACCATCGGCAGTTAAATTGTTATCTTGTTGAAAATCCAGAACGGCGTTTTGTGTTATCGTGCCGAAAACCCCGTCTAAATCTAAATCGTAACCGTAATAATTTAATAAATACTGCACGAGTAACACGCTTTTTCCAGAATAGTTTAATTTAACTAACGGATAGTTTGAAAGATTGTTTCTTTCTAAATAGGTAACGTCAAGTTTACGGCAAATTTCTTTTGCTACGGCTTCGGCTATATTTAAAACGTAGTCAGGGTCTAGCATAAGTTTTGCTTCGTTAAAATTGGTCATAAAACCAGGCTCTAAAAGTGTTGATGGACAACCAACGTTTTGTAAAACTCCAACGCCCGTAATTTCGCCTGTACCCCTAAAGTTTATGTACGGTAATGGGGCTATTGCAACGCCTAAACCTTCACTTAAAATACGGCCTTCTTCACTAAATCTATTTTGTGCCGAATAAAAATTTATTGCCCCTTGAATAGAATTAAACGAGTTACCGCTACCAAAGGCGTTATAGCCGAAATTCACTAAATAAGTTAATCTTTGACGGTTAATTCTAGTAACTCTCGTTGATACCGGAATATCGGTAATTTCGGGCTTAACGTCAAAGACGTTAAAACCACAACGAAGTAGTGCGATAATAAAATCGTTTTTACATTGACGGTTAAATTCGTTTTCGTAAAAACTTCTATTTATATACGGCATTATCGGTGTTCTTTTGCCCGGAGTTGCCGGATTTAAACCGTGTTCATCATTTGCGCCTATTAAAAAATTATTTGCTATAGCCATAAAAAAACTCCTTTAATAGCGTATGCTAAATTGAATAAAAACGTTCTAGTCATAACGGTATTGTGTTTTTAAATTATTAATATATAATAATTCTTGGGGAATTATGGTTGACGAAGGAGATTTATGACAGGCAAAATTATTGATAGACGAGTCGTTCCAAATAAGTTTGAAATTTATGAAAACGATACTAACGTTAAGCAAATAACTTTTAGTGTGGCAAAAATTAACGACGGCGTTGATTTAACTGAATTATACGCCTTTATTAATTTAGAAAACGAAAATTTTGATACTAATAAGGTGCTTTTAACTAAAACGGTTTTAGAAAATGAAATTTCGTTAGTTTTTAATATTGATAGTGCAATATCGGTTGAAGACGGAATTACAAAGGCTCAAATATCTTTTGAAAGTAGCGATTTATCTTTAATTTACAGTACGGCAATATTTTACGTTGAAGTAAAAACGTCTATAAACGGCTATTCAAACGCTAACGTTTCAGCAAAATCGTTATACGATTTACAGTCTAATTTAACTAAAACGCTAGACAGTTTTAATGAAAAAATTAAGCAAGCGTTAGAAGAAGCAAAAGCGTCAATGAAATTTGCTGAACTAAACATTGACGGCGTAATTTACGACGGTAGCGAAAGTAGAGAAATTAAGCACGTTGGACCTAAGGCAAATGAAGTAACGAATACCGTGTACAGTAACTATTCAGGGCAAACTAACGATATAAAAGTTTACGGTGACTATAATTACGAAAATATTGATAAAGTTTTTGGCGACGGAATTACTACTTGTGTAGTAAAAGGAGTAGGTGAAAAAATTGAAGACGTAAACGACGCGAATTACGGCAAATATCTTGTTAGAATTAAAAACAGCAACGGTAATTATTACGACCCTTTAAGTCTAGATAGCATTACAATGACGGGTATTACTATTAAGCCATTGGTAGAAGGGGCTTTATATGTAAGGGTTGATAAGAGCGTTAAAGCGACGATTGAAATTCCTTTAAAACAAAACTTTAAAAGAAACACTTATTATAATTTTAGACTAAAGTACCAATCTGGCTCAAAAAGTAACGAATCGCTCGGCGTAACGTTTGCGCTTTCACTTTTTAATAAAACTACTCTTGAAGAAAAAAAGATAGAAATTCAGCACAGTTGTCAAGAAAACGTACCGTTTTTGAACGATACGGGCAAAAATTTTTATTCTGGTGAGCAGGGTGAAATTTGTATTAAAGTTTACATTAATACTTCGATTGGTTTCTTAAATCAAATAGGCTTAAGTTTAAACGTAGTAATTGAAGAAGCCGATAATCCTTGCGACGGTTTTCCTTTAAGGGAAGTTATGTGTACCGATATTTATTTAGATGAGCCGTTATATAAACTTGAAAATATCGACGAAAACACGGGTAAGGTAATTGACGCTCTTTACGACGAATTAGATTTAAAAAATTCAAGGGTAATTAGGCGAGTGAGAAAAGCCATTGCACGCGCTGACGATATGTCCTATGACTTCGATGCCGAGCCGGCTCAACAAATGTATATATACGCGCCAAATCTTTACGGTGAAAAGCCTGATAGATATGATACAAAACATAGTGCGTTTAGACCTACCATAAAAATAAAATCGCCTTTAATGAAAGACGTACACGAGTCTATATATTTTGAAACGTATAACGGAGATTTATGTTTTTTTAGTATGCAAACTTTTTCTGAATTATTTAGCGATTACTCGTTCCAATTTGCTTTCTTTTATCCGTTATACAGACCGTTAGTTGAAAAAATAACGCCAACTACCGTAGCGTATCGCAAAGGACTTAATTGTTTTGAGATTGAAGGTGATTATCTTACTCAAAAGTTTGAGATTAATTTGTGATAAAGTGAAAATCGTTTATTAAAAGATTGACATTTTTATTCGGTTTTGATAAAATATTACAAATAAATTTGTAAGGTGAGTTTTGGTTATGGAATTAATGAACGGTTTAAAAAGAACTAATTACGCAGGCACTTTAACATTATGCGACGTAGGAAGCCAAGTAGTCGTTATGGGTTGGACTCAAAAGAAAAGGAATTTAGGCAGTCTTATATTCGTTGATTTGCGTGATAGGTCGGGCATTATTCAAGCAGTTTTTGATAAAACGGTTGACGAAGGTCTTTTTGAAAAGGCTGAAAGTATCCGTTCTGAATACGTTTTAGCAATTAAAGGCAGGATAAGGGAAAGGTCTAGTAAGACTGATAAAATTAAAACGGGTAACATTGAAATTTTGGCAACTGAATTAAGAATTTTAGCACAAGCCGAAACGACTCCGTTTGAAATTTTAGATAATATTGACGTTAACGAAAATTTAAAATTAAAATACCGTTATTTAGACTTGCGTAGACCGTCTTTACAAGAAAAGTTGTTTACAAGGTTTAAAATAACTAAATCGGCAAGGAATTATCTTGACGATAACGGATTTATTGAAGTTGAAACGCCAATGCTTGGTAAATCAACTCCAGAAGGCGCTAGGGATTATTTAGTTCCGTCAAGAGTACATCCAGGCAGTTTTTACGCTTTACCACAATCGCCACAACTTTATAAACAATTATTAATGATTTCTGGTTTTGATAGATATTATCAAATAACTAAATGTTTCAGAGACGAAGATTTAAGGGCAAACCGTCAACCTGAATTTACTCAAATTGACATTGAAATGAGTTTCGTTGAAAAAATTCAAGACGTAATTTACCCTATTGAAGGTTTAATTAAAAGCATTTTTAAAAACAGTATTGGTTTAGATTTTGGCGAAGAACATTTTCGTCAAATGCCTTATAGTCAAGCAATGTCACGCTATGGCTCAGATAAACCCGATACACGTTTTGGCTTAGAACTTATCGACGTTTCAGCCGTTGTTAAAGACTGTGATTTTATCGTATTTAAAAACGCTTTAGAAATTCAAGGGCCGATTAAAGGTAGCGTAAGGGCTATTAACGCTAAAGGATTTGCTTCTAAACTTTCAAGAAAAGACGTTGACGCGTGCGTTGAGTACGTTAAAACTCTCGGTGCAAAAGGTTTAGCATGGCTTTCTTGGCCAGAAGGTGCTGAAATTAAAGGCTCTTTCCTTAAATTTTTAAGTCAAGACAATATTGACGCTATTATTAAAGCAACTGATTTTAGTGAAGGCGATATTTTATTCTTCGCAGCCGATAAAGACCCTATCGTATTTAATACGCTTGGTGGTTTAAGGCTTTATTTAGCCGATAAGTTTAATCTTATTGATAAAGACAAGTACGATGTTTTATGGGTAACTGAATTCCC
>JAZOUX010000059.1:0-4992 GCA_045658325.1 Christensenellaceae bacterium | reverse complement strand
GGTCAAGGTGTTGAATTCGACTATTCTACGGTACACGCCGTTACGACTATTAAGCAAGCAGGCTACGAAGCAATAATTATAAACAATAACCCAGAAACCGTATCAACCGACTATACGACTAGCGATAAATTATATTTTGAGCCGTTGACGACGGAAGACGTTATGAATATAATTCATTTAGAAAATCCTATGGGTGCAGTTGCTTCGTTAGGTGGTCAAACGGCAATTAACCTTGCTGAGCCACTTAGGGATAGGGGCGTTGAAATTATAGGTACTGATTGCGACGCTATCGACAAAGCCGAAAATAGAGACGCTTTTGAAAAGTTGTTAAAAGAACTTGATATACCACAACCACAAGGAAGGGCAGTAACTAAAATTGAAGACGGTGTTAAAGCAGCCAAAGAAATAGGCTATCCCGTTTTAGTTAGACCAAGTTTCGTTCTTGGTGGTAGGGCTATGAGAATTGTTGCTGACGAAGAACAACTTCGCCACTACTTAAAAACGGCAGTTGAAATTGATGAAGACAAGCCGGTTTTAGTAGATAAATACATAGTAGGTAAAGAAGTTGAAGTCGACGCTATTTGTGATGGTAGAGACGTTTTCGTTCCAGGAATTATGGAACTCGTTGAGAGAACGGGTATTCACAGTGGCGACTCAATCAGCGTTTATCCAACTTACAGTATTTCAAACAAAGTAAAAGGAATAATTTTGCAATACGCTAAAAAACTAGGTTTAGGTATTGGAATAAAAGGCTTATACAATATTCAATTTATCGTAGATAAAGACGAAAAGGTTTATATTATCGAAGTTAATCCACGTTCTTCAAGAACGGTTCCGTTCTTATCAAAAGCAACGGGTTACAGTTTAGCCGATATAGCAACTCAAGTAATAATGGGAGTGAGTTTAAAAGAACAAGGTATTTTCGATATATATCCACAAGAAAAAAATCGTTGGTATGTAAAAGTTCCAGTGTTCTCGTTTAACAAAATTAGGGGACTTGATGCTTACTTATCACCAGAAATGAAGTCGACTGGCGAAGCGATTGGTTACGACGATAAACTTTATCGTGCTTTCTATAAAGCGTTACAAGCATCGGGCTTAAAAGTTCAAAATTACGGAACGGTTTTCGTTACCGTTGCTAATAAAGATAAAGAAGAAGTTTTACCTTTAATTAGAAGGTTTTATAACTTAGGCTTTAATATTCAAGCAACTAAAGGCACGGCTAAATTCTTAAAAGAAAACGGTATTAGAACTCACGCCGTAGGTAAAATTAGCGAAGGCAGTGACGAAATTCCTAACGCTATTAGGCAAGGTTATTTAGCCTATATTATAAATACTAGCGATATCGGTAGTTCGGATAAGACTTCACAAGACGGTCACGAAATTAGAAAACTTGCAACAGAAAATAACGTAAATATTTTCACGTCGCTTGATACCGTACAAACGTTATTAGACGTTTTAGAAGAAACGACTATTTGTATATCAACAATAGACGCATAGGGGAAAAGATGAAACAAGGCTTTTTTAAAGTTTTAAGTAACGAAAAATTATGTGAAAACGTTTATAAAATGGTGCTTTTAGGCGATACGTCGGCTATAACTAACGCTGGCCAGTTTATAAATATTAAAATAGACGGATTGTACCTTCGCCGTCCTATATCGGTAAACGATTTAGACGGTGATAAGGTGTCTATTATTTATAAAGTAGTAGGTAAGGGAACTGAACGATTATCTAAAATTACTACCGGTGAACTTGATATTTTAACAGGTTTAGGGAACGGTTATAATTTAGATAATGCTGGTGATACGCCTTTACTTATAGGTGGTGGCGTAGGCGTTCCACCTTTATACCTATTAGCAAAGCGTTTAATCTGTTTAGGTAAAAAAGTTACGGTAATTTTAGGATTTAATACTAAAAATGAAATTTTTTACGAAAAAGAGTTTAAAGATTTAGGCGCTACCGTATACACGACTACGGTTGACGGCAGTTACGGTGTTAAGGGCTTCGTAACAGACGCTATGAAAGACTTAGACTATTCGTATATATTCACTTGTGGTCCAGAGCCAATGCTTAAAGCCGTATATAAAACGTCAACAAGCAGTGGTGAGTTTAGTTTTGAAGAAAGGATGGGTTGTGGTTTTGGTGCTTGTATGGGTTGTTCTTGTAAAACTTTATACGGCAACAAGCGTATTTGTAAAGACGGACCGGTTCTTAAAAAGGAGGAAATACTATGGGGAAATTAACGGTTAATTTATGTGGAATTGAACTTGATAACCCTATAATTCCTGCAAGTGGAACGTTTGGTTACGGCTATGAATTTAACGAACTTTACGATATAAACGTATTAGGAACGTTTTCATTTAAAGGTACGACTAAAGACGCTAGATTTGGTAACCCAACACCAAGAATTGCCGAGTGTCCTAGTGGTATGATAAACGCAGTAGGGCTTCAAAACCCGGGCGTTGATAAAGTTATTAGTGACGAACTTGTAAAACTTAAACAAGTTTTTAATAAAAAAGTAATGTCGAATATAAGTGGTTTTTCGTTAGAAGATTATGCTTATACGGCTGAAAAATTAGATGCTCAAGATATTATTGGTTGGCACGAAATAAACGTAAGTTGCCCTAACGTACACGGTGGCGGTATGAGTTTTGGTACTGACGTAAACTTAATTTCACAAGTGGTAAAGACAGTAAAAAAGGTTACTACAAAGCCTATTATAATGAAACTTTCGCCAAACGTTACCGATATCGTATCTATTGCAAAAGCGTGTGAAGATAGTGGTGCAGACGGTATAAGTTTAATTAATACGCTCCTTGGTATGCGTATTGATTTAAAAACTAAAAAACCCGTGATTGCAAATAAAATGGGTGGATATTCGGGCGAAGGTATATTCCCAGTTGCGTTAAGAATGGTTTACCAAGTTGCTAACTCAGTAAAAATTCCAGTTATAGGAATGGGTGGCGTATCAAGTGCTGAAAACGTTATTGAAATGATGCTTGCAGGTGCAACAGCAGTTGAAGTTGGCGTTGCAAACTTAATTAATCCGTATATTTGTAAGCAAATTATCGACGACTTGCCTAGCGTAATGGCAAAATATAAAATTGAAAATTTAAAAGATATAATAGGGGTAGCAAAATAATGGAAAGAGACGTAATTATTGCTTGTGATTTTGACAGTAAAGAAAAGGTTTTAAACTTTTTAGACTTATTTACCGACGTAAAGCCTTTTATTAAAATAGGAATGGAACTTTATTATGCCGAAGGACCAGAAATCGTTAGGGAAATTAAGAAGCGTGGTCATAAAATCTTTTTAGACTTAAAACTTCACGATATACCTAACACGGTAAAAAAATCAATGGCAGTTTTATCAAGGCTCGACGTTGATATGTGTAACTTGCACGCTGGTGGAACTATAAAAATGATGCAATGCGCTATCGAAGGCTTGACAAGACAAGACGGTACAAGGCCACTTTTAATAGCCGTAACTCAACTTACTTCAACTGACGAAGAAAGTATGCAAAAAGATTTATTAATTTCTAAACCACTTGACGAAGTAGTTATGCACTATGCTAAAAACGCTAAAATTGCTGGGCTTGACGGCGTAGTGTGTTCTCCACTTGAAGCAGGCAAGGTTCATAGCGTATGTGGTGAAGAATTTTTAACGGTAACTCCGGGCGTTAGATTTGCCGATGGTGAAGTTGGCGACCAAAAAAGAGTAACAACTCCTAAAAAGGCAAGGGAACTTGGCTCTAACTACATAGTAGTTGGGAGACCTATCACCGCAAGTGAAAACCCAGTAGAAGCATACAAAAGATGCGTTAAAGAATTTGTAGGAAAATAAAATTTATATAGGTGACAAAATGGAAAAATTAATTGCAAAAGATTTACTTAAAATTAAAGCAGTCTTTTTTAGACCAAACGAACCTTTTACTTGGGCAAGTGGTATTAAAAGCCCCGTTTATTGCGACAACCGTTTAACGTTGACAAGCGTTGACGTTAGGTGTGACGTTGAAAACGGATTAGCAACTTTAATTAAGCAAAATTACCCTAACGTTGAAGTTTTAATGGGTACGTCAACGGCTGGTATTGCACACGCCGCTATCGTAGGTCATATTTTAAATCTTCCTATGGGTTACGTTCGTTCGGGTGCTAAAGACCACGGTAGACAAAACCAAATTGAAGGAAGACTTGAAAAAGGTCAAAAAGTAGTAGTCGTTGAAGACTTAATTTCTACTGGTGGTAGCGTAATTGAAGTAGTAAACGTTTTAAGGGAAGCAGGTGCTGACGTTTTAGGCGTTGTTAGTATTTTTACTTATGGTATGAAAAAGGGCTTAGATAGGCTTGAAGAAGCAAAAGTTAAAAATATTTCGTTAACTAATTTTGATATTATAGCGCAAGTTGCCGCTGAAGAAGGTTATATTAAAGAAGAAGATATTAAAAAATTAATAGCGTTTAGGAATAATCCAAGCGACGAAAGTTGGATAAAGTAAGGTGATAATATGCGTAGTATAATGGATATAGTAGACTTAACCGTCGAAGAAATAGACAGTTTAATTGAAGTTGCGTTAGATATTAAAAACAATCCTTTAAAGTATAGCGAAAAATGTAAAGGTAAAAAACTTGCAACTTTATTTTTCGAGCCGTCAACGAGAACAAGGCTTTCTTTTGAATCGGCTATGATAGAACTTGGTGGTCAAGTTATTGGATTTTCTTCGGCTAGTTCAACGTCGGCTAGTAAAGGCGAAAGCGTAAGCGATACGGCAAAAGTAGTTAGTTGCTACGCCGATATTATTGCAATGCGCCATCCTTTGGAAGGAGCGCCACTCGTTGCTGGTTTAAGTGCTTCAATTCCCGTAATTAACGCTGGTGACGGAGGTCATAAACATCCAACGCAAACTCTTGCCGACCTTTTAACAATTAAAAGCGAAAAGGGTAGACTTGATAATTTAACTATCGGTTTTTGTGGCGACTTAAAGTACGGCAGAACGGT
>JAZOUX010000058.1:0-3131 GCA_045658325.1 Christensenellaceae bacterium | reverse complement strand
AAACGTGTTCTTTTACTACTACGCTAACGTTTGGCGAATTTAAACTCATCGTTACGACTACTTCGTCGTAACCGTACGCTTTAATAACCGATTCTAAACGAAGTTCTTGTTCAGTCAAACTTAAAAGTTGCATTTTTTGCGTCAATGCGCTTTCTTTTGCTTGGCTACCGTCTACACTTTCACTGATAATTTTATCTAGTTGTAAAAGTTGTTCGTTACGTTGAGACGAAAGTTGCGTTCTGTATTGACTAAAATACGCTGTACTAGTCGTGTCTTCGTTGTAAACGGCATCGCCACTTAATACGAAATTAAATACTGCCGTAATTGCTAACAAGGCTATCATTAAACTTAAAACGATAATTTTCTTTTTTTTGCTCATAACTACTCCTTTTATTTCATTTTATAAATTTGAATTTTTTCACTCGGCACTCGTAATGCCGTTGATAACACGTTTATAATAGTCGTTTTAACGCTAATATTATCTCCACCTTCGCACACGACTACGAGTGAATTGACGGGTGGATATTGCTTTTTTACAGTGTACGGTTTGCCGTTTACTAAAATTACTTCTTCAATTATTTCAACGCCGTCGTTTTTATTTATCGTCGTAGTGTTTTTTAAAAAAATTTCTTCAACTTCGCCGTCGAAAGATATATAGCAACTTATTTTGCCTACGCCCTTTATTTGACTTAAAATATAAGTTAGGTCGTTTTGTAATTTTTGAGTGTAATTAATTTCGTTTTGATTACTTTTAGAAGAAAAACTGCCGTTAAAAAACAAAATTGCAACCACTGATACTGCTATTAAAATTATTAGAAGGTATTCGATTTTAAATTTTTTTGTATTTAAAGTGTCGCTTTTATTCAACGGTAATTTCAACCCCTTTTATTATCGGTGTGCATTTTTTTAAAATTTCGTTTTTGACTTCTTCGATATTATTTATATGAACGCCGTTTTCGTTTAATTCACTTTTTATTAAAATTTTTACTGTTTTTAAATTCTCGTCTTCTATAATTGAAATTTCATAATCGTTGTAGCCGTATTTTTTTAAGACGTTTTCAACGTCAAAGCGCAAAGTTGAGTTTTCAATTTCGTCTAGATAATAATAGTAATTTTCGTCAAAAGTGATTTTATAATTAAAATTGTTTTTGCCGTTTAATAAATCAATTATTGGTAAAGCCAAAACGGTTACGAAAACTATTCCTATAACCATTTTTGATATGTTTTTCATACTGTTTACAGGTAAAATTATTTGGCAAAAAGTCAAAAATATTATTGCTGAAACCGTAACTATTAAATAATTTTGCATATTAACCTATAATTAAAGACGTACTCATAATAACGAATAAAATAGTTAAAATAAACATAAATCCACTTAAAAAAACTAAAGCCGAAAGCATATTTATAATATCGGCTAAACCGTTTAAAAAATTTACGAACCTACCGTCTAATAAAGGCTCGCTTATACCTACGATAAACTTTACCGATAGTGATAAAATTATTAAACTTATTCCACTAACTAAACTTTTAAGCAAAACGTAAAGTAATGAAAATATGCCAAGCGAATTTTTAATAATTATTGAACTAGACATAAGCACGTCTATTCCACCGCTTAAAAAATTGCCTACTACCGGAATAAGCGTTCCACTTGCGTATTTTAAAATTTTAACGCTTATTCCGTTATACTGAATATTGGTTAACCCTTGACAAGTTAATAAAAGAGAAAACACCCCTACAATTAATCCTATTGACCACTTAAAAAGTGATATTAAACTCTTTTTTAGCGTGTCGAATTTTATTGCTTCGTTAATACCTGAAAGCATAGTAACTTGAGTCGTAACAGATAATAAAGGCATAAAAAAGGTTTTTGAAATACTCGTTACGAAAAAGCATAAAAAAGCCGTAAACGGTTTAAACAATTCAATACCAAAATTGCCTATTAGCATAATTAACGAAAACATTACTGGGAACACGGTTTTTACCAAACCGTACACTTCGTTTAAGTTACTAAAAGCAAACTCAAATACGGAATTTATTATTTGACAAACTAATAAAATAACTACGGAATAACAAATAAAAAAAATCGTATTTTTCATTGAGTTATCGTTAGTTTTACAAATTATTACATTTGAAATCGTGCATAAAACACCTATCACGATTACAAAAATTATACTGCTTAAAAACTTAGAAGATACACCGAATAATTTACTTTTTAAATAGTTAAAAATTAAAAGTCCGTCTACCTTTAAGTCCCCGTTAAAGAAGTCTAAAATTCTTTGTTTAAAGGTTTTTTGGTCGTTAAATAACAAGTTTAATTCTTGCGTTAACAAACTAAAATCTTCTTCGTTAATTCCGTCTAAAACTTCGTTTACAGTTTTATCACTATCAATAACTTCGTTAGAAATTAGGCTTACTTTAAGCGTGGTTTTATGTGTAAAATAAAACCCTAATATAATTATAAAAATCGTTATTAAAACTACTAAAATTTTTTTCATTTTATTAAAGATAAAAGAGAATTTAACGTGCTGAACAATATAGGCGAAATTATTAAAAATATACAAATTTTTCCTGCTAGAATTACTTTATTGCCTATTGATGATACGCCTACGTCGTCACAAAAAGATTTACTAAATTCAGTTAAATAGGCTATAATTATCGTTTTAATTATTACCGTAAAAACTTGGGGGCTTATACCCGTTTTAAGTGATAAGTCTTTAAAAACTTGAAAAACTGATACGGCGTAATCTACTATTAAAATAAGTAAAACTAGCCCCGTTGCAACCAACGATAAAGTTGCTATTTCACTATTCTCTTTTTTTAAAAAAATATAAATTACAGCCCCTACTACGCCTATTAAAACAAATTTTATAACTTCCATTAAAATAAACCGAAAAGTTCTTTAATTTTTACAAACAAATCGCTAATCATACTAATTACTAGCGTTAAAACGATAATTAACCCCGCTAAACTAACTAAGGTTGCAATATCGTCTCTATCCGATTTTTTTAACACTTGACATATAACGGTAATTAATATTCCTATTGCTGCAATTTTAAAAATTATATCTACGTTAAAAGTCATTATAACACCACTATCATAGCCATTAAGCCTATACTAAAACTTATTTTTAA
>JAZOUX010000057.1:0-12139 GCA_045658325.1 Christensenellaceae bacterium | reverse complement strand
TATATAAAGGTTTTTTAAAAAAATCTCTAATAAAATAACCTTAAACCATTGTAAAAAAACTAAAAGTATGTTAATATAATATAAATAGTAATTATAAATAATAAAATTTATTAAATTACACATAAATTATTTATAGTGTTAGGAGGGTATATGGATATTTTAGCATTATTTGACGCATTATTCGCTTGGGCTAATGAAAATCCTATTGGTCAAGCAATTATCGGTTTTTTAGCACCGGTTTATACTTGGTTTGACGGATTATGGGCAAGTGCGAATATCGCTTTTTTAAGTTCTAAGTTAGCATTTTTCATTATTTTTAACCTTTTAGTAATAATCGTTTTATCAATTTTATTTAAAATTTTATTTGGTAAAAAGAAAAAGAAAATTACTTTTATGGTAGACGGTGTAGTTTACGCTACGACTAAAGCAAAGTATAAAAAGAAGATTAAGTTCCCTGCTCACCCAGTTAAAGAAGGTAGAGAATTTATCGGTTGGTTTACTGATAGGGGTGGCGTTAATCAATACGTTTCAACTAAAATGACTTCTAAAAAGCCTTTAACTTTATACGCTTGTTTTGAAGACCAATTAGTTGAAGTTGAAAAAGAGCCGGAAGTTACGCCTACTGAACAAACTCAACAAGCAGTTACTGAACCAGCAGTTCAAAACACTCAGCCACAAACTACTGAAGGTGTTGAATCTCAAGTACAGCCAACGACTAACGAAGGTGAAGTTACTGCTGTACCAAGGCAAGTTGCAGTTTATGAAGAAGAAATTGACAACGTAGTTAGTAGGTCTATCGGCGAAATATACGACGATTTAAGAGTTGAAATGCTTTGTTATTCAAGGGCTAAGGCTTTTAACGACTTTGGTTTATACAGAAAACATATTATTGCTGAAATGTTTGAAAAAGACGGCGTTATTAACTTGTATTTAGCAATAGACCCAGCGTTAATGTCATCAAAGGGCTTTAAAGTTGAAAAGTATAGTGAAGAACAATTTAAAATCGTTCCTTGTAAAAAAATAGTTAAGAACAATCACGACTATGAAGAAGCGATTACTCTTATTAAAGAAACTATGACTTTAAACAACTTAATTAAAAACGATTTAATTTCGGTTACGCGTACTACGAGTGACGAAAGGGCAAGAAGGGCTGGTTTTGCTTTCTTCGTTAAGAACGAACAAGTTGCGTCTACTGCTGTTGATTACTACAAATTATTAAGACAAAACGTTTTATGTTATTCGGCTTCTGCTACTAAAGAAGTTAATAGAGAAAGCGATAATAAAATGATATTAAAAATCTTTAAAAAAGACGAAGAAATTTTCGTATACTTAGCGCTTAACGCTGAACAAGAAGGTCTTGAATTCGTAGGTTTTGATAAAAACTTTGTTGACACGCCTGCAATGTTAAAAGTTAGCACTTTTGAAGACGTTGTTAAAGCAAGTTATTTAATTGACAAACTTATGGACCGTTACGGTATGGAAAAATTCCCTGAAAACGGCGAACCTATCGGCAACGAACAACTTGCACAAAACTGTGGCTTCGGTTACCGTATTAGACTTTAATAAATACTTTAGGAGTGTATCATGAACAACAACAATTTAATTATTCTCACGGCAGAAGGTAAAAAAGAAAAGGAAAAAAGGCTTAACGAAATCGTCAACGAACTTATGCCTGACGTTAGATTAAGAATTAAAACTGCAAAAGAACAAGGCGATTTAAGTGAAAACGCAGAATATCACGCTGCTAGAGAAGAACTTGGCAAGTTAGAAGGCGAAAGAATTGAAATTGAAGAAATTTTGAAAAGGGCAGTAGTAGCCGTAAATAAGGGAGACAATATTCAAGTAGGCGTTAAATTTACTTGTGAAATTGACGACGAAAGTTTTGAGTTTACTCTTGTAAGCCCAGCAGAAGCAAAGCTTTTTGAAGGCAAAATCTCTAACGAATCTCCGTTAGGTAGCGCCGTTGTAGGACACTGTGTTAACGATATCGTAACGGTAGTACCACCTAAGGGTGCGAGTTATCAAGTTAAAATTACGGCAATTTTAGGTTGATTAAAAACGGAGCGTCGCTCCGTTTTTTAAGGTAAATAATGAACAATAAAATTACATCTAAAAGATTTAAAAACTTTATAAGTTACGAATTTTGGAAAATGATTATTGCAGTAATTGCAGTTATTGTTGTTTTAGGTACTGTTATGCAAATAACAAAGCCGTTACCGTCGTACGCGCAAACTTTTACGATTATGTTCGATAACGCCGTTAGCGTTAATAGCGAGGGTAAAACCTTTTTGCAAGACGTAGACAATCGTAGCGTTGACGATTACGGATTTTCGTACGAAATATTACAAACTAAGTCTTATTATATAACCAATAATGAATACGGTCCAGCCTTTTTAATGAATACTTACGAAAAGGCTTATAACGACGACGTGTTTATTTGTGCCGACGGTGACGAAAATTCGTTGTATAAAAATTATATTTATAATTTTTACGCCACTGAACTTACGTCTTACGTTGAAAACGCTTTAATATTTACTAATGATTTTTATACTCAAAACGGCGAATTAAACGAAATTGAAGTTAAAGAATATTTTGCAAAAACAAGGGGCAAAGACGCAAGGTTTATTAAAGATAGCGACTATTTTAAAGGTGTTCAAGACGAGTGCAAAAGGATTAAAGCAATACATGATAATGCTACAAAACTAAAGCACGTTTTTGAAAATTACGATATTTTATATAAGTTTGAACAGTTAAAAAGTTATGACGAAATTGCTGAAGAAGGTTATTACGCAATAGACTTTAAAAAACTTAGCGCGTATAAACGAGATGGCAAAAATATTGAAAACGCCTTTTCTCGCAGAAAAGATTTAGGCGACGGCAATTATGAAAATACGATAGAAAACGTTTTATTGCTTATAGGCAATAACTTTGATATTTCTAACGACTTGCATTACGAAGGCTTAGCCGTAATAAACACGCTTCTTAAAACTTATACTACGTTACTCGATTAATACTAAAGGTGAAAAATGAAAGGTAAATTTATTACTTTTGAAGGTTGCGAAGGCAGTGGGAAATCAACGCAACTGTCAATGTTTAGAGAATATTTAGAAAAAAGGAATATTGATTACGTTTTTACGCGTGAGCCTGGTGGCACTGAAATTAGTGAAAAAATTCGTTCTATAATTTTAGACGCTGAAAACGTAGCAATGACTAACGAGTGTGAAGCACTTCTTTACGCTTCGGCAAGGGCGCAACTTATTATTGAAAAAATTATACCTGCTTTAAACCAAGGGAAATTAGTCCTTTGCGATAGGTATATTGATTCGTCTTTTGCTTATCAAGCGTACGCTAGGGGTTTAGGCGTTGACTATATTAGAAGCATAAACTCTTACGCTATTAAAAACTGTATGCCAGACTATACCGTATTTTTAAACATCAACCCCGTTGACGCTTTTAAAAGAAAGGGTGGTATGGATAAAGACGATAGAATTGAGCAGTCGGGTTTAGAATTTCATAAAAGGGTATTCGACGGTTATTTAAAAACGGCAAAAGAATACCAAGATAGGTTTTTAATGATAGACTGTAGCGGAACTAAATATCAAACTCACGATAAAATAGTAAAAATTCTTGAAGAAAAGCAAGTTTTTTAACTTGCTAGGTGGTAAAATTGAACGCAAAGTTATTACAAATTATCAAAAACACTAACGCATATAAAGTTATTAGGGCGGACAAGCAAAAAGGCACTTTATCTCACGCTTATTTGTTAACGTGCGACGACGCAGTTATGCTTAAAGACTACGCTTTAATTTTTACAAAACTTTTATCGTGTGCGAGCGATGACGTTTGTAATACTTGCCGTACTTGTACGCTTATTGATAAAAATGCGTATAGCGACGTAATTTTCTATCCGCAAGACAAAAAAATTAAGGTTGCTGATATTGACGACCTTGTTCAAAAATCATATTTAAAGCCACTTGAAAGCGATAAGAAACTTTTCGTTTTACTTAACGCGCAAGAAATGAACGCGCAAGCGCAAAACAAATTATTAAAAACGTTAGAAGAACCTCCTAAAGACACTCACATTTTATTAACGGCAACTTCAACTTATTCGCTATTGCCTACCATTTTATCAAGGGTAAAAACGGTGATAATCGAGCCGTTTAGCGAAAGTGTGGTAAAAGATTATTTATTGTCGGTAGAGCCTGATAAAGACGTAGATTTTGTGTGTTCGTTATCTCAAGGCAGAATAGGCGAAGCGTTGTTAAGGTTATCTAGTGGTGATGGTAAAGAACTTGAAAATTTAGTGTACGATATACTTTTTAATTTAGAAAAAAGCAGTATGGTATACAAGTATTCTAGCCAAATTAACAAAGACAATATTCGTGATTTTATTGAAATTTTTTCAAGCGTAATAAACACGATATTAAAATGCAAATTAACGAGAGCCGATAATTTTGACGAAAGGGTAAAAAATTTAAGTCAAATTTACAGTGAAGGAGCGTTGGTTTATATAAGCGAAAAATTGCAAGAAGCAGAAAAATCGGCTTATTTTAACGGCAACGTCGGAGCGATAAGCGACTTTATTTTATTCGGCTTGTTGGAGGGTAAACATAAATGGCAAAAATTGTTGGGGTAAAATTTAATCACTCAAGTAAAGTGTATTACTTTGACCCTGAAAATAAAAATTACAAAAAAGGCGATAAAGTTATCGTTGAAACGTCAAGAGGCGTTGAATTTGGCGTAATAACTTGCGAGCCTAAGGAAGTTGACGACAAAGAGTTAGTATTGCCTTTAAAACCTATTTTAAGGTTTGCTTCTAAAAAAGATATTGAGAAGGTAAGAATTAACGAAGAAAAAATCCCTTGGGTTATAGCGACCACTCAAAAAGAAATTGAAAAACATAATCTTGAAATGAAAGTGGTAGACGCTGAATTTCCGTTTGACGACAGTAAGGTAATAATATATTTTACTGCGCCTAATAGAGTAGATTTTAGAGAATTAGTAAAATCGCTTGCAGTTTTACTTAAACAAAGAATTGAACTTCACCAAATAGGCGTAAGGGACGAAGCAAAATTATTAGGTGGAATTGCTCCTTGTGGTAGAGTTTGTTGTTGTAAAGCCTTTTTGCCCGATTTTAAAAGGGTTAGTATTAAAATGGCTAAAAATCAAGGCTTATCGCTTAACCCAGCTAAAATAAGTGGTTTGTGTGGTAAACTTATGTGTTGTTTAGAATACGAGAACGAGCCGTATGAAGAAGCGTACAAAAAAATGCCTAAAGTAGGTAGTGAAGTTATCACGCCCGATGGCAAAGCAACGGTAATTTCTAACAATATGTTAAAACTTTTAGTAAAAACTAAAACGGTGCAAAACGACGGAAGCATTATTTACGGCGAATATAAACTTTGTCAAGTTAAGTTTGATAAAAAGGCAGTAGCCGATAATGACGTAAACGACGTAGAAGAAGATAATTAAAATCACTTTAAACACTGTACAAATTAAAAATAATGTGTTAAAATAAAGAATATAAACATAAATTGTAAAAAAGTGGGGGTATTTATTATGGCTTATAAAATTACAGATACTTGTATTAAATGTGACGCTTGTTTAGGAATTTGTCCTGTTGAAGCAATTTCTTCTGGTGAAGACATAAACGTTATTGATAAAGACGTTTGCATTAGTTGTGGTGCTTGCGCAAGCGAATGTCCTGTTGAAGCAATAGTTGAAGAAGAATAAAAAAAGTGGCTATGCCACTTTTTTTTATAAGGGGTTATTTTGGAAGTCTTAGAAGATATTTTAATTAAAAACTTAAAAATTTATCAAGATACCGACTTGTACCGTTTTACGAGCGATGCCGTTTTACTTAGTAAATTTGCAAGCAATAAAAAAGGTGAAGTCGTTGCTGATTTTTGTAGTGGTAGTGGTATAGTGGGAATTCATTATTACGCTTTAAACGATAATATTAAAAGCGTTGATTTAATTGAAATTCAAAAGCCACTAGCCGATTTATCTAAAAAAACGGTTGAATACAACAATTTGCAAAATCTTTTTACAGTTATAAACAAGCCTTTACAAGAGTTAGACGTTTCTTTTAACGAAAAATATTCTTTAATACTTTGTAATCCACCGTATAAAAAGGTTGGCAGTGGTGAACCCAACGGCAATAAACACTTGGCCATTTGCCGTCACGAAGTAACCGTTACTCAAGAAGAAATTATTGAAATTGCAAGTAAAAAATTAAAGTTTGGTGGTAGGCTATGTATGTGTCAACGTACCGAGCGTTTTACCGACTTAATTTGCAAAATGCGTGAGTGCAAAATAGAGCCTACTAAAATACAGTTCGTAGTAACTAAAGGTAATTTAAAGCCGTATTTATTTTTAGTTGAAGGTGTTAAAGGCTGTAAACCACAACTTAAAATATTAGAAAATATGGTAAACGGAGATTAATATGTTATATTTTGTAGGAACGCCGATAGGAAATATGAACGATATTTCAAAAAGGGCGTTAGAAACTTTAAATAGCGTAGACTTAATATGTTGTGAAGACACACGCCACTCTTTGAAGTTATTAAATTTTTACGGAATAAAAAAACAACTTATCTCTTTTCATAAATTTAACGAAGCAAAAGAGATAGAACAAATTATATCACTTTTAGAAAAAGGCAAAAACATCGCAGTTATTAGCGACGCTGGTATGCCAATAATTAGTGACCCCGGCAATATTTTATCAAAAACTTTAAGGGAAAGGGGTTTTGATTATACCGTAATTCCGTCGGGAACGGCTTTCGTATCGGCACTTATTTTATCAGGATTAAGTGCTGAAAATTTTGCTTTTATCGGCTTTTTGCCCGAAAAGAAAAAGGATAGGATAGAGTTATTAAAAAAACGCATACGTTATGAAGAAACGCTTATTTTTTACAGCGCCCCACACGACGTAAATAAAGATTTAAAAGACTTATATAGCGTTTTAGGTGATAGAAAGGTTGCAGTCGTAAAAGAAATTACCAAAATACACGAAAGTGTTTATATGTCGACCTTAAAAAACGCCCAAATTGAAGAACCAAAGGGTGAGTTCGTAATAGTCGTTGATGGCTGTAATGAATTGACTGCAAGCGATGATAAATATTCGTTATTGACTGTTGAAGAACATATTAACCTTTATATTTTAAGGGGTATGACGAAAAAGGAAGCGTTAAAGCAAGTAGCCAAAGAACGTGGACTTAGTAAAAACGAACTTTATAAATATACGATAAATTAAAAAGTTGTAGCGTTTAGCACGTCAATAATAAAGATTTTTCTATATATAAGTTGTATTAAATTACGCAAATAAAAACCACGGGGAGTTCCCGTGGTTTTATATTATATTTTTTATTCTTCAAAATCATTAATATAGTCTTTATCAAAAAACTTTTATAAGGTTAATCATGCCCCCTGACTAAAGGCTTTTATTGTAGAAACTTTAAAGCATTTAGTTCTACCTTTAATTAAATCGTATATAGCAGATGGTGATTTACCGCCATTTAAAGAACTTATATCTTCTATGACACGCCTTTTGCTACACTTTTTTTATTTACTTTTTAATATATTTAGTAAAAACTTTATATTTTAATAAAAACTCTAAAACCTTATCGTTATCGTAAGTAACTAAATCATTGACGAAAAGATATATTAAGGCATTTATTGAATAGTTTGAGCCGTTGTTTAAAAATGCTTGGCTAATTGTAGATAAATGCTTAATAGTTTGTAACTTTTCAGTAGTTTTTAAGTTGAAATTATCAAATTCGTCGTAAAAATCTAACAAAGCATCGTAGATTTTCAGCCTTGGCTTTAAGTTAATTACCATTAATATACAACCTAATAAAAGTGCTGAAAAAGCGCTTGCAACGTAAAGCAAAACGTCAATTTTAAATGAAAAATGGCAAATTATTAACGTCGTAAATATTATAGTGAATATAATTGAAAGCACTTTAAAAACTCTATACTTTCTAGCATTTTCGTAATGAAGTGGAATACCGTCTTTTAGTGCTGACTCTAAATTTTGCTTTTTATTATTTGCTAAATGAAAATTGTATTCGTCAAGTTCTTCGTCGGTTAAATTGCTTTTTTTATAATAAGTTGAGTATATTTTACGCAATTGCTTCTTTTCTTCTTCATTAGAAAGTTCAATTAGCCTTTCTAAATATGGGTAGTGCGACTTGTCTTTTAAATCGGTAAAGTTTTTAGTTTTTAAGTACACGAATAAAAGATAAATACGCCTATCGCTATCGTTTAAGTTGAGTAGTTTATTTAAAGTTTCTTCGCACATTTCGTACTTTTCGTTATCTAAATAATACTGCGCCTTGTCTAAAAGCAAATCAATTTGGTTATAAATTTCGTTAATTATTTTTTTGTTTTCTTGCTTTTGTACTTTTAGTAAACTTTTATAATACTTAGAGCCTTTTGACGTATCAAACGCCCTTTTACACTTAGGGCAAATACTTTCTTTTTTAGTCAAGTTCTCTAAAAAAGTTTCACCACAAAAAATACAACTAATATTGATTTTATCCATAATTTAATAATACTATATATTTTTTATTTTTGCAATGATTTTACTTAGAATAAGTAAACCGTTTATATAAACAAAGTTCTTCTTTAAACTTTTTGATACATTTTTTAGCAAGCGGTAAATTTTGTTCACGGTAATTACCACACTCTTTTTTACTTGCACCAGGTATTTTGCCTTTAAAATTAAGAGTAAAATCGCAACACTCTACGATAAGGTCGAACACGTCAATAGGTGTTAAATCGCCTTCCATTACCAAATAACACCCAGTACGACAGCCCATAGGACCAAAATAAACGATTTTATCTTTTTGTTTAGAATTCCTTAAAAAAGTGGCAAACAAGTGTTCTATGGTGTGTAAAGCACTTTTATCAATAGGTTCTTCACGGTTAGGTGCGCTCATGCGAAGGTCGAAGGTTGAAATAGTAACGCCGTTAAACACGTCTTTCCTAGATAGGTATAGTCCTTTATAGAGTTTTAAATGATTAACACAAAAACTTTCAATTTTTTCCATAATATTCCTTTTAAAATAGCACAAGTAAAAACTTGTGCTAAATTTTATAATTTAATTGTACCATAAAGTCGTAATTTTTACAATAGTTTTTTAAATTTTCTATTTTCTAATATTATCGTTTTTATTGTACTAAGCGTATAACGCTAAAAATCGCTTTTTAATATTTTATATGGTAATTTTTAGTATATATTAAGCGATTTAAAGTAGTTTTAATTTAGCCTTTTAAAAATCTACTATATTCAACCACAATTATATAAAAAGCAATGCAAAAGAGTATAAATAAAAGACTTAAACACAAAGTTTAAGTCTTTTGTTTTAAATAAAATCTTATTCCCACTCAATAGTTCCGCATGGCTTTGGTGTTAAGTCGTAAACGACTCTATTAACGCCTTTAACTTCGGTTAAGATACGGTTTGTAATATGTTGTAAAATTTCAAACGGTACGTTTTCAACCGTTGCCGTCATAGCGTCAATGGTGTTTACAGCCCTAATAATAACTGGATATTCGTAAGCCCTTTGGTCGTTTTTTACGCCAACGCTTTTAAAATCAGGTACGCAAGTGAAGTATTGCCATACTTTGCCTTCTAAACCATTTTTAGCAAATTCTTCCCTTAAAATAGCGTCGCTTTCCCTAACCATTTCAAGCCTATCTCTCGTAATTGCGCCTAAACATCTAACGCCAAGACCAGGACCAGGGAAAGGTTGACGGAATACCATATTATCTGGCAAGCCTAATTGTTTACCAACTATTCTAACTTCGTCTTTATATAAAAGTCTAATAGGTTCAACTAATTCAAATTGAAGGTCGTCTGGAAGACCGCCTACGTTGTGGTGTGCTTTAACAGGGCCACTTTCTAAAATGTCAGGGTAGATAGTGCCTTGTGCTAAAAAGTCAATGCCGTTAAGTTTTCTTGCTTCTTCTTCAAAAACCCTAATAAATTCGCCACCGATTATTTTACGTTTTTGTTCAGGTTCGCTAACGCCAGAAAGTTTATTTAAAAATCTATCTACTGCGTCAACGTAAACGAGATTTGCGTTCATTTGATTGCGAAAAACTTCAACTACTTGTTCGGGTTCACCCTTTCTTAATAAGCCGTGGTTAACGTGTACGCAAACGAGATTTTGTCCTATTGCTTTTATTAAAAGGGCAGCAACGACTGAACTGTCAACACCACCAGATAAAGCAAGTAAAACTTTTTTATCACCAACTTGCTCTTTAATTAAAGCAACTTGCTCGTCGATAAAGGCTTGCGCTAAAACGTCGTTAGTAATTCTTTCCATATTTTCAGGTCGAACGTTAGGTAAAAACATAAAATTTATCTCCTTATGAATTTGTATAATTATCAAAATAACCTTGAACTAAAACTACTGGCGTACCTTTATCACCAGAGCCACTAGTTAAGTCGCAAAGCGAACCGATAAGGTCGGTAAGTTGCCTTGGTGTAGTGCCTTGTGAAGCCATACTGCCAACGAGATTGCTATCTTTTGCTTTAATACTGTTAGAAATTGCTTCTTTAAGTTGGTCACCCGATAAGTCTTTAAAATCGTTATCGGCAAGGTATTTAAGTTTAAGTTCGTTAGGAGTACCGATAAGACCGTCGGTATATGCTGGAGAAACGACAGGGTCTGCAAGTTCCCAGATTTTGCCTTGAGGGTCTTTAAACGCACCGTCGCCGTAAACCATAACTTCAACTTTTTTACCGGTTGCTTCAAAAACTAATTTTTGAATTTCTAAAACAAGGTCGAAGCATTCTCTTGGGAAAAGTTTAATACTGTCTTCAGTAGATTTGTTCGAGCCAAGCAAACCGTATTTTTCATTAAAACCACCACTAATAGGGGCTGTTAAAATATCGTCAAGACCAACAACAATTTTAGCACCTGCATTTTTTAAGATACGTTTTGTTCTTGCTCGTGAGTGAATATCGCAGTTGATAACAACGTCGGTATAATTTAAAATAGTTTTAGGTTGGTTAGCAAATATTATTTCAATTTCAGCACCACACTCTTTAACTAAATTGCCGTAGTATTCAACGTAGTCGATACCGGTAAAAGGGTGCTTGTTTTCGCCAAAAAGTTCTCTATATTTTTCTAAAGTTAATACGTCGGAATATGGATTTACGCCTGCTTCGTCAATTTTATCAAGACTAACTAATTCGTTACCAACTTCGTCAGACGGATAACTTAACATTAAAACTACTTTTTTAACGCCTTTAGCAATACCGCGTAAACATATTGCAAAACGGTTACGAGAAAGAATAGGGAATATAACGCCTACCGTTTCGCCACCCGTCTTATTTTTAACGTCGGTAGCAATGTCTTCAACCGTAGCGTAGTTGCCTTGCGCACGAGCAACGATTGATTCAGTTATAGAAATAACGTCTTTATCGTTGAGAGTAAAGCCTTCGCTTTCTGCTGCGTTTAAAACGCTTTCTGCTACGATTTTAGCAAGATTATCACCTTGTCTAATTATTGGGCAACGAATACCACGAGATACTGTACCAACTAATCTTTCTTTTTTCATAAAAAACTCCATTAATTTTGTAAAACTGTATTTATATTTTGTTTATATTCTTCAATAATTTGGTTAGTTGTAAGCAAGTTAAGTTCATCTAAAAGTAAAGCTAAAACGTCTTTATTATTATCTTGCGCACAAATTGAAATAAGGGTAGTAGTAGGGTTTATTCCCCTAACTTGAAAGTCGGTATAATTAACTGCGCTTTTTACGCTTTTATCAAAACTAGAAATGGCGTAAAGCGATACGACGTAAGCCGAAGCAACGTAGTTAAAGTAGCCGTCTTCTTTAGTAGGTAAAACGCAATTTCTAAAGTCTTCGTCAACTAAAAGTAAGCCGGCGTGATTGCTAGTTACCGTATGGTTTTTAGCAATTATCGACTTTTCAACTAAATCAACTAAATTTTCAGTGTTTTGATTTTTTTCGTAATTCTTTTGGCTAAAAGTTACTGCTAAATCGTACCAGCCAGCCCTAAAGGCTAACGATGATACCGTTTTAGGAAAAAAAGCACATAAAATTACTGAAAACGCCGTTATAAAAACTAAAATTAATATTAAAAGGCTAAATTTTTTCA
>JAZOUX010000056.1:0-8522 GCA_045658325.1 Christensenellaceae bacterium | reverse complement strand
GCAATTTCTAACATTACTATAAAAAATTGTGAATTCTTAAATTGTGAAGGAACTAATGCAAATGCAATTGCTATAGACGTAACAAATACTGACGACGTAAATATTACTATAGAAGATTGTAAATTTGAAAATATTGCTTATAACGCTATTCAAATAGCAGGTAGCGGTAATAGTTATATTGGAAAAATTGTTATTAAAAATAATGAAATAATCAATACTGGAAACCATGCAATTAGAATTGGTGTTCTTGGCAATGGTGGTGAACTATTTATTAAAAACAACGTTATGATAAATGCAAGTGATAATAATGGCGAATTATTAAAATGTAGAGTAAATACTGAAACAACTGTTGAAATTAGTGATAACTACTGGGGAGCAAAGGATGGTAAAACGGCATTTAAAGGACTTATAAACGACCTTACTGGTGGAGATAATATTTTAGATTCCAACCCAAAAGCTTCAGCTTAATAAAAAACAATAAATAAAGTTTGCAAAAATGAAATGCACCCCAAATTTGGGGTGCATTTCAGCCTTTATTATGCTTATTGTTTTTTAAAAAACAAAAAAAAGGACAAAGTAATAAATGTTCTATAAGAAAAGCACGCTATCTCTCTACAATTGAGATAGCGTGCTAAGTTTTAATTTTTAAACTATTTATTTAATTTTTTATTTTAAATTAGTTCATAGCCTTTTCAACTGCAACTGCAACAGCAACTGAAGCGCCTACCATAGGGTTGTTACCCATACCGATTAAGCCCATCATTTCAACGTGTGCAGGAACTGAACTTGAACCAGCAAATTGAGCGTCGCCGTGCATACGGCCCATAGTGTCAGTCATACCGTAAGATGCAGGACCAGCAGCCATATTATCTGGGTGAAGCGTTCTACCAGTACCACCACCAGAAGCAACTGAGAAGTAAGATTGACCGTTTTCAATAGCCCATTTTTTGTATGTGCCAGCAACTGGGTGTTGGAAACGGGTAGGGTTAGTTGAGTTACCCGTAATTGAAACTGAAACGTGTTCAAGTTTCATAATAGCAACGCCTTCAGGAACGTTATCAGCACCGTAGCATTTTACTTTTGCCCTTGGACCGTCGCTATAAGCCTTTTCGTAAACTACTTTAACAGTTTCACTATATGGGTCAAATTCAGTTTCAACGTAAGTAAAGCCGTTAATTCTTGATATAATCATAGCAGCGTCTTTACCAAGACCGTTTAAAATTACTCTTAAAGGTTTTTGACGAACTGTATTAGCGTTAAGGGCAATTTTAATTGCGCCTTCGGCAGCAGCAAAAGATTCGTGACCGGCTAGGAAACAGAAACAGTCGGTATCGTCGTTTAATAACATTGAAGCAAGGTTACCGTGACCTAAACCAACTTGTCTATTGTCTGCAACCGAGCCAGGAATACAAAACGCTTGTAAACCAACGCCGATTTTCTTAGCAGCGTCGTAAGCCTTAGTGCAACCAGACTTAATAGCGATAGCAGCACCTACAGTGTAAGCCCAAACTGCGTTTTCAAAACAAATAGGTTGTGTTTCCCTAACGATTTTGTCGCAATCAATACCTTTTGCTAAGCAAATTTCTTTACATTCTTCTATCGAAGAAATGCCGTATTCTTTTAAGCAAGCGTTTATTTTATCAATTCTTCTTTCATAACTTTCAAATAATGCCATAGTCGTATCTCCTTATTCTTTACGAGGGTCGATATATTTGTACGCATTGTCAAATCTACCGTAACGTCCCATTGCTTTTTCGTACGCTTCGTTAGGAGACATACCTTTTTTAATAAAGTCAGTCATTTTACCAAGTGAAACGAATTCGTAACCAATAACTTGCATATCTTCGTCAAGAGCCATTCTAGTAACGTAACCTTCAGCCATTTCAAGATATCTAGTACCTTTAGCCTTAGTGCCGTACATAGTACCTACTTGTGAACGGAGACCTTTACCTAAATCTTCTAAACCAGCGCCGATAACGAGACCGTCGTCAGAATAAGCAGATTGAGTTCTACCGTATACTATTTGTAAAAAAAGTTCTCTCATAGCCGTGTTAATAGCATCGCAAACAAGGTCGGTATTAAGTGCTTCTAAAATAGTTTTACCAGGTAAAATTTCAGAAGCCATAGCGGCTGAGTGAGTCATACCAGAACAACCAATAGTTTCAACTAACGCTTCTTCAATAATACCGTTTTTAACGTTGAGCGAAAGTTTACATGCTCCTTGTTGCGGAGCGCACCAACCTATACCGTGAGAAAAACCAGATACGTCTTTAATTTCTTTAGATTGAATCCATTTACCTTCTTCCGGAATAGGAGCAGGACCGTGTTTAGGTCCTTTTGCAACGCAAACCATTTCTTTTACTTCGTTTGAATATTGCATAAAAATTCCTCCAAAATTTTTAAAATTATCTAAATAATAGTATAACAAAACCTTTTAAATTTTGCAATTATTTTTATATAAATAATTTTATTTATTATAAAATGCTTTTTTGCTTGACAATAACTTGGGGTAATGTTAAAATCTATCTATAAGACTGTGATACGGACAAGTAACTATTTTATTTCTTTTTAGAGAGTGTTTGGTTGGTGCAAAAACATAAAGAGTATTTAAGCGAATACACCGTTGAGTTATTGCCTTGAATAAAGTAGGGGTAGTCGGGGTGCGCCCGTTATAGCGAATAGTGTTATTGCACTTACTAAGGGGCGTTTTGTGAAAAACGTCTGTTATGAGATGGTACCGCAAATTTATTGCTCTCAAATTAAGGGGGCATTTTTTATTTTGTAGAAAAGTTAAGGAGAAATATTATGCAAATTTACGAAGAATTACAAAAAAGGGGGCTTATAGCACAAGTAACCGACGAAAGTGAAATTAAAGAACTTATTAATAACGGCAAAGCAACCTTTTATATAGGTTTTGACCCAACGGCAGATAGTTTACACGTTGGTCACTTTATGGCTCTTTGTTTAATGAAAAGGCTACAAATGGCTGGCAATAAACGCGTAGTATTATTAGGTGGTAGTACGGGTATGATTGGCGACCCGTCTGGTAGAACGGATATGCGTCAAATGTTGACTAAAGAAATGATTGACAATAATATTGAGTGCTTTAAAAAGCAAATGTCAAGGTTTATTCGTTTTGAAGGCGAAAACTCTGCTATAATCGTAAACAACGCCGATTGGTTGCTTTCACTTAACTATGTAGACGTTTTAAGGGAAGTAGGCGCGTGCTTTTCGGTAAATAATATGTTAAGGGCTGAGTGTTACAAGCAAAGGATGGAAAAGGGACTTTCTTTCTTAGAATTTAACTATATGGTAATGCAATCGTACGACTTTTACTACTTGTACAAAAAATACGGCTGTAATATGCAATTTGGTGGCGACGACCAATGGTCGAATATGCTTGGTGGTACTGAACTTATCCGTAAAAAATTAGGCAAAGACGCTTACGCTATGACTATTACGTTACTTATGAATAGTGAAGGCAAAAAAATGGGTAAAACGGCAAAGGGTGCAGTATGGCTTGACGCAAATAAAACCACTCCTTATGAATTCTATCAATATTGGCGTAACGTTGACGATGCCGACGTTTTAAAATGTATCAAAATGCTTACCTTTATTTCTCTTGACGAAATTGAAAAAATGTCGTCTTGGCAAGGTAGCGAGTTAAACAAGGCTAAAGAAATTTTAGCGTACGAACTTACTAAACTCGTTCACGGTGAAGAACAAGCCGAATTAAGTCAAAAACAAGCAAAAGCATCTTTCGGTGGCGATACTGAAAATATGCCGACTTTAAACGTTTCAAAAGATATTACTAACGTTATAGACCTTTTAATTGCAATTAACATTTGTAAATCAAGGGGCGAAGCAAGACGACTTATTGAAGGTGGTGGCGTTAGCGTAAACGAGAGTAAAATTACCGTAAATACGACTGAATTGCCAGATGAAATTTTAAGTGATGGTGAGTTCGTATTACACAAAGGTAAAAAAATTCACTATAAAATCATTTTAGGATAATGAAAAGTAGTTATTATACTGTAAAAAAGCAGTCTTTTAGCGAAATTGAAGTGAAAAAATCACGTTTTTTATGCGATATTAAAAGCATAATTAATGAAGACCAAGCAAAAGACTTTATAAAACAAATTAAGGCTAAATATCCAGACGCTCGCCACGTTTGTTACGCGTTTATTTGCGACGTTGACGGTAATAACTTTAAGTACAGTGACGGTGGTGAACCGCAAGGTACGGCGGGGCTTCCTATTTTAGAAGCGTTAAAAACCCGTAATTTAACTTGCGTTGTTGCCGTCGTTACGAGATATTTTGGTGGTATTTTACTTGGTACGGGTGGTTTAGCAAGGGCTTATAGCGACAGTACGGTGAGTGGAATAAATACGTCTACCGTTAGTGAATATTTGTCGTCTATTAAGTTAAAGGTGCAATTTTCTTATTCGTTATATCCTAAATTTACCAATAAAATATCGTCGTATAACGTTATTATAAATAATAACGAGTATTTAGATAACGGCGTGCAAGTAACCTTTACTTGCCCTACTAATGAAAAAGATAAAATTATTAATTTAATTTGCGAACTTTCAGCGGGGAAATCACACGTCGAAGAAATTGAACGGTTATACCAAACGTACGAAAAATAAATACCTTATTTTTTAAAACTTTAGTTTAAAGTATTTTATAAATTATAAATATATTAAAAATCTCACTGCAAAATCGCAGTGAGATTTTTTAATTGTATTAACGTGGTAGTTTATTGAATTATTGACAAGTCCAAACGTGTTTAACCGTAACGTATTCGTCAGCAACGCCTTCAATTATAGTGTTGCCGTCAATAGTTGCGTATACCGAGTAAGTAGAGCCTACCTTAGCGTAAATTTGACCATCTATTTCTATGTAGTTTAATTGAACTGTACTATCTTTTTTAACAGTCATTACGTTGCTAGTAAACGAAATTGTCATATCCGTACCGATTAATTTGCTGAAGTTTGCAAGTTTTTCTTCATAATCGGCTTTTGTAGCACTTGAAGTAACCATATCAATTTCAAATTGTGTTTCAAAAAGTTGACCAAGCATACCTTGTGCTTTTGCTTGTTGAAGCATAGCCCAATAAGCGTCTGAAACGTTTACGGTAGTAGTAGAGTAAGTATAAGTTTTACTTGCAACCGTGTTGCCAACTTCTACCCACGCCGTAGGCTCGCCGTTTTGGTTATAGTGCCATAACTTAATAGGTGAAGCCATAAATTCGCTTAAAGTTTGTTCTGTTTCTTGATAACAGTAAACGTTGAATTTAGATTCAATTATAGTCTTTTTGTTACCGTATAAAGCCCAGTAATCTACGTCGCCTAAGTAGTATAAATCGCATTTACCGATAAACGCGTCGAACGTAGTGCCGTTATTGTTAATGTTTACGTTTTTACTAATAATAATTTTTTCTAACTTGTCAAAGCATTTAATATTATCTATTGACGTGCCGTATTGAATATAAGTTGGTTCGTAATATTCGTTACCGTTATAGAAATAAACGTTAGTTATGTTTTTAAGTAAATTAGAATGAGAGTTGTTAATTAAATTATACCAGTCTTGGTGTTCGCCGTTATAATAAATGGTTTTTAAATTATCCATATCGTCAAACGAGAATGCTTGAATATAATCAAGTGACGTAGGTAATGTAATAGACGTTAAGTTAAAGCAAGATATTACGTCTTTATAAAGTTGTTTTGTGCCTTCTTCGAGAACTAAATTCGTAATTTCTTTATGAGTTTTACCGTCGCTAAACGTTACCGTTCCGTTTTTAAAGAAATTAACGTAACTCGCATCTATTTTAAACCAACTACCGATTGTTCCTTGGTAAGTAACGTTAGCAGATGGTGAGCAAGAAGAAGTGCTACCTATATACGAAACGCTTGTTGGAATAGTATAAGAAGTAAACTTGCTCCAAAAATCAGAAGAAACGGCTATTGATTTAGTATTTGCGTTAACGGTAAAGCCACATTGAGTAGTTGGTTCAACGTAACCTATTAATGCTACATAAGGATTAGTTTGGTTACCTAAATATTTACCATTATTAGAGATTGTAGTATTAAGCAAAGTACAATCGCTAAATACGTTTGCATAAATTTTAGACATTTCGTTAGGCAACGTAACGTCTGTAAGAGCAGTAAAGCCGTCAAATGCTCCATAATTAATTGCCGTACAATTAACAATGTTAACTTTTTTAATATATTTTAATACGTCGTATTCGTTATATGTGTAGTTATTAACGTCATTGACGTTATCGTTACCGATAAGGGTAAGTTCCGTTAAAGTAGAAGGAAGTTTATGTGAACTATTAAACGACTCAGTATTATTGAATAAGTTAAGCAAATTAAAGTGTGGATTGCTTAGCGTGAGTTTCTTTAAATTATCACAACCCATTAAAATTGCAGTACTATTAGTAGAAGAATAAAGAACTACTTCTTCAAGTGCTTTACAATTTCTAAATGCAAATTTTTTTACGGTTGTGTTTGCAGGTACGGTTAATGAACTGATTGCGTTACAATTATCAAACGCACACTCGTCAATCAACCTAATTGATTGTGGTAACGATACGTTTTCTAACAAATAGCAGTTAGCAAAAGCGTTTTTACCAATAGTAGTTAGAGTTGAAGGTAACGTTATAGTATTAAGTTTAGAACAGCCTTTAAAAGCGTTATCGCTAATCGTAGTAACGCCTTCTGCTGCCATATTAATAGTCGTAAGGTTAGTACAGCCTTCAAATGCAGACGCATTAATTTCTTTTACGGTTGAAGGTAGAGTAACGCTTTGAATAGAAGTATTTCCTTTAAAAGCTTCGCTATACACACCAATGATAGTTTTGCCGTTATAAGTTTCAGGAATTACTAAATTAGCAGTAGTTCCGTTGTATTTATAAACGTAAGTAGAATTAGGAATTGAAGTGATACCGCCAAATTCAAAGTTGCTAACGGTAAAATTAACCGTTTTGCCTTCAATTTCGATTGAATAATTATTGTCTTCGCCGTCAACTTCTACCGTATAAGCGCTATCGTCTAAATTAGGTAAAGGGAATTGCCCGTCTGGGTGTTCTGGTGTTGTATATATTTGTTTATAACCACCTACTTTACAACCCCTACCACATAAAAATTCTACATAGCCTTTATAATACGAACTTGTTGCAGGTGGAGTTAAAATATATGATACTTCACCAACCGTATGTCCTTTTGGTATAGTTGTTGCTGGCGTTATAACTTCGTTACACTCACTACAAACTACCGAGTCTGTCGTACCGTCCTTAGTACAGGTTGCTTCTACACCGGGAACTGTTGTTTCAGTATGACCAGTTGCCGGAGTTGTAATTTGTTCAGTTTCACCACAGCGTGAACATTCTGCAATGTGAAAGCCGTCGGTTGTACAAGTAACGGGAGCACCATTTTCTAGTATGATAGAAAAGTCGTGTCCGTTAATTTCGCATTCTGTTAAAGGTGGCTCTTGACTGCAAGCAATTAAGCAAGAACTTAAACAAATGCTTAAAAGTGTTAAAATTAAGCCTATTTTTAATTTCATAAAAATACTCCTTTGCCTTATAATTATTATAATATAATTACGGCATAGTTATAATATAATGTTAAAATACAAAAAAGTCAATAATATTTTAAATATAAGTATTTATTGAAGTTTTATTGACTGTTAACGCTTATTTTTGTATAATTAAATAAGTTGATAAAAAGAATAAGGTATTAAAAATGAAAACTATAACCAGCCTAAAACAACAAGCAAAAAATGAAAAAAGGGTAAACGTTTATTTAGACGGTCAGTTCTATATTGGGCTTGACTTATTAACGGTTATGAAATTACGTTTAAAAGAAGGTTGTTTAGTTGATGAAAAGACTTTAATTGAAGCGCAAATTTTAGACGAAACTAATGGTTGTTTCGACGTAGCGTTAAAATATATTTCTAAAAGTTTAAAAACAAAAAAAGAAGTGATTGCTAAATTATTATCAAAAGGCTATTGCGATGAAATTATTAACGCCGTTTTGCAAAAACTTGCTAGTTACCGCTACGTTGACGATAAAGTTTACGCTGAAAGATTTTTTGCTACCTATAAAGACAGTTTAGGTGAAACGGCTATAAGATATAAACTTTTTCAAAAAGGCGTTGACAATAAGATTATAGACGAACTTTTTAAAAGCGTTGAATTTGATATAAGCGTTCCTATAAAGTTAGCCGAAAAATATTTAAAAAATAAAGAAATTAATAGTCAAACTTTAGCAAAATGCTATAACCATCTTTTAAGTAAGGGGTTTTCGTATAGCGTATGTAATGAAGTAATATCGAGTTTTAAAGGGGATATATAAAAAGAAGCAATATCAAAATAGGAATTTTAAGCGACGTTCATATAGGCTTTATCGGGCATATTAATCTAAATTATTACGGACATGGGCAAGACTTTTGTCGTGCAAGAAATATGGTTTAAAGCATTTAAAATATTTAAAAAGTTGCAGTCGTTTTCATAGTAG
>JAZOUX010000055.1:0-6489 GCA_045658325.1 Christensenellaceae bacterium | reverse complement strand
TATACGGGAACTATAACACTTACTTTCATAATTATTTCCTTAACATATTTTTTATTTTAGATAGCAATAACAACGTTTTAAATGGTAAAGCATTTTTATTTAACATTGATTTAATATACGCCCTTTCCCATTTATTACAATTAACTTTACTTGACTTTTGAATAGCATTTAAAAACAATTCGTCATTATACAACTCGATTAACGCCAACTTTTTTTCTTTACTATTAACATTAGAATTTAAAATCATTCGCAAAAGCATTATTCCGTATGAATTAATCATATGTTCCCAAATATTGCCGTTGATTTCAATTTTATAATCACTTTTTGCTATTGTTAATTTATTTATTAACCTATTATATTGCTCTTTTAAAGTTGGTTTATAATTATTACTAATTGACGTTAAATTTTTTATATAATGATATTTTGCTTTATCTAAATAATAAAAACTATTTATACTGAAAAAACAAGGAACAATAAAATTAACGTCTTCCCCACTTGAAATAAAAGAGTCGCAATATTTTAAATTTTTTAAAAGTATTTCTTTTTTTATAATTTTATTACAACGGCTTGGAGATATATAATGTTCAGCAGTTTTAGGTAAAATATTTAATCTAATTTTATTTAAATTTTCGCCTTCATAAAATCCTTCAACTATACCGTTATTTTGCTGGTTTTGTGATATAATTTGACCGTCTTTTACTTGTTCGTAAATACACTTACACATAACTATATCGGCGTTATATTCTTTTGCTTTTTGATATAACTTTTCAAACATATCAAGTTCAACGTAGTCGTCGCTATCAACAAAGCCTATATAATCACCGTTAACGTGCTTAACACCTTCCATCCAAGCAGACATAAGCCCACCGTTTTCTTTTGAAACATATTTGAATTGATTTTTACCTTTAATAAACTTTTGACAAAACTCTGCCGAGCCGTCAGTTGAGCCGTCGTTTACTATAATAAACTCAATATCTTTTTCAGTTTGATTTTCAAGCGACGTTAAACATTTGTCTAAATATTTTAATACGTTATAAACGGGAATTATAACACTAACCATATTTTACAAACTCTCCATCATTCTAATATAACTTTCTTTTAAATTGTATTTAGGCACCCAACCAAGACTGCGTAATTTATTTGAAGATAATCGCATTGTCGTTTTAGGCGCGTAACCGAATACGTTATTTTCTGGTATATCAAAAACAACCTTAATTTCACCGTTTGCAATTTCGTTTGCAACCATTTGCGCCATTTGACTAATGGTCATTGTAGAACTTTCGTTACATACGGTGTACGCTTCACCATTTTCGCCCTTTACAAGTAATAAGAATATAGCGTTTAAAGCGTCGGCAGTATAACAGTAATTCCCTACTGAATCACCCTTTGTATGCAATATTATATCGGATTTATTTATTGCACTTTTTGCAAATTGAGCAAATACCCTATTTTCATTTTTGCTTATTCCTGCACCGAAAGTTTGCGATAGCCTTGCTATTTTTACCGGAACGTTATACTCTACTGCATACGATTTGCACGCGCACTCTACTAACCTTTTACCTTCAGAATAACACGAACGGATATTTGAAATATCTAAATAGCCTAAATCGCCTTCGGTAATGACTTTTTTATTTTCGTCAGTTGCACCAAAAACTTCCATTGAAGAAAGGTAGACCATACCTTTTACGGCTTTAAGTTTAGCAAACTCTAAAAGGTTGCTACTACCAACAAAAATTGAATTTATTGTTTCGACCGGATTTGTAATAAAGTATTTTGAAGTTGTTGAATTTGCAGTATGAATAATATAATCAACGACTTCACTAACCATAACTTTTTCGATAACGTCTTGATAAATAAATTTTATATACGGACTGTTTGCTTGCTCACTAAATACTTCGCACACCTTTTCACGAGTGCGAACCATAGCAATAATTTTAATATTTGCGTTATATTTATCGTTAGCCGTTAAAATAGCCTTTACTGCTAGCGAGCCAATTAAACCAGTTGCTCCCGTAATTAAAATAGTGCTATCGCTTAAACGGTATTCAATTATTTTTTTTGCTAAATCGTTTAAATCTTGCTGTAAATAATTCATTATTTTACCTTCTTTTTAGTGAGCATCGTTTCACAAATGTAAAAATCGGTTGCCGTAGTTACTTTAATATTGTCAGACGGACCAATTATCGAATATAATTTTTTTCCGTAATAAGTCATCATCGTTGCCGAGTCAATAAAATTGTGGCAATTTTCTTCAATAGACCTATTATGTAACGACAAAATATCGTCTAAATAAAAACATTGCGGAGCGCGCGCTAATTGACACGATTGTCTGTCTAACGTTTCAATAATATTACCATTTTCATCAGTACGAATAATAGTCTCAATTGCTGGCGCTGTCGTGATAGCGTTGCCCCTTTCTTTAACTGATTTAATACAATCACTAATAAGTTTACCGTCGATAAGTGGTCTAACGCCGTCGTGAATTAAAACGATATTATCTTGACCGTTAGAATTTTTTTTAATTTCTAAAAGTCCGTTATACTGCGAATCTAACGCAGTTTGTCCACCCGATATTACAGAAAAAACTTTTGAGTAACCTTTTACCAAATTTTTAGTGTAATCAATCCAATCGTGGTTAGTTACTACTACTATACCGTCAATATCATCACTATTTTGAAAATGGTCTATCGTATGGCAAATTACAGTTTTGCCATCAATTTCTAAAAACTGTTTAGGTCTATCTGCCATAGTCATTCTAGTACCTTTGCCACCGGCAAAAATAAGTGCAAAATTACTCATTTATACCTCCGTTTCATTTAAAAAGTATGCTTCGTTATCGTGTTTAACCCGCTTTTCAACTGGTGGTAATTGCATATAGTCGCCGTTATTTATATGGCTATATAGTTTTCGCAAATATTCGTCGTATCCAACGGGTATATTAACCATTAAACTTTCAAATTTATGTAGTTCGTATTTATTAAGACAACTTGTAGGCACGCAATTTTTCATACCCCCTGCAACTATCGTCGCACAATATGGAGCATCGTCAAACGGCAACTCACGAGCAAGTTTTTCTAGTTTGTTAAGTGGTTTATAACGCATTTTTTCAGTAATAAACGTTCTACCAAACCACGCTATAATTTTTTTGAATATATTTTTACTATTTTTCCAAGAATATATTGACAACTTATTAAACCAATAGCAAATGCCTAAAAATTCAACTTTTTTACACTTTTTATACCACTTTTTTGAAAAGTCCTTAACGCCGTCTTTTGGAAACAAATCAATGTAAATACCTATTTTATTTCTATGCGTGTTAGGGAACTCAATCATTAAAGTTCTTGTATCAACTACTTTTGCAAAAGGATAAATACCTTCGCTTGCCGTCATTATTCGATAATGTCCCCCAAAGCCGTTTTTGCCAAGTTCAATAACTTTGTCATAATCAACGCGTGGCATACCAAGGTCAATATCGTCATCCCACGGAATAAAACCATCGTGACGAATAGCCCCAAGTAACGAGCCTGCGTCTAAAAAATACCTAATTCCATTTTCATTGCAAAAATTATGAAATGCTTCAAGCATATCAATTTGCACCTTTTTAATTTCTTCGGCAGACATTAATTTCATTAAAACAATACCCCTAAACTTTTATTTTCTTGCATATTTTGCCTTGCTATCGCAATTCCAAAGAAAAGCCATAATAAGTAACATTTTACGCCTGGGCCAAACGGCGCTAACTGTTCAAATATACCGTTTGTAAAATAAATCATAGCAAGATAAAACAAAGTCGTTATAAGCCCGTCTCTATTTTTAAAACGTTTAATTGAAAATATTAACGGTGTTAAAGCAAATAAAATTACGGCTATACCCATAGGGAACCCAAAACTTATAATGGACGTTAAAATTAACGATTCTCGCTTCATGGTACCGTTACCAAAAATCCAGCCGTTACCTATATCTGTAAAGAAATTTTGCCACTCAGCAAAACGGCCAGACGACAAGTCGTTTAAGTCGTTAGAGTCACGACCACCGTAAATATAGTCGTTTAAAAGCGTTTCTAAAACGTTTGGCATTAATAAAAGCACAACTGCACCTATTACTAGTATACCCGTCAATTTTAAACGGAAATATTTAATTCCTTTATTACCGAAAATTAACATAAATAAAACGATAAACGGAATTGAAATTAAAGTTGCACGGCTTTTTAAAAGTAAAAGGCACGTTCCAAAAAATACTGTTACACCTAAGTAAATTATTTTAATAATAACGTTTTTATTTTGCAATTTAAATAATACCGTTAATAAACAACCGGTTAAAATTATTTGCGCTATTGAATTTTTTGAATCGTATGAATATACACGACTTGCATCGTAAGGATTTAACAAATAAACGACAAAGATATAAACGCTTACTATTAAAGTACTGTAAATATAAGCGGAAATAATGTTATTAAAGTCTTTATCATTTATAATTTTGCCTACGTTAGTACCTAAAAACATTATAAAGAACGATAAAAATATAGGATAAATTAACGCACTTGATAAGTAATTACTATTTGAAAATACTTGCATTACGCATAAAAACGTCGCAAAAATGGTAACGAAAATCAATATAGGCATTACCCCGTTTTCAAGTTTAAACTTAAAACGATAAAAAAGCAAAAAGCCTAAAAAAGCAACCCAAACACCTATTGCTATATAACTTGAAATTCCTAAATTTACAAAAACTGGAAACTGCGACATATTTGAGCAAAAGCACGTTATTGCTAACGCCCAACCCATTTGTGTTGATTTATTTTCTTTAACCATTTTAATTTCCTTTTTCTAAAATTTCAATATGTCTTTTAACCATATTTTCAATCGTGTATTCGTTAATCTTTTTAAGACAATTAAATTTCATTTCTTGTAAAAGATTATTATCGTTTAATAACGTATTAATTGCTACCGTTAAACTGTCAACGTTATTTGACGGAATAATTATTCCTGTTTTTTCTTGTTTAACTAACTCTAACCCTGCTATACACTTATCCGTCGTGATAACCGGCAAGGCATTTGCCATAGATTCATTTACTACTAAACCCCATATATCTTCACGAGTTGGTAAAACAAAAATATCGGCTAACTTATAATATTCTTTTAAATCGGCTTTATTTTTAAAACCAATAAAATGAACGTTTGTTAAATTATTTTCGCTAACTAAACATTTATATTCGTCAGTTGGAATACCACCAACAAAATAAATTCCTATGTTTTTTGGTAAATTTACTGCCGATTTTAATAAAATATCAAAACCTTTACGATAAATAAACTGCCCTACTGCAAGTATTACGAAATTTTCATTAATATTTAATTTTTTTCTTAATGAAAGTTTTTCTTCATTTAGCGTAGGTGTTTTTAATAAGTCATTTTCACTAATTGACGAAAATGGATAACGATATATTTTAGTTTCGTCGGCACTATAAAACTTATAGTATTCATCGTGTATTTTTGCCGTACTAAAATACCCACTTGCACCTTTTATAAAATATCTTTTTAGATTTTCTTTAAACCCTTTGCCAGATTTAGCAAAACCACCGTCACTTTCAAGATAATAATTAATTTTATTCTTACGCATATAAGAAATAGCAATCATACCCGTTGGCGACAAAAAATTAGTGCAAATAATTTTATCAAATTTACCATTTTTTATAATTTTTTTTACACCGAAACATATTGCAGTATCCGGCCCGATAGATATACCTTTTAAAAATATACCTTTAAAATTATTGAATTGATATTCGCCCCACGATTTATCCCTTTCAGTAGAAGTGTTTTTTTCAAAAACTACGGTTAAATCACAAAACTTACCTAGTTCGTTAAAAAAATCTACTCTATACGGTGAAGGAACGTTCGTCAAGAAAAGTACTTTCATTATTCCCCTTTATAAACGTCTAAATATTTTAAATAATTTACTTTATTATCAAAATTTTTAGCGTCAATAATTGATTTTTTATATTCATTACTTGTAATTAAGTCAAAAACTGCTTGCAAATTCCCTTTTTCTACTACACCAACGCTTGAAACGTTATCTGGCGACCCACCCGTATTATACGTTATAACCGGTGTGCCACACGCTTGTGCTTCCATATTTACAGTAGGAAAAGTATCGTTGTACGTTAAATTAACAAAAACGTCAGCCATAGAATAAAATTTTGCTAAATCTATTACGCTGTTGGTTTTTTCAAAACCTAAAACGTTCAAAGGGATTGCTTTTAATTGTTGCTTTGTTAAACCAACTAAAACAACTTTGTAATTATCACCTAATTTATCTGCTAATTTATAAAAATCATAAAGCCCTTTATCTTTATTCCAAGAAGAAGCCACACCTAAAACAACCGTTTTATCAGTTAAATTAAAATCTTCTTTAATAGTGCTTGGCGTTGGCTTAAATATAGATAAATCTATGCCGTTTGGTATAATCTTTAAAGGATAATTATTTAAATAAGAC
>JAZOUX010000054.1:0-2656 GCA_045658325.1 Christensenellaceae bacterium | reverse complement strand
TGTTCCAGATATGATTTTATCAATGATAGGACTTGTATTTATAAGTAAATCACAAATTATAAAAACGGTTGAAAAACAATTTATTTCAATTTAAAAACTAAATAAAAAAGACGATTTGTAAGGTATAATACAAATCGTTTTTCAATACTTTTTTAAAATAATAAAGACAGGTTTGAACCTGTCTTTTATTATTAGATAATTTCTTTTACTCTTGCAGCCTTACCAGTGAGTTTGCGTAAATAATAAAGTTTAGCACGCCTTACAGCACCTTTTTTAACAACTTTAATATCAGCAACCTTTGGTGAGTGAAGTGGGAAAGTTCTTTCAACGCCTACGCCAAAACTGATACGTCTAACAGTAAACGTTTCACTGATACCACCACCACGCTTTGCAATAACAATACCTTCATACGCTTGAAGCCTTTCTCTCGTACCTTCAATAACCTTTACCGATACCCTTACAGTATCACCAACGTTAAACTTAGGTACTTCACTTTTAATGTTTTCATTATTAATTTGTTCAATAATTGTCATTGACTTATCCTCCTATATACAAGGTGTTCATTGAAAATCAAGAGGACCACCCGAAGTCCTTAAATATTTTATCATACACTTGCTTTTTTGACAAGTGTTTTATTACTGTTTTTTTAACTTTTTAAGCATTTTTGCTATTAAAATGCGTTTTTTATTAAATTTATTTGATTTTTTAATATTTCAATTACGGCAAACGACGTTAATTGATTTTGTATTTTATTTTGTAAAAAATAATATTCGCAAATACGCCTATACCTTTCTTGTTTTTTGCCGTCGACTGCTTCGCAAGGTCTACCAAACCTTTCGTTAGACCTAGTTTTTACTTCGACAAAAACTAATTCTTCACCCTTTAGCGCGATAATATCGGCTTCGCCAAATGGTGTTACATAATTAGTTGCAAGCACTTTATAGCCTTGCTTTTTTAAATACTTTTGAGCCTTTTTTTCGCCTAAATATCCCAAAAGTTTTTTATAAAGGTTTTTCTGTGAATTTGACAAGGTCCTTTCTCCTTAATAGCGTCTATGTGTTGCTTAGTGCCATAGCCACTGTTCTTTTCAAAACCGTAGCCGTCGTATATTTTAGCGTATTCTTCCATTAACCTATCACGGTAAACTTTGGCTAAAATTGAAGCGCAACCTATCGTATAACTTTTTGCATCGCCCTTTATTATAGCGACGGTTTCAACGTCAACGGCTAATTTAACGGCATCAACAAAAACTACGTCTGGTTTGATTTTTAACGAATTTATACAATTTTTCATACACTTTTTCGTTGCGTTTAAAATATTAATTTCGTCAATTTCGTTGTGACTGATTTCGCAAATAGAATAGGCTAAACTGTTTTTAATAATTTCGTCGTAAAGTTTATCGCGTTTCTTTTTAGAAAGTTTTTTACTATCGTCAACGCCGTCGACTATATTATCACTCATAATACAGCACGCACAAACGACAGGACCGGCAAGTGGTCCTCGCCCTACTTCGTCAACGCCCGCTATTAATTTGTATCCTTTATTCTTATACTCAGTTTCGTATAAAAATTTATCTATTGGTTCTTTCATAAAAATAATACTTTGCCTAATTTACCCTTTCTTAAATCGTTAATTATAATTGAAGCAGTTCTCTCTTGGTCAAGAGTGCCACCTTTTATTAACGCACCACGCTTTTTACCTATTAACTCAAAAATTTCTTTCTCGCTTTTTTCAGTAGTGTTGATATTATATACTTGGTCAAGCCTACCATTGTAATTTAAAGTAAAATAATTGATTAATTGGTATGAAAGTTCGATAAAATCTAAAATATCGTCGTTAATGCTACCTATTAACGCTAAAAATAAAGCGTTACGTTGGTTATCAAAACTTGGCGACGTTGTTCCTGGCGTGTCTAAAAGTTCTAGGTCTTTAATTTTAATCCATTGCTTATCTTTGGTTACGCCTGCTTTATCGCCCGTTTTAGCTTTTTTTGCGCCACAAAGTAGGTTTATAACCGTTGATTTGCCTGTATTAGGAATTCCACTTACCATAACCCTTAACGGCTTATTTACACCCTTTTTAGCGTATCTTTCTTTAACTTCTTTTAAAGAGTTGATTATTTCATTATAAAGTTTTTGAGAGTTTTTTTCTACCGTAGCGTTAAAAACAACGGCGTTTTTGCCTTTTGATTTAAAATCGTTAACGACTTCTTTCAACTTTACGTCGTCACTTAAATCAGCCTTGTTTAATAAATAAACGACCGGCTTATCTTTAAAAAACGGCTCTAAAGTAGTATTAAGGCAAGCGAAAGGAGCCCTTGCGTCAAGCGTATAAATAATACCGTCGCAAAGTTTCACTTCGTTTTCCATCATTCTTATTGCTTTGGTCATATGACCTGGAAACCATTGTAAAAACATTATTTTTTATCTTTTAACAAATCTGGTCTTTTTAACTTAGTGTACAAAACAGACTGTTCCTTTCTCCATTTATCGACTTCACCGTGATTACCCGATAGTAAAATATCTGGCACTTTTACCCCCATAAATACTTGTGGGCGAGTGTATTGTGGATATTCTAATAACCCGTTTGAAAAACTTTCTTCACTTAAAGAATCTTGACTAATTACGCCGTCAACGTATCTTGCTAACGCGTCGGT
>JAZOUX010000053.1:0-4055 GCA_045658325.1 Christensenellaceae bacterium | reverse complement strand
ATTTAAAAAATAAGTAAAAAAATTCAATTTTCTATTGCAATTCCCTTTATTGTGTGGTATAATTTGTCGGGAAATTATTTTGGAGGCTAAATATGGATATTTTTGACATGTTAAACGCAAACAAAACAAAACTTTACGAAGCGTCAAGCGACGTTAGAAAAATGATATCTTCTATTATAGACGATAACAGTTTTGTTGAACTTAATTCATTTTCTTTCGGTAAAAATGAATTTTACCAAGAAGATTTAGAAGGTCTTGGCGTTGTTACTGGTTATGCAAGAATTGACGATTATCCCGTTTATATCGTTGCTCAAAACAGCAAAATTTTAAACGGCAGTTTAACTAAGGCTAATTGTGAAAAAATCAATAACTGCCTTATTAAAGCAGGTCAATCTAACGTTCCGGTAATATATTTACTTGATAGCCAAGGCGTACAAGTAGGGGAAGGCGTAGGCGTAATGGAAGGTTTAGCGCAAGTTTTATCAACTGCTAACGCTTTAAAAGGCGTAGTGCCACAATTTGCCGTAGTAGTAGGCGACGTTTACGGTTCGTTATCACTTTTAACTGCAATTTGCGACTATACGATTTTAGTAGGTCAAAGCGTTGTTTCTTACGCAAGCCCACAAGTTATTTCGGCTAGCGCAAACGGCGTTGATAAAAGCGTTGTAGGTGGCGATAAGGCTGAAAACGGCTTAGCAACGTTCTACTGTAAAACTATTAACGACGTAAAGGGTTGTATTTTAAAAGTTTACAGCGTATTGCCTGAATTTACTTCAATTTGTGAAGACACGGCTGACGATTTAAATCGTAATACGTTACTTTTAAACAGCAATAAAGAAGTTAGCACTTTAATTAACGCCTTATTTGATAAAGGCTCGTTTATCGAACTTAACAAAAGTTACGCTAAAGAAGTTATTACTGGTATAGGTAGAGTTGGTGGCGTTTCAGTTGCTTCAATTATATTTGACGGCGGTGAAGAAGGCGTTTCGTTAGACTTATTAAACGTATTAAAAATTAGCAATTTCGTTTCTTACGCTTACGAAAACGGTATGCCAATGGTTAACTTAATCAATACTAAAGGTATTAAAGAAGATTTTGCAACGGCAAAAACGCCTATTTTAACTGAAATTACTAACATGTTAAATAATTTAGGTGGTATGGATATCGTTTCAGTAGTATACGGTAAAGCCATTGGTCTTGGTTATACTGCTTTCGTTTCAAAAGAATTTGGCGTAAAATATTCGTACGCTTTCTGCGACAGTAAAATTTCGCTTTTAGACGGCGACGTTGGCGTTGCTTGTGAATTCGGTGTTATTGACGAACAAAAAATTGGCGAATTAAAAGAGCAATACGCACAAAAGCAAGATGCTATGAATAGTGCAAGGCTCGGTTGCGTTGACAATATTATTGAACCACAATATTTACGTCAACATGTAATTTCAGTATTACAAATGATTATAAGGAATTAAAAAGGGGGGTTATTATGTTAAACGTATTAACTTCACAAGTTCCGTTTGATGCAAAATTAACGACAGGTTTAATGACTTTTTGTATAGGTATGCTAATTATATTTTTAGGCATTACGGTTATAGTAATTTGCGTAAAAATAGCAGGTTTCTTTTTGTCTGGTCAAAAATCTAAAGAAAAGATAGAAGAAGAACAACCTAAACAAGAAGAAGTTAAAACAGTTGAACCGGTTGTTGTTAGCGACGGTATTCCTAAGCATGTAAAAGTTGCAATAATAGGCGCTATTACAGCGTATTATTTTGAAAATCAAAAATCTAATTGCGAATTTATCGTTAAAAAAATTAAAAGGTATTAAGGAGATATAGATATGCGTAAATTTATAGTTACAATTGAAGGAACTCAATATGAAGTAGGTGTTGAAGAAGTAGGCGTTACTGAAAGTGTAACTCCAGTAGTTACTGAAGTTAAGCCAGTTCAAACTCAAGCACAAGCACAACCACAACAAACTGCTCCAGCAAAACAAGCAAAAGCACCAGCTGTAACTAACGGCACTAGTTTAACAGCACCAATGCCAGGTATGGTAAAATCTTATAAGGTTAGTGAAGGCGCAACTGTTAAAGAAGGTGACGTTGTTATCGTATTAGAAGCAATGAAAATGGATAACGACTTAACTGCTCCTTGTGACGGCGTTGTTTCGTTTAAAGCACAAGTAGGTGCTAACGTAGACACCGGCGAAGTTCTTTGCGTTATCGGTTAAGGAGATATTAAATGTTAGCGTTATCTTCAATATGTACGGTATGGGATACTATTGTTGCATCGCTTGATAGTTTATGGCAATCTACCGGTATTTACAGTTTATTTAACGGTCAAGCGTCGTGGCAAAACTTAGTGATGGTAGCAATATCGTTCTTACTCGTATATCTTGCAATAGTTAAAAAATTTGAACCGCTTTTATTACTTCCTATTGCATTTGGTATGTTTATAGTAAATATTCCAGGTGCTTATAGAATTTTATTCGGTGATAAAGGCTACATAATTACGGCTGAGTCGGGTGTTGAAGTGTTTAGGGGAACTTTTGAAGAAATAGTTGCTTACTTTAATTTACCGTCTACGGTAACTAATTACGATACTTTAGTTGAGCATTTTAAAAACTCGGCTGTCGTAATACCAAATATACAAATAAGTGGTGGAACGCCTATTGAATATTTAGCAAATACCTTAACTATTTCAACTGAAACGGTTATTAGAAATCAAGGTTTATTCTACTATATATATAAAGGCGTTGATTGGGTAATTTTCCCACCTATTATTTTCTTAGGTATTGGTGCAATGACGGACTTTGGCCCGTTAATTGCTAATCCAAAAAGTATGCTTATGGGTGCTGCTGCACAACTTGGTATATTTATTACGTTTGCAGGTGCATCACTTATGGGCTTTGAATTTACTGAAGCCGGCGCAATAGCAATTATCGGTGGTGCAGACGGTCCTACGGCAATTTACGTTACAAAAAAACTTGCCGAACACTTATTACCACAAGTTGCAATCGCAGCTTACTCGTATATGGCGTTAATTCCGTTAATTCAAAAGCCAATTATGAGACTTTTAACGACGGAAAAAGAGCGTAAAATTAAAATGAAACAGTTAAGGAAGGTTTCTAAAGTAGAAAAAATCGTATTCCCTTTACTTGTTTCACTCGTAGTAGGTTTAATTTTACCAGACGCTATGCCACTTCTTGGTATGTTAATGTTTGGTAATATATTAAAAGAATCAGGCGTTACTGAAAGGCTCGTTGATACTGCTAAAAACGGTCTTATGAATACGGTTACGATATTCTTAGGCTTAATGGTAGGTTCAAAAGCAGTTGGTGAAGTATTCTTATCACCAGCAACGCTTGGTATTATAGTTCTTGGCTTATTTGCTTTCTGTATGGGAACGGTTGGTGGTTTATTAGTTGCAAAACTTATGAATCTTTTATCAAAAGAAAAAATCAACCCACTTATCGGCTCGGCTGGTGTATCAGCAGTTCCAATGGCTGCGCGTATTTCACAAGACGTTGGTCGTGAAGCAGACCCTAACAACCACTTATTAATGCACGCTATGGGACCAAACGTAGCAGGCGTTATAGGTTCGGCAATAGCAGCAGGCGTTTTACTCGCACTTTATTTATAGGAGATTATTATGGCTAGAAAAGTTTTAATTACAGAAACTATTTTGCGTGACGCTCACCAATCTCAAGCGGCTACTCGTATGAAACTTGAAGAAATGATTCCTATGCTTGAAAAATTAGACGATATGGGTTTCTACTCAATCGAAGCATGGGGTGGCGCTACTTTCGATAGCTGCCTTCGTTTCCTTAACGAAGACCCTTGGGAAAGACTTCGTATTTTAAGAAAACACATCACTAAAACTCCAATTCAAATGTTACTTCGTGGTCAAAACCTTTTAGGTTACAAACACTATTCTGACGACGTTGTTGAAAAATTCGTAGAAGCGTCTATTAGAAACGGTGTTGGCGTTATTCGTGTATTCGACGCGCTTACCGACGAAAGAAACATGGAAGTAGCTATGAAAGCTATTAAAAAATACGG
>JAZOUX010000052.1:0-3014 GCA_045658325.1 Christensenellaceae bacterium | reverse complement strand
CGGCGCAATACAAATAAACGATAAAATTAACACGTATAGTAACGTTATTAGTTTTTTAAAATTTTGCTTTTTCATAATATACCTTTTTTTTAAAGGGTAGAAGACGTTCTACCCTAAAAATAAATAATATCTTTGTCGAGTTTAATTCCGACAAAATCGTCAGTTATAGGTGGTGTATTTTCTTCGTTTTCAATAGGAGGTAAACTATTGTTATTAGAAAAAATTTTATCAATATTTAAAAAAAGAAATACACCACCGACTAACACTAAAATAGTTATAATTAAAATAAATATTTTTTTCATATTTAACCTATTGTAAAATTAAAACTTACACTTTTATTATTTGACGTAACTATTGCCGTAAACATATTATCATAAGTATAGTTATCTATATTAGCAACATTATTAACATAATAATTTTGAAAAATATCAGTCAACGTTCCTATTGCTTTAAGTGTAAAGTAATTATCTTGTTTATCAATTATAAAGCCGTCCGACAATTCGGACTCGTCGAAATACTCAATTTTATATATATCACTTAACGTTATATAAAAATTTTTACCCGCGATTTTATTTGGTATAATTTCAACATTATATTCAAAATTTAATTCTAACGGACTTAACACATCGACTCGTAACGAGTTATCTGAACTTACAATAAAATCACTTGACGATGTGTTAATTTTTTGCCCGTTAATAACTAAAGATAGAGAGTCAACGTTGCCTTGATAAATTTTAATTTGATATGTAAATAAACTTATTACAGCAATTACAATTACTAAAACTATTAAAATAAATAAACCTTTAAATATGTTCCCTTGGACTTTCATAATTTAACTTTAAAAAACTAATTCGCTATTATGTAAAGTTACACTTTCAACAACTGATTGTGTTCTTAATAATAACGTTTGCGAGTAACCTATATTATTATCAGTAATTATAACTTCGAAATAAGGCTTTTTATTATCAACTAAGCCAGCATAAGAATATACTAATTTACTACCACGCTGACTTGCTGAACCATTTAAACTTGAATAAGTTGCATGTGCAGAAATTTTAATTTTTTTAAGAGTAGAGTCGTAAGTCGCTGAAATTAAATAAGTATTTGTATACGCCCAATAACTACTATCTCCAGTATTTATTACACTTAAATCAATAGTGTCAATAGTGTCGCTTTGTAATACCCACGTAGGATTGTCAGTCGTGTTAGTATATCTTTTATTATTAATACGAATTTGTCCACAACTATTGCTTGAAAAACTAAAATTTGGCTCGTACTTATCAGTAACATTATTAAAATTATTATCAAACGCTAAATCAAAATAATACGTTTGACCAACATCTAAATGATTAATTTCTTTACCCCAGCCGTCATCGTAACTTATAGTTCCACCATTTTGAATAATTTCAAAACTAGTTGCTACACCTATATAAGTTACAATACAACTTGCCTTAAAAGAACCTAAACGAGTTATAACCCATATCATAAACGAAGAACCTTCAAAACCTTGATAACAAGTTACGGTTGCGACGTTGCTACCGTCGTTAAGTGGTGTAATTGTTATATAATCACTTATTATAGCATCGTCGCCGATATTATTAACGTCCCACTCAATCGACCAATCTACAAGTTTGTTAGGAGCGTCTACTGGGTAAACAAATGCAGTCAACCTCTTAGAAACCGTATTATTTTCGCTATCAATAACCGTTTCGCCCGACGTTAATTGAACGCTTAAATTTGACGTTTCGTCTTCAGTTGGCGCATTTTTATTACAACCTATAAACGAAAACGTTAATATTAACGTAAGCGTTAGACTTAAAAATTTTATAAATTTTTTCATACAAAACCCCTTAAATTAATTATTCGGTTAATTCTAATTCACCACAACTTGTGCAAGTTCCGTCAACGAATTCGTGTTCGCACGTTTCTTCCGGCATTTCACACTTAATACAAGCGCCGTCAACAAATTCGTGTTCGCAAGTTGTTTCCGGTTCTTCGCATTTTACACAAACGCCGTTTTCAAATTCGTGTTCGCAAACAATTTCAGTATCATTGTTAAACCACGTTTTAACGTCCCAATTCGTAAAGCCTTGAGAAACAACGCTTAACGCTACCGTTATTACTGCTAATAACGAAATAAGGGCAATAGCCCAGCCAAAAGTTGAAGTTAATTGTTTTTTAGTCATAATTTTCTCCACCGGGCAACGCCCGTTCCCCTTAACGCTGGGGGCAACGTTATTTAATAATTATTAAAAATAATAACGCCCACAAAATACAAGATAAAATATTACTTTCTAAAATCGTCATTTTTACCCCTTTAAGTTAAACAACGTTAGTTGTATTGCACTTGACGTCGTTTGTAATACGTTATCGATTTTCTTATTATTTTTGAAAATTTGATAGGGCATAAATTCCGTTTTGCACCTATTACAATAACGAATTATAATTTTTGCTTTTTTTGTTTTAGGCGTATTTTTTCGTAAAATTCCACCACACGCCGGGCAATTTAATTTACTCATTTTACACCGTTAAAAAAATATGTTTTTCGTCGTTTTTAAAAACACTAAAAACGTTTAAAACGATTAGCATTTTTAAATATTCGGGCAAAGATTTTAAACCATAATATTTCGTATATTTATTGCTAAATCCTAAACGAATTGAAATAATATCAAAGTTTTTTAAAATCTTTCTTGCGTCGTTTATTGTTCGACCAACTACGATTTTTTCCATAATTAAGACGCCTTTATGTAATCTTGCATAGCCTTTTCGACAAGGTCAGACGTGTTTGTTTTTTTCCAATAATTTTTCTCTTTTTTATCAACTGCTTTTTTAAATTCTTCTAAAAGTTCGCTGTTAACTCTGACCGTAACAACTTTATCTCTTAAACCAAACATTTTTTAAATCTCCTTTTTTATTTCTAATTCATTAATTTCGTATTGTAAATAAACGGTTTCGCCGGAGTCTTTATCAAATTGAATAATAGCAATAATATTTTCGCTGATATCAGACTCTAA
>JAZOUX010000051.1:0-8875 GCA_045658325.1 Christensenellaceae bacterium | reverse complement strand
TTACACTATTAAAGGTTACCCTACTAACGTTCCTTATATCGTTAGTGGCGAAGGCTTTGGTAAAAACGATTATATTGAAACGACTAAAAATTTAGTGGTCGTTACTGCTCCCGGTCCTGGTAGCGGTAAAATGGCTACTTGCTTATCACAACTTTATCACGATTACAAAAGGGGTATTAAGGCTGGGTACGCTAAGTACGAGACGTTTCCTACTTGGAACTTACCTTTAAAACACCCCGTTAACGTTGCTTACGAATCAGCAACAGCCGACCTTAACGACGTTAATATGATAGACCCTTGGCATTTACAAGCCTACGGTGAAACGAGTGTAAACTATAACCGCGACGTTGAAGTTTTTCCTGTTTTAAATAATTTGTTTGAAAAGTTAATGGGTTCTTCGCCGTATAAATCGCCTACCGATATGGGCGTTAATATGGTTGCTAGTGCCATTTGCGATGACGACGTTTGTAAAGAAGCGTCTAAACAAGAAATTATTAGGCGTTATTTTAAAGCACTTGAAAATGAAAGAAGAAATAACTTAGAAAGCAACGAAAGTGATAAAATTTATCTATTAATGAACAGTTTAGGCATTTCTATTGAAGATAGAAAGGTTTACGTTGCTTGTAAACAAAAACAAGATATTACGGGCGTTCCTTGTTCGGCAATGCAGTTAAGCGACGGTACTATTATTACGGGTAAAACGACTTCACTTTTTGAAAGCCAAAGCGCAATGCTCGTAAACGCTCTTAAATATTTAGCAAATATTCCCGACGAAGAAAATTTGCTTATGCCTGAAAGAATAGTGCCTATTACCGAATTAAAGGTAAATTATCTTGAAAGCAAAACTCCAAGGCTTCATATTGACGAAATGTTAATTGCTCTTTCTTCAAGTACGTCGACTAACAAGTACGCTGAACTTGCTATTAAACAATTACCAAAACTAAGAAATGCTGAAGTACATTCGTCAATCGTGTTACCACATATTGACAGCAAACTCTTACGCAAACTTGGCGTGAACTTAACTAGTAGCCCCGTTTATGAAGACAAAATTACAGTTTGATACCATTTTTTATAAATAAAACGACAAAATTTTTTGTCGCTTTATTTTATTTTTGCGAAATTTTGTTACGTTTTTATATGCTTGTCGTCTTAAAAGATTGACTTTTTTGCGATTATTTTATATAATTCTATTTGATTTTATTATAAATATAAAATATATTTAATTTAGGAGTAAAGTAAATGAAATTTTATTTACAAGACACTGATAAGGTTTTAAATCACCTTAACTCTACTAAAGAAGGTCTTAAAGAACAAGAAGCAAATGCCCGTCTTGAACAAAACGGCAAAAATAAACTTGCTGAAGGAAAAAAGGTAACGGCGCTTCAAAGATTTTTATCACAACTTGCTAATCCTATGATTATCGTTTTATTAATTGCCGCCGCAATTAACTTGGTTACGGTTATTATTGAAAGGGCGCAAGGCGGTGACGAATCTTTTGCCGAATTCTTTATTATCGTAGGCGTTGTTTTATTAAACGCGATACTCGGCGTTATTCAAGAAGGTAAAGCCGAACAAGCCGTTGAAGCACTTAAAGAAATGACGGCTTCTACTTGTAAAGTTCTTCGTGACGGCAAGTTGGTTGCTATTAAAAACGAAGATATAGTAGTTGGCGATATCGTTATTTTAGAAGCGGGTGACGCAGTTCCTGCAGACTTGCGTATTTTAGAGTGCGCTTCGCTTAAAAGTGAAGAATCTGCTCTTACTGGTGAAAGCGTTCCCGTTACTAAAACGAGTGAAACTTTAGAACTTGGCGAATTAAAAGATATTCCACTTGGTGATAGAAAAAATATGCTCTTTATGGGTTGTAGCGTTGTTTACGGCCGTGCCGTTGCTGTTGTTACTGCCGTTGGTATGGATACTGAAATGGGTAAAATCGCTAACGTTCTTGCTCAAACGGTTAACGAAACTACTCCACTTCAAAAGAAACTTAATTCGTTATCACAAATTTTATCTTTTTTAGTTTTAGGTATTTGCGTATTCATTTTTGCTTTTAAAATAATACTTAACTTAAAAATCGGCGTTTCTGCCGAGTTGATTTTAGAAAGTTTTATATCAGCCGTTTCGCTTGCCGTTGCCGCTATTCCTGAAGGCTTGGCTACCGTAGTTACGATAGTTCTTTCTATGGGTATGACTAAAATGGCTAAAAATAGAGCAGTCGTTAAAAAACTTACTGCCGTTGAAACGCTTGGTTGTACGCAAATTATTTGTTCAGACAAAACGGGTACTTTAACTCAAAATAAAATGACCGTTGTAAAAACGTACACGACTGATATTACACTTTTAGCAAGGTCAATGACTCTTTGTTGCGACGCCGTTTTAGATAAAGACTTATTAGTTGCAAAAGGCGAACCTACTGAGTGCGCTTTGGTTAACTTTGCTTTTAAAGAAGGCGTAAACAAAAACGATGCCGAAGCATCTTTCCCTAGAGTTAGCGAAGCACCTTTCGACAGTATGAGAAAAATGATGTCTACGCTACACTCTATCGACGGTAAAGTTGTTCAATATACTAAAGGCGCGCCAGACGAAATTTTAAAACGTTGCTCTCTTTATTTTAAAGACGGTAAAGTTGTTGAATTAACCGACGAAATTAGGCAAGAAATTCTTGCTCAAAATAAAGAAATGGCTGATAACGCGTTAAGAGTTTTGGCATCTTGCCAAAAAATTTACGACGTTTGCCCTTCTTTTGAAGACCCTAGTGAAATTGAAAACGACCTTACGTTTATCGGTTTAACGGGTATGATAGACCCTGTTCGTCCTGAAGTAAAAGACGCTGTTAGCAAATGTAAAGAAGCCGGCGTTAGAACGGTTATGATTACGGGCGACCACAAAGATACGGCTATTGCTATTGCTAAAGAACTTGGTATTATTACCGATGCTTCACAAGCAATGACGGGTGCTGAAATTGATGAACTTGACGACGAACAATTTAGTGAAAAACTTAAAGTCGTTTCAGTATTTGCCCGCGTTCAACCAGAACATAAAGTTAGAATTGTTAAATGCTTTAAAGCAATGAACTTTATTACCGCTATGACGGGTGACGGTGTTAACGACGCTCCTAGTATTAAGAGTGCCGATATCGGTGTTGGTATGGGAATTACGGGTACTGACGTTACTAAGTCGGCTGCCGATATGGTTTTACAAGACGATAACTTTGCCACTATCGTTGACGCTGTTGGCGAAGGTAGAAAGATATACGAAAATATTAGAAAGTCTATTCAATTTTTATTATCAAGTAACTTAGCCGAAGTTGTTGCAATGTTTATTTCTACTATTATGGGCTTTACCCTTTTAAAACCTATGCACTTACTTTGGATTAACTTAATTACCGATACTTTCCCAGCGTTAGCACTTGGTATGGAAGAAGGCGAAACGGATATAATGCAACGTAAACCACGCAAGCCTAACGAAAGTATTTTTGCTGGTGGTATTGGTATTAACGTAGTTCTTCAAGGCGTATACGTTGGTTTATTAACTTTATTTGCTTTCATTTTAGGTCACTGTTTTGAAGAGTTTAGCAATACGGGCGTTTGGAAATGGGAATTCTCTTTTGAAGGTGGTTTTAGTAACGACGGTATGACTATGGCTTTCTTAACGCTTTCAATGACTGAAATGTTCCACGCATTTAACGCTAGGTCGATAAACCACTCTCTTTTCTCAATGAAAAAGCAAAATAAATTCTTATGGGGTGCGTTTATACTTTCGTTTATTTTAACGACTATCGTTATTTACGTTCCAGGAATTAATACAATGTTTGAGTTTGCACCTATTTCACTTACTGAATACGGTATTTCAATCGCTCTTGCATTTACTATTATTCCGTTTACTGAACTTACAAAACTTATTGCTTACGGTAAAAAAAAATAAGTTAGATAAAATTAAATCGTTATAATAATTAAAACTAAATAATTTATAAATAAATCCTTCTATGTTTTTAATTCGGTCAATAAACCGACTTTAATTAAACCATAGAAGGATTTTTTATTGTTTTTTTCTTAACTACCCCAAGTAACGATTTTTCGTTAAAACTACAATAAAAAAGCAAGGTTTAAAACCTTGCTTTTGCGTGTATTGTACAAACTAATTATTCCTTAAAAACGTTAATTTTTAGCCTTTAACGAATCATTTCGCTTTTTGCGCCACCACTTGAGTGATTATTTATTATTCTTTCAATATCTACAAGGTCACACTCAGTCATATCCCCAAGCACCGTATTTTTCAGCGCTGCCATAGCGTTCCCGTATCTCGATGCGTTTTTAATATCACCAAAACGTAAAAGCCCGTAAAGTGCGCCTGCAACGTATGCGTCGCCAGAGCCTATTCTATCAACAACGTCAATGTTTTGATATTCATGCTCCATATAACTCTCGTTTAACTCACAATCGTATACTCTCGAAGTGAAAGAATGCTTTTGTGGTGAAATAACCGTGCGCATTGTGCTCGCTATTATTTTAAGGTTCGGATATTTTTTCGCAAATTCCTTATGAATTTCTTCAAGCGTTCCACTCATACCAAACATTCTGCGCGACGTTTCTTCTGAAACAAAAAGGATATCTACCAACGGTAAAATTGAAGTAATTTTTTCTCGTGCCGTTGTTTCGTCCCATAAAGCCGCACGGTAGTTTACGTCAAAAGATATAAGCGCCCCTGCGTCGTGGAATTCTTGCATCATTTGCACGACGTTCTCGCAAAGCGAATTAGAGAGTGCAAGCGTAATACCACTCGTGTGAAAAATATTTGTGCTTGAATAAACGTGACTTGGAAGTTCAGCCTTAGTAAAGCGTGTAATTGAAGAATTTTGCCTATCGTAAGATGCTACGGGTAATCTTGGATAAGCGCCACTCTCGTAATAATAAACGCCAAGACGCATATCTGGCGACTCGTCGTAAATTATATAATCGTCACTCGTTCCGGTAAAACGTATTTTGTGCTTTATAAATTTGCCTATCTCGTTTTTAGGAAGTTTGGTTATCATACCCGTTCGTAAACCAAGCATTGATATTCCCGAAACGACGTTGAGTTCAGAGCCACCAGCCTTCTTTTCAAAGGTCTCGCAATAAGATATTCTTTCCTTTCCAACTGGTGAAAGCCTTAACATTACTTCACCTATTCCAAGTACAGTAAAGTTCTTTTTTGGCAAATTTCTTATCATATTATTCTCCTTAATTTGCTGTTTTTATTTGTTGCATTAATCCAAGTTGAAAACTTGTTTACTAAATTTGTAACTTTGTTGTTTTATAAACGAAAGTCTTGCAACTATTTTGCGATTAACACAACGTTTAACTTCGCATAATTTACATTACATTATATTATTTTGTATTATACCATATTACCATTAAACTGTCAATCCCGTCTTATTTTTAGCCAAAATAAAAGTAAACTAGTAAAACCACTCGCAAAATCAATTTATTAGAATAATAACAATCAAGAAAAAACGTGTTTTTTAACTCGTTTGTAAATTGTGTTATTCTATTTGACGATAAGGTGATAATTTTATAGTTGCTATTATAAGTCTTTCTAATCTATTAAATCTTGCCCATTTTCACATAATTTAATTAACTTTTGAGTAATATCGAAACGTGGTTTTACTTTATGATTATCAAATGCTTGCTTCTTACAACAAACAATAATTTCTTTATTTCTTCTCTCCTTTGTTTTGTTTGTGTATTTGTGTTTTTATTGACAAAATTCTTGGAAAATTATATAATAATGCAAATAATATGACATTATAATTGCATAAGGGGGGATTGATATATTGAAAAAAATAACAGAAATTTGGATTGATGCCTTAGAATTTCAAAACAAGGGTGGCTGGAAGGAAGATACCCAGTTTGTTCATTTAATGGGCAGTCCTTATCTAATTTCAGCCGGTGAACCGGGCGTGCCAGTGGATGATGCCGTTATAAAGGTTAATATCCCCGAAAAAGACAACTATCGTGTATGGGTTCGTGACAGAAACTGGATGAGATTTCATTCTCCTGGGCAATTTACGCTTTTAGTTAACGGAGAGGGAAATGGCAAAGTTTTAGGTGCCATGCCATCTGATCGCTGGGCTTGGGAAATTGCCGGAGATTATGAACTAGATTAAGGCTATTCTACCATCTCTTTACACGATATATCTGGGTATTTTGCACGTTGTGCTTCTATTTTGTTAACAACAGATATGGACTATGTCCCTTCTCCAGAAATTGAAAAGATACATAGCGAGCGTGCGCGTATTAAAGGTTTGAGTTTAGAAGTTAAGTTTGGTGGAGAATATGACGTAATTGTAGCAGGTGGTGGCCCCGGAGGAGTGCCAGCAGCTATAGCATCTGCGCGTATGGGACAAAAAACACTTTTGATTCATAATAGACCTGTTTTAGGTGGTAATGGCAGTTCAGAGATTGGAATTACGTTTGATGGTGCATCAATTGCTCGGAAACAGCCTTGACACAATGTCACCCCCAGGTGAAGTCGTAACAACCCAGGCTGTAGTTGCCCCAATGAGTGAAGGCTGGACCAAATTCCCGATTGTTGTTAATCTTGGTAAAGATAAACTTATGGACAGATGCTTTATTATGGTGTGGCTTGATAAAGCGGAAGGAATATCGTGGAAATCTGTTTCAAATCTATCGTTTTATTATAAAACAGGAATTATGAACGATAATGGAAAATGGACTTATGAAAGTGAGAAAAGTTTTCGGATTTCTATAAAAGAACCCGTTGAGGCGTTGGCTAACTGCGCTCCTGAAAATGTAAACAATGGATATTCAAGAATTGTAGATGCAGACCAATACGAGTGGGTTTCTGACCCAGCACAAACTCTTCCTCAGTGGATTGAACTTGAATTTAAAGAGCCGACTAAAATTAATTCAATTAGCACGGTATTTAATACTGATTTATCTAATCCGGGTACTTGTTGGATTGTGAAAAGAGCAAAAGTTCCACAGTGTGTTAAGGATTATGAAATTGATGTACTGGTTGATTCTAAATGGATAAAGATTGCAAAGGTTACCAATAATTTTATGAGAAAAAGAATTCACTACTTTGATGCTATGATGGTAGAGAAGATTCGTGTTACCGTAATGGAAACCTGGGGCGATAAATCAGCAAGAATTCAAGAAATAAGGGCGTGCTTTGAATCCTAAGCTTGTTGCCAAATATTATAATCAAAAAAATAATATATTGAAAACTTCTTATTTTAATGAAAATATTTGCTCATTTAAAGTGAACCCCTTTTGATTAACACGATGAAAAGGCTAAACGTAAAGGAATTAATATACGACCACAAGGTTGAAATCTATTATAAATATCAAAGAATAAAAAGTCCTAATGACAAACATTAGGCTTTCTCTTTTATAAAAATACTTCTTTTTATCAAAAAACTAGAGTTATTAAGAACGATTTTATCAAAAACCCCAATTTTTAAAATAAAGAAATTGACGTTTTTCACCATTTGTAAAATACCAAAAATGTCAGTATTTGTCTAATAAAAAACGAGCAATCAAACCGATAAAGTTCAATTGCTCGTCTAGTGGTTGCACAAGCGCTCACTTAATTGAACTATTTTCTTATAAATGGTCTGTTGGCGTGATTTTAAGTTTGTAAAACGTAAAACTAAAAGGCGAGAATTCTCGCCTTTTAATATGTTAAATATTAGACACGTATTGCATTTGCTCCAAATAGTTGCGTTTTTCACAACTTTCCGGAGCAAATCCCACTTTCGAAACTTAAAAATTTTTTATTTTTCTAAAGCGATATGAGATATGGGTTTCCCATATTAAAAGCGTTAGAAAATTACTAACGCTTTTATGTTTTAATTTTACATTGTTTGTTTAATCTTTTATGTACAAAGTCGAACAATCATAATTACAATATGAAAAACAAAACTCACCATTGCGTAGCCAAACCCAAGTCCTGTTGTAAGCCTTAAATAGTTGTTCGATTTCCTCCAACCTTTTAATTGAGTAAAACCATCAATAAAAATTGCCAACACGAAAAATATTGATATGTACATATTTAGCGGCAATAATGCACATAATACGGGACCAAATAGTACTAAGCCAAGAAAAATTCCCGTACACCGAGCGCATAAAGGAAATTGAAAACCATAAAGATGAAATGACCTATCAGACAGTTGATGGCACCTAAAAAGTTTGCCAAAAAACCTCATGCATTTTTTCCATCTTTCGTATTGTTTATTAGTCATTTTCCACTAAAATTCTTTTCCGCATTTTTTGCATTTTCTAACAATGCGCACTTCCGTTTTATCTTTTGCCCCACATAACAATCCAATAGGCCCGCATAATAAATATCCGCAACACGCATCTTTTTTGTCAAAATTTGATGAGGATTGATATGTTACTAATTCAACGTTTTGGGAGCCACAAACTGGGCACCTAACAACATCTTCTTCTTGTTCTTTATTATCTAAATTTTTATTCTCTTCCATAGTAATTCTCCAATAAGTATTTCGCTATTGCGTTTTTATTATAACTTATTTACGATATATTGTCAACTTAATTGCGTATTATATTTATTGCTTTTGCGTAGTATAATAAAATAAAAGGAAAAACTTTTATGGATATTATCGCAAAAATTGAAAAGTTAAAATATGAACGTGGTTGGACTGATTATGAACTATCACAACAAGCTATGGTAACGCAGTCAACAATCGCTTCTATGAAAGCAAGAAATTCGCCACCAAAATTAGACACGTTGCAAGCAATTTGCAACGCATTTGGAATAACGCTTGCACAGTTCTTTTTAGAAGATGAGCAAATAGAAGTTTTAAGCGAACAAGAAAAAAGCCTTTTAGAGAGTTTTAGAAAACTTTCCC
>JAZOUX010000050.1:0-2223 GCA_045658325.1 Christensenellaceae bacterium | reverse complement strand
GGTAATAAGTGCCGTTTTATCGTTTAAAATAACCTTTCTAGTAGTTGTGTCAAGCGTTGCAAAAAGTTTATCTTCACATAAAACGTCGGCACTTGATAAAGCGTTTAGTAAAGTAGATTTTCCTACGTTAGTATAACCGACTAAACTTATTAAAATTTCTTTATTTTTAGTGCGCCTTTTTTGCGTTAATTGACGGCGAAGTTCAATTTCTTTAAGATTTGCTTTTAAAAGATCGATTCGTGTCTTTATGTGCCTTCTATCAGTTTCTAATTTTGTTTCACCAGGTCCGCGTGTTCCAATGCCACCGCCAAGTTTTGATAATTCTGTGCCTTTACCTTTTAAGCGTGGATATAAATATTCAAGTTGGGCGAGTTCTACTTGTAATTTGCCTTCGCTAGTTTTAGCGTGTTTTGCAAATATATCTAAAATGAGAGTTGTTCTATCAACTACTTTTACACCTAAAATTTCACTCATATTAATCGTTTGAGACGGACTTAAAAAACCATCAAAAATAACGATATTAGCGTTGTTTTTAGATAAAATTCCATTTATCTCATCAAGTTTGCCCGTGCCTATATATGTGGCTGGATTTATTTGACGTAGTTTAACTAAAATATGGCCTATATAAGATGCGCCACTAGTTAAAACTAGGTCTTTTAACTCTTTAATTTGAGTATCAATATTTATTAAATTGTTGTCGTCTATTATGTGAATACAATAGGCGTTTTCAATAATTTTATTATCTAATTCTATCATTAATCGTTATTATTATCGTCTCTTAATTTTACTACTTTTACGGCTTTACGGCGCATATCTTCGCCAATCGCAGCGTAGTGTTTTTTAGTTGTATTTATATCGCTATGACCTAAAAAGTCGGCTACCATATAAATATCGCTTGTTTCTCTATATAAATTAGTGCCAAAAGTGCTTCTTAATTTATGTGGAGTTATTTTTTTAAGTGGGGTAATAATTCGAGCGTATTTTTTAACTAATTCTTGGATTGTTCTTACGCTAATTCGCTTGTTTTGAAGGCTTAAAAATAAGGCTTTTTCATCTTTTGGTAATTCTTTAATTAAATTACGGTATTTTAGCCAGTCTAATAGAGCACTGGCAACTTCGTCGTTAAAAAACAATATCGTACGGCTTCCACCTTTTCTAGTTACGGCAAAACTCATATTTTCAAAATCAATATCTTCAATGTTTAGACCAACTAACTCACTATTACGAATACCCGTGCCTAAAAATAACGTCAAAATTGCAATATCACGAATTTTAGTGTTTTTGTGATAGGCTTTTTGCCTTTCAGTTAAATTATCGCCACTTTCGGCAACGTTTAAAAGTTCGGCAACTTCATTTATTTCAAGTCGAATTATTTCTTTATCGTGCAATTTAGGAAGCGTTAACTTTGATGCAACGTTATTTTTAAGTTTACCTTTATTATAAAAATACTTAAAATAAGCGCGAACAGTAGATAATTTACGAGCCTTTGCACGTTCGTTACAAACCTCTAACTTGCCGTTAATTGTATAACTTGATAAATACGCTAAAAAAAATTCAAAATCGTCAATTTCTAAATTATCAAGCATTGAAAGGGTAATTTCTTCTATTATAGTCTTTTTAAAGCGGGTTTTTGATAAAAAATCGTAAAAAATGCGTAAATCGTACACATAATTTAGTCTGGTTAATGGTGAAGTGTAGTCGGTTATACCTACAACGAACTCTAACACGCTTTGTGGTAAATCTTCACACAAATTATTTATTTTGTTTAGACAGTTAATTTCACGTTGTTTGTAGTAATTTGACTCAGTTTTAGCCATTATTAATACTCCTTAAATTGATTTTAATGCCGTTTTCTTTAAATAATTGAGCAAATTTTAACGTATTAAACTCGTCTTTAGTCCAAATAGTTAATAATGGAACTTTTGCTGATTTTAATATGTATTTAACCTTGTTATCACGCTTTTTTCTGTCTAATCTTATATGAGATTTATCGTTGATTTCAATAACTAAAAGTGGCTTAAAATCTTCAGTAAATATGCAAAAATCAGCAACACGCGATAATTCGCTTTGATATTTGTGCGATTGTTTGCGCTCAACAATACTAGATAAACATACTTGTGGTTGTAAAACGTAGCGTGTGCCTTGTAAAATTCGCTTAAACGCTTCAAAATATTTTAGTTCACAATTAGTCATAATACAAGGTTTTGCTTTGTAAGAGTATTT
>JAZOUX010000049.1:0-20910 GCA_045658325.1 Christensenellaceae bacterium | reverse complement strand
TTTTTATAAAACCTTTATATAGGCGCATTATTTAGCGTTTTTTAGCACTGTTAAGACTAAAAAAACAATAGTTTTGCATTTTTGCAAAACTCTTTAATTTTATCGTAAAATTTTCTTGTTTTTTTATAAAAATATGCGTTTTATCAAACTATAAAGCCGTTTTACTCAGTCCTTAACGCTATTACAGGGTCTTTACGAGAAGCACTTCTTGCTGGTATTAATCCCGATATCGAAGTTAAAATTACGCTTAGTAAAACCATAGTTATAGCATCGCTTATAGGTAAAATTGCTAAGTTATTTATGCTAATTAACGAGTAAAGTATACTGTTTACTATTGCCGATATGCCGTAAGTTGCACCTACGCCTATAAGACCTGAAAGTAAACCTAATATAAACGTTTCAGCCATAAATAAGTTGCTAACGTCACGCTTTCTACCACCAAGTGAACGGATAACGCCTATTTCTTTAATTCTTTCAACGACTGATACATAAGTTATTATACCTATCATTACAGTTGATACAACGAGCGAAATTGACGTAAACGCTATAAGCGCATAAGAAATTATATCTATCATTTGGTTTACTAAACCGATAATTAATTCTAACGTATCGGTATAAGTAACGTTAGGTCTATCATCGTTAGTTAAAGTATTGCCGTTTACTTCAATGTTGCCGTCTTCGTTCCATTTATCTAAATAGTCGGTAGCCAAGTTTTTATTGTCAAAGTTTACCGGATATATGGTAATTTCGTTTGAAAGCGAATTGCCCCCTAAAACTCGAACAATACCGTCTTTCATAGCCTTGCCGTCACTAGCACCACCGATTAATCCACTCATTAACGAGTTGCTACTTAAAAGTGATACAACGCCCGTTTTACTAAGCGTATTGCCCAAGTAATTAAAAGTATACGAATAAGTCGCTAAACTGTTATAAGACGTAGTTATACGTTTACATTCTTCGTCGGTTAAATTTTCAAAGTACTTAATAATAGAAGCATCGTCTTGCTTTTCAGTTTCGTTTACTCCTAAAACGTATTCGTTAAGCGCTTTAGTATAATACACGCCCGAAGTCATACAACCGTAAGAAATATTTTCGTTAGGAATTAATATGCCTACTACTTTTAAAGGTAAACCTTGTTTATCAGTAATATATTCGTAATTAAACGACTTTAATCTAAAAGAAGTTGCAGGCGATTTTTCACTATACAATTGATTGTTTGAATAGTATGTAAACTTATGTGAAAGCAACGTATCGTAATCAAAACAGTCAACGTCTAAATTTTGGTTGTACAAATTAGAATTTGAAATTTTGTAAATTAAATTTAAAAATTCTTCGTCGGTATAGTAGCCGAGCATCGCAAGTAAAATATCTAAAAGTTGTTCGTTTTTATCTAAAACGAGCATTATTTCGTCTTTTTGAGAAGCAATTTTGCCGTGTATTTTATATTGACTTTTAATATAATCTTGGTTAGACGGCGCTTGCTCAAATGACGGAACGATTTGTTTTACGAATTGCGCCGTATCTGAAAACTCAGTCTCTTGTAAAATTGCCGTATACTTAGTTATTAACGCTGAAACCGACGTGTTGTACGGCGTTGACGTTTTGTTATCTTTATACTCGGTAAAAATATTGTTTGAATAATCAATGCCGTAGTCGAAAACCATATCGGTATAACAATTAGTTGGCATCATTTTAACGTAGTCAACGTAGTCTTTAGTTATATCGTTTTTAACGAGTAACGACTGAAGGTTTGTTGACGTAGTCGCTAAATATTCAAGCATAGAGTTTACATAAACCTTATTAGGATTTTTAATAATCTCTTGCTTTTGAGAAGTATTCATCATTTTGGTTAACGAATTTAAGTCGTACGTTTCTTCGCTAACTGTAATAGGGTTGCCCGAAAGCATATCGTCTTGCATTGACGCTACATAGTTTTTGATACCAGCCGAAAAGGCTAGAACAAGCGACACGCCTATAATGCCTATAGAACCAGCAATACCTACTAAAACCGTTCTACCCTTTTTAGAGAACAAGTTTTTAAGAGAAAGCATAAACGCCGTAAAATACGACATTTTTGCCGTTTCCTTTCTTTTGCCTTTTGGTAATTGACTGTTAAGTATATCTGTTTTCGTATCGTTTTTTCTTTCTTTTATCTCGTCTTCTTCAGCGAAAGGCTTGCTGTCACTTAAAAGTTCACCGTCAAGAAGCCTTACTATTCTTGTAGAATATTTTTCAGCAAGTTCAGGATTGTGCGTTACCATAATAACGAGCCTTTCTTTTGAAATTTCTTTAATTAATTCCATTATTTGAACGCTCGTTGCAGTATCTAACGCACCCGTCGGCTCGTCTGCAAGCAATATTTCAGGGTCGTTTACTAGCGCCCTAGCGATTGCTACACGTTGACATTGACCACCAGAAAGTTGATTTGGCTTTTTATTGTATTTATCAGTTAAACCTACCCTATCAAGAGCCTTTTTGGCTTTTTTAATTCTTTCTTCTTTACTGTAACCCGATATAGTTAAAGCAAGTTCAACGTTTTGTAATACCGTTTGGTGCGGTATTAAGTTGTAACTTTGGAATATAAAGCCTATTCTATGATTTCTATAAACGTCCCAATCTCTATCTTTATACGACTTAGTGCTTTTACCGTTTATTACTAAATCGCCCGAAGTGTAATGGTCTAAACCACCTATAATATTTAATAAAGTAGTTTTACCACAACCCGATGGACCTAAAACTGAAACAAACTCACTCTTCCTAAAATTTAGGCTTACTCCTTTAAGTGCGTGAACTTTTTGATTACCCGCTTCGTAATCTTTTACTATATTTTTAAGTAATAACATATTACCCCCTTATATGCTTGCAAATAATACCATACAAGCGCGAAAAAGTCAATTTATTTTGTAACACTAACGATATTTTGTAAAATAATTATACGGCACACAACCTTGTGTATGCCGTATACAAGTCTTTACATTAAAAGTACGCCTTCACTAGTAGGTATTACTTTAAATATATTAACTTCTTTGCCCGTTAATGCGTCAATATAGATATAATACGTTTCGTCGTTTCGTTTTCCACTAAATTCGTAAGTTAAAACTTCACTGTTATTTCCTTTTGGAATTATAGCAAGTCTACTCGTTTCAATATTAATTTCACTACTTACTTTAGCCGTTGCTTCGTTTAACGAAACCGATACTTTGCTAACGCTTCTATTCGTGTGGTTAGAGTAATAGGTTTTTGCTTCTAAACCAGAAACTTCACCCCTTTCTCTACAAACGTTTACCTTAACTAAATCACTATAACAAATTACGCCGTCAACCATTGAAGCAAAATTGAAAGTTAGGGTGTATTCGCTTTGGCTACGCCATACTGCTTTCATATTTTTCATCCCTAATTTTTCTAAATACTTAGTAGCAATTTCTTCACAAGAATTTGCGTCGTAATTGTTTTTCGTACAATCTTTATAATGGTTAAATTCTATAACCTTTCCACCTTTTTTAGATAAAGACGCATCAAATTTAACCCCGTCAGTTGAAACTGCTTCAAAATTATACGTTTCAATAGCAACCCCCACCGTTTCGCCAACTAAATTAATTTCTTTTAAATTATATGACGAAAAGGTAGATTTTATAATTTGTTCGGCTTCAGTTTTAGATATTTCGTTTAAATTTTCAAGTGCTTTTGCCTTATCGTTATTAACGTTGTCTGAAAAAGCACCGTCGTAGATAAGCGTAGGATAAGTTACGATATTAGACTCCATTTCAGTAAACTTTGATATAATCAAATTGTCCCCTTTACCTTCAAATAAACTTTTAAAAGTAAAGTTTTGGTCAATTTTTGAAGAAAGTTCATCTAATTCTTGCTTTAAATAAGCGTTAACTTCGTACATAGTATTTAGTGACTTTTTATCGTCACTCGTAATACTTTTACCTTCAATAAGTTTATAGTTTAGCATTTTTGAAAAATCGCCAACTTGATTTAAAAACTTAGTAGTATTGTACTTAGTTTCGTCTTGTAAACATAGCATCGTTAAATTATCGGTAGCAAGAGTGCTTTGCACCCTTATATCACCTAATAAGCGTTGTTGTTCTTCACTGTCGTTAGACACTACCAACTTTGATAAATTTACGTCAATACTGTCTACACATTCTACAAGGTCGTAAAAATTACGTCTTGCTTGAACGTCGTACGCCATAGCGCCGTCAAACGGAGTAAACACCGTCATTAAAAGTAGCGACGCTAAAATTATTGATACAGCCGACAACGATACGACTGCCGTAAGCCAACCACCTACACCTTTACTACGCTCTCTTTTTGAAATACGTTCCTTTTGGTCAAATCGTCTTTTTTCACGCCTTTCTTCTAACCTATCTAAACGCCTTTGCTTTCTTTCTTCTAGTTTTTGTTCTTTATAGGCTAATCGACTGTCAATTCTTTCTTGTCTTTGCTTTTTCCACTCTTCTTTTTTAATTTTTTTAGCGTTTAGTTTTTGTTCTTTTATAAAAAGTCTTTTTTGTTTTTCTAGCCTAATTCTTTCTGCTTCTTCTTGACGATAATTATCTTTTGACCATTTATTTTGGCTAGCAATTTCTTCCGTTTTGTTAACAGCACTGTTATTTTTTTTATTTTCTTCCATACTCCACCTACTTTGCAAAAACATGATTACCTATCGTTAGAACAGTTGGTCTTGAATAAATCCACTTGCTCGTAGCGATTTTAGGGTTGTAATAATAAATACAACCGTTAGTTGGGTCCCATCCGTTTAAAGCGTCTTTCGCAGCCGATATCGCGCTTTGTGACGGAGAATAATTTATTTGCCCGTCGCTTACGCAAGTAAATGCGTAAGGTTGGTAAATTACACCCGAAATAGTGTTAGGAAAAGATGAACTTTTTACCCTGTTTAACACTACTGCGCCTACTGCCACTTGACCTTTATAACTTTCACCTCTTGCTTCTGCATTGATAAGTTTTGCTAAAAGATACAAATCTTGGTTATTAGTGCTAGAAGATTGACTACCACCACTAGATAACATAGATTCGGTAATACCCATTGCTTTTAACGTTTTATTACCTATAATACCATCAGCGGTCAACTTGTTATTACGCTGAAATTTGATAACTGCGGCTTTCGTTTTAGAACCGTAAATGCCGTCAACCGAGCCCGTATAATAACCCCAATTTTTTAACTTTTTTTGTACGAGTTTTATATCTTGGCTTGAACTTTTTGCATTTATGACGGCTGTTTGCTCATAGTAATTTTCGTTTACTATTTTACTTGTCGTGACCGTAGCAAAACTACAAGTTACGACGGTAATTAAAAATATTAGTAATCCTAACTTTAACGATTTTTTCATATTCCCCCCTATTTATCATTAAAAGCGCTTTGTTTATATTTAAAATTTTTAATAATTTCTAAAATTTTAGACTTATAAACTATATTGCTTTCGTTACCAGTAAAACATAAAGGGGGATAAACTACACACCACCAGTTATCGCCTTCGGCTTTTCCAAGTTCAATAACAACTGCGTCGTAAAATCCTTCGCTTAAAGTAAAGTCTTCGTAAACCCTTGTTGGAAATTTTTCATTTCTAATCGCTATATTGCTAGTATAGTTAAACCCTTTTTGATAAAGTAATAAGTCTATTTCGTTTTCTAAAAAGTCTTTATTTTCTTTTAAAATTTCTTCCGCTTGCTCTTTTGTATTACAAGAAGCAATATACGGCGTTAAACGTTCGACTACTAAACTTTTGACTTCGTACTTTACGTTTTGGTCTATTTCACTATTAGAATTAGCACGGATATGGATGCGAAGATACTCTACATAATTATTAGAAGTATTTACTCCCGCGATTGCTATTAAAGATATTATGCCGATTAAAATAAAACTTATGCATAATTTTTTCACAATAAAAACCCCCTAAATGAAAGATAATTATGGTTTGATTATCTACCGTTTAGAGAGTTTTTAAACGTGTTTTATTTAATTTATTCGCCGTAAGAGTAAAAACCTAATAATTTTTCAATTAAAGGTATTCTTTTTGGATTAAAAGTTTCAACTAATTCTACCCTTGACTTATATTTGTTTTTTAATTTACTATACGCCCAACTCGCCATTTCGTAGCCGTCGTATAAAGCAAATACCGTGCTTCCACTTCCCGTCATACCGTAAACGGTTGGGGACAAGTCTTTTAACGACGATAAGTTTTCTTCAATTTCGCCGTTTAACAATATTGCTGGGGCTAATAACGAATTCCCTAAGTGTTTACCTAGTAAGTTAAAATCGCCTTCTAATATAGCCTTTTCGACCATATCTATATCAATATTGTCTTCTTTTACAGTTAAGTTATCAAAGGCTAAAAAACAGTCTTTAGTATTAACGCCGTTTTTTGCGTAAATAAGCACGGCGTAGTATTTTAAGTCGGTATCGTAATAAGTAACTTGTTCGCCCCTACCTTTAAGCCTTGCAAAACCACCTTTTAATAAATATGTTGAGTCGCTACCTAAACTAGTTGCAATATCACTAACGTCGTCTTTAATATTAAACAACTTTTTTAAACAGTTAAGAGTGCCTGCAATATCGCAAGACGAACCACCCATACCACTTCCAGATGGAATATTCCTTTCAATATCTAAGTTTACCCCTTTTAAAGAGTATTTATCAATAAAGGCTTTACACGCTTTATAAGCGTTGGTATTTTCTTGAATATATTCACTTTGGGCGTATTTACCGTAAAAGGTTAGTAAAATTTTATTATCTTTACGTTTAGTTGCCGTAATTTTATCGTATTTTTTTACGGTTACGCAAACGCTATCAAGTGGGTGATATTCCCCTTGCTTTTTAAACACCTTTAAGGCTATATTAATTTTACCATACGCTTTTACAGTACAACTTTGCATATTTTATCCTTTTGAAATTTCCCTATAAATAACTATTCTGTCGTCTTTAGAAAGAGGGAATTGTAAATCGCTATTAGTTTTTAAAACAGTATCTTCAGTTACGCCTAAAGTTTTGCAAATATCCCATAAAGTATCACCACCGTTAGGAATATAAACGCTTATTGCACTTTCGTTTTTAGGTCTTTTAGTAACCTGGTCTACTTTTATTATAACATAATTTGTAGATTTTTCAACCATAGCAATAGAAAGTTGTAATATAAATTGATATTTTAACGCGTTTTTATTATATTTTACTTCAAATTGACAAATTTTGCAGTCTAAAATTTTACTAAATTGCTCACCACCGTCAAAATCTACGCTAAACGGCAAGTTTACTCCGTTTTTATAATAACCGTTTTCGCCTTTTAAAAGCAAGCAACTTTCAATTACGCCGTTTACTACTATTTTGCCCTTTTCAATTTGAGTGTCAAGTTCAACCACTCTTTCGTTAGTAGAACAAATTAAACTTTCACTTTCGTTAAGATTAAAAGGAATTTCGCTAACGTATTTTTGCTTAACTTCTTCTTGACCTAATAAATTAGCCGTTTCAACCCTTTCTCTAGTTAACGAAAGTTGATATTCTGTAGAATACACGTCGCTAACGTAACTAACGTTAATTTTTTCGTAAACGTCTAAAAGACTTTGAATTTGCACTTCTACGTTTACTACGCTTTTATTTTTATTTTCGTCAACTAAAACTTTATAATTAGTTTCGATTACGTTTACCGTAACGTTTGCAATGCTACTAGGTAAAATTTCTTTGCCTTCAATTTCAATTCTAAAAGGAATTACTTTACTCTCTCTTTTAATACTTTCGTCGTTTAAAGATAAAAGAACGCTACTTAGTTCTATTTCACCTTCAACGGTAACGCAAGAAATTCCCGTTTCAATATTGCTAATACAAGCCCTTTCGCTATGGCATAAAATATTTTTAACGTTATAATCTAGCTCAAACTCGTCTTCAATTTTAAATTCGTTCATTATAGTCATTAAATTTTTAGTGTACTCAACTTCTTGCTTTTGACTTACATAATCGTCGCTACTTGAATAAAAATCTACGCTAGTTTCTTTATCTACTTGACAAATGAACGTCAATATACCGTCAACCATAATTACACCGTTTACCGTTTTTACCAAACAGTCATTTACACTAACTGACGGCGTAATTTTTTGACCTTGCATAACTCTATCGTCTTGCACTTTAAAGCCGTATTCCACACCACTTTCAACGCTTTTTAAACCTTCTTCAGTCTTATATAATACTGTAAAAATTGCTCTGCCTTCATATTTAATTTCTTTTTCTAAACTTTGATATTTAGTTAAGTAAGATTTTCCTGATACGCTGATTACGGCTTGCTCGTCTTCAATATACGGTAACTTACACTCTACGCCGTTTTGACTTTTTAAAATAAAACTTTCGTTTACGCTTAAATTTTCAGTTTCACGATTTAATTGCATTTTTAATCCCCCTTATAAATCGTTATACCTTATGAATTTTTTAGCGCAATTATTACAATATTTAATTTTATAAAAATAAAAACTATACAAATTAGTCTAACTTGTATAGTTTTTTAGCGTTTTCGCTTAATATTTTTTTAAGTTCGGTATCGGTAAACCCCATTTTGAAAATATTTTCAATTTCAAGCGTACCGTCCCACATAGGGTAGTCAGTACCAAATAACACCTTATCAGCACCGTATCTATAAGTAATTTCTTTACACGTTTCAAAAGTTATATACGGCATACTCGACGAGCAATCAACGTAAAAGTTATCAAACTCACACAACTCTTTACTCGCCTTTTCCCATATAGACCAACCACCGTAATGCGCGCCGACTACTTTTAAATTTTTAAACTCTTTTAAAATAGGAATTAACCTATTAGGGTTAGAATTGTCGTACCTATCGTCGCCCGTGTGCATTAGTACGGGAATAGAGAACTTTTCAGCCAACTCGTACGCTTTTAAATATCCTTTATGGTCAAGTTTAAAACCTTGAATATCGGGGTGAATTTTAAAGCCTTTTAAACCAAATTCAACTAAACGATTTATATCTTCTTCCATATTATCGCTTTCAGGATGAATAGTGCCAAGCCCTACTAATTTTTGAGAATTTTCGTTTACTTGATTAGCAATAAATTCGTTTATTTTTTTTACTTGGTGCTTGCTAGTTGCTACCGACTGCACTATAAATTTATCTATACCCGTCTTTTCGCTGTTTTTTAATAAATCGTCAATCGTGCCTTTACAATGCGAGTGCTCGCTATAAAACTCGTCAGTGTGGTTTATTGCTAGCGAAGCAATTTTTTCAGGATATATATGACAGTGCGAGTCGATTACATAATATTTGCCTTTAACCATTGTCTTTACCAAATATAATTATTTTTTTAAGCCTAATTTTTCAGTTGAAATTTCGCGCATTTTGTATTTTAAGATTTTACCAGCAGCGTTCATTGGGAATTCTTCAACGAACATAAAATATTTAGGAACTTTATGCCTTGCAATCGAAGCGTTACCATATTCACGCATTTCGCTTTCGCTACTAGTTTCGCCTTGATGTAAAATTATCCACGCGCAACATTCTTCGCCGTACTTTTCATCTGGTACGCCTACCACTTGAATATCGCGAACTTTTGGATTAGTTAAATAAAATTCTTCAATTTCACGCGGGTAAAGGTTTTCGCCCCCACGGATAATCATATCTTTAAGCCTACCCGTTACTTTGTAGTAACCGTCTGCCGTTTTCATACAAATATCGCCAGAGTGAAGCCAACCGTCTTTGTCGATTGCTTGTGCCGTTGCTTCGGGCATTTTGTAATAACCTTTCATTATATTAAAACCACGAGCAACGAATTCTCCGCTTTCGCCGTTAGGAAGTTCTTTGCCCGTTTCGGGGTCGATTATTTTACACTCAACTCCAGGGAAGGCGCTTCCTACGGTTTCTACCCTATGGTCTAAATCTTCGTTTACTTCACCCATAGTACAGCCCGGAGACGCTTCTGTTTGACCGTAAACTGAAATAATTTCAGTCATATTCATTTCAACTGAAGCACGGCGCATTAAGTCGGGTGGACAGTTTGCGCCAGCCATAATACCGGTTCTAACGTACGAAAAGTCGGTTTTAGCAAAATCGGGGTGGTTAAACATTGCGATAAACATAGTTGGAACACCGTTAAAACAAGTAATATGCTCGTCGTTAACACAAGCAAGTGCCGACTTTGGCGAAAAATACGGTATAGGACAAAGCGTACCACCGTGAGTCATAATCGAAGTCATTGAAAGAACCATACCAAAACAGTGGAACATAGGTACTTGTATCATCATACGGTCAGCCGTAGATAAATCCATTCTATCACCGATAGTTTTTCCGTTATTTACTATGTTACGGTGAGTAAGCATAACACCTTTAGGAAAACCCGTCGTTCCCGACGTATATTGCATATTGCATACGTCATCTGGTTTAACGAGTGAAGCGCGTCTTCTAACTTCTTCAATAGGTACGAGCGTTGAACGTGAAAGCATTTGCTCCCAAGTCAAACAACCGTCCATATTAAACCCTACGGTAACTACGTTACGCAAAAACGGCAAGTTTTTAGAATATAACGGCTTGCCCGCTTCAAGAGTTTTAAGTTCTGGACAAAGTTCACTTATTATTTCTTTATAATTTATGTCTTTACAATACTCTATCATTACGAGAGTATGCGTGTCAGACTGTTTTAACAAATATTCGATTTCGTGAATTTTATACGCAGTATTAACGGTAACTAAAACTGCACCGATTTTAGTAGTTGCCCAAAAGGTTATAAACCACTCGGGAACGTTAGTAGCCCAAACGGCAACGTGGTCGCCAGCCTTAACGCCTAAAGATATAAGCGAAGCGGCACACTCGTCAACGTCCCTACGGAATTGCTCGTAAGTTCTAGTATAATCTAAAGTTGGATATTTAAAGGCGTATTGGTCGGGATAGTTTTCTACCATTGTATCCAAAACGTTAGAAAAAGTAGCGTCTATAACTTCATACTTTTTCCAAACGTAAGTACCCGTTTTAGCCCTATTGTAATATTCACGTTTAAAAGATTTCTTTTCACGGTTAAGCGATGCAACGTAATTTGCAAAGTGAGTTAAAACTATATCTGCATCGTTAATTTCTTCGTTCCAAGCACAACATATAAACCCGTCGTAATTAAGTGAAGATAAAGCGTTTAAAAGTTTTTCAACGTCTAAATCACCTTCGCCGATAAGTACAGTTTTATCGCCTTTCATATCGCCTATACGAACGTATTTGATATACGCGCCAAGTGTTTTTATGGTTGACTCAGCCGATTCTTTTGCCGTAAAATATGTACCCCTAACGTTCCAAGATGCGCCTATTACAGACGACGAAAAATGATTGATTATTCCTAAAACGTTTACAGTGTTAGAAAGGTAACCTATAGTTTCAAATAAAATATTAACGTCTAACTTTTCAGCAAGTTTAATTGCACTGCAAAGTTTAATATCTAATACGCTATAATCAACTTCATCGTTCAAATAAACTATTACGTTTGAAATACTTGCTAAACTTGCCATTTCAACGTATTTTTCAACGATTTCAGCCGTAACAAGTTGACTATCAATAGCGTTTGGCATTCGTAACGCCGTGACCGAAAGCCCCCTATTTACGAGTTTACGCTTACTATCAACAATTTTATCACGTCTTAAAATGCTGTCGTAATGCTCGTTACGCTCTTTAATAGCGTCGTATATTTCAAAACCTTCAAACCCGTAATCATAAGCGTATCTACAAGTATCAATAAATGAAGCACGACTTACGTTTTTGGTTGAAAATGCAATTTTCATATTACGCCTCCTCGGCTACAATTTTGTTAAGAGCGTTTATATACGCCCTAATACTTGCACCGATAATATCAGTCGACGTACCGTTGCCCGAATAAAGTTTACCGTTATTTCTAAGCCTTACGAGTGCCGAACCTAACGCCTCTTTACCTTCGGTAACCGATTGCACTTGGAAATCGTCAAGTTCGTAGTGATGACCAATACATTGTTCAATAGCCCTAAAGGCTGAGTCGATAGGACCGTCTCCCGTGCTAACGCCCGAAATAATTTCGCCGTTACGCTTTAACGTTACTTGTGAAAGTGCTATTGAAAGGTTGCTACTTGTCGTAGTATAACTTTCAAAATGGAAAGTTGACGGTGCTTGCATAGCGTTACTTGCAATAAGTGCTTCAAATTCTTTTGCCCCTACTGCTCCCCTAATTTCACATACTTTAATAAGGGCGTTGTAAACTTTGCCAGCGTCCGACTCGGTTAAGTCGTAACCAAGCGTAGTAGCACAAGTTAAAACGTCTTTTAAAGTACAGTCGCTATCAAGTAAAATTTTGTTTTTATCGCTAACAGTATTAGACGGGTCGTATTCTTTATGTCCTATTTTTGAAAGCATTTCGTCAATACTTGAGTGAATTTTTGTAGTGTTAAGATTAATTTTTGCGCCTATAGTCGCTCCGCATACACTAATAGCGTCACTAATTTCACCCGTAATAAGAACGTCTTTACCTACCATTGCGCATTTTAAACCGTCTACGCCTTTTTCGATTGATGCAAACGCCGAAGCCACGCCTAACTTTATGCGATTAGAAACTTGTACATAAACGGGAACGTTTACGGCATTTTTAACCTTTTCAACTAAAGTTGCTATTTGCTGTGGAGTAGACGTACCAGCGTTATCACAAATCGTAATAATCGTTGAGCCGTTTTCTACGACGGTCTTTACAACGTTTAATAAAAAGTCAACGTCTGCTCTAGTAGCGTCAAGAGCAGAAAACTCTACGTCGTTAGTATATTTTTTCGCTTCAATTATAAGTTCTACTATTTTCTCAAGCATTTTTTCTTGCTTAACGTGGTAAGCGTATTCCATTTGAATAGTAGATACCGGAAGTTCTATTTGTAAACGTGGTTTTTTAGCGTATTTAACGCACTCCCAAACGTCTTTAACTTCGCTTACCTTGAAGCCTACAGGAATTGCCAAAATAGCGTTTTGAACGTTTTGTGAAATAGTTTTATAAACTATTGCGTCTTCACGATAATTTTTAACGGCAGGTAGTTCGATAACGTCAGCCCCTAATAAATCAGCACTAGTTGCTATTGCCGACTTTTCACGGAAGAGTAATGAAACTTGACGCTCCTCAATTAAATTTTTAAGCGTAATATCTGCAATTTCAATTTTCTTCATTTTGATAACTCCTTTAAATCAATTTCTCTTTAACTAACAAAAAAACGTTCACGCCTCTTTTCTATAAAGAGACGAAAACGTTTAAAAATCCGTTTCCGCGGTACCACTCTTATTCACCCTAGGGGTGCGCTTTAGACGCTAACACATCTTAACTCTTTGACGGGAGTTCCCGTTTGCCACTACTACTTTTTCACGGCAACCGCTCGGCGACGAGTTCAGTAAACTTTTTCTAACGTCTTACACCAGCCGACGTCTCTCTACAAGCAAAAACATTTACTTACTACTTCGATTCATTGCGTTTATTTTTTAGTATATTAACAAAATATTTAAATTTTGTCAATAATTTTTAACCCTTTTTTATCTTTTTGCGATTTTTTTTACCAAGGGGTTGGTTCTCCGCTATCGTAATACCAATAATTGCCGTTTTTAGTAGGTCGCGATGCAGAATAATAGTAAACGGTAGCGTTTAATAACTTTTCGTTACCATCGGCTACTATTCCAGAAAAGGTGTACGTTTCGTCTTCTTTTTGAGTTTGCTTGAATACTTTTAAAGTATTCCATTGGACTTCAGTGCCACCGTAATAAACTTTACTTAACTTATTGCAACCAAAAAATGCAAAACCTTCAATAAGCACCGTAGATTTAGGAATTACTACGCTTTCTAAATTTGGACAGTTTTTAAATGCTTCATAACTAAACACTTGGAATTTTGACGTTTTATTAAATACGATTTTAGTTAAATAGTTGCAGTTTTCAAAAACTAGTCTATCAATTAAGGCTACGGAATCTGGAAAATACAGTTCGCTAATCGACTTTTCAGCCACATTTAAAATTGCTAAAGTATTAGTGTCGTAAAATTGATATAAATAGTTATCCAAGCCTTCAGTGCTTAGCCATATTGCTTTTAACGTTACGTTTTTAGTGATTTTTTGATTATTAAAGTTAAAGCCTTCGTTAGTAGCCGTATCTAACCAATATACAAAAACGTATCCGTCTTTCGTAGGATTTATCGGCACGGAAGCAAATTGACCGTTTTCAAGATATTGATTTTGAACTACGCTTCCCCCGTCGCTATCAAACGAAACGGTATATAGCCCAGGATGTTGACAACCCGTAAAACTAAACACCATACCAAGTGATAATATTATAGAAAAAATAAACGTTATAATCCTTTTCATTTTCAACCTTTTTAATATTTATTGCTTTTATATTTTACTATAACTTGCCGATTTTTGCAAGCAATAAGAAGATTAGATATAAAAAAACGCCCTATCGGGCGCCTTTTTACATTGTATATTCATAACTTGATATTTTCTTGTTGTTTAAAATCAAATAAGTTATTGTACAAGCTAAAACTAAAACAGACATTATCACTACGGCAATAACGCCCGAGCTTATAGCGTACACATCTGGATAAGTTGAACCTTCTATTAACTTAATATAATTAAAGTTTGCTGTTGACAATAAGATTATATTTGTTATAGATAAAATTAAACTGATAATCGCCATACATAACGACCCTATACCTTTACTGTTTTCATTTATTGCTCCATCAAAGAAGAATTTAATAGCAAACGATAAAGCCCCTGCAATTACAACGCTTACAATACTTGAAGTAAGTATTAAAGCCGTTATATTTTGATATATTTCAAATTCTTCTTTAGAAATATAAGCAGATAATATTGGTCCAACAAGTTGATTTAATAAACAGTTAGACGACCCATATGCAATATATTCTCCATCATAAGATGAAAACGTAAAGTGTTCAACACCTACAAAGATAGCCACAAAAGTTATAACCACACCTATAATTGCTGGAATAAAACGTTTCAGGTTTATAGCGGAAATTGCTAATTTGCCTTTTTTAAATTGAGCAATTATTACGGCTAACAATAAAAGTATTGCGCCTAACACTATTCCTACCATACTTGCTGACGACATTGCTACAGTATGTTCATAAGCTGTATTAGATAAGCTATAATACTTAATCTCACTATATACGTTTAAAAATAAAACTACCGCCGTGAAGATAAACGAAGCAAAAGAAAGCGTAGCATATTTATAACTTTTTGAAGATTTCTTTTTAACTAACGCTTTTACACTTTCAATAATCGCACAAGTAATGGCTATTGCTTGAATTATAAAATTAGCACAAATGACTATCAAAGAAATAATATTATCTACATTGAGTAAAGTAATGCAATAAGTATAATTAATGTTAGTTACAGAAATACCTAATACGTCGGTTACGTATTGTTTTGTACTTTCAAACGATTTGCCAAAATAATAAAATACGTCCATAACGTTAGTAGTTACCGTATTAGAACTTGAAATGGTCGTAGTGCTTATCGTACCTATAAAGAAACTACAAATAAATAAAACTGACAAAATACAAAGGTAAATTATAGGATTTGCTATTCTTTCAATAGCACATAATACTCCTGTTGAGCTTGTCGTTGCAACTTCGCTATTTAATTCACGGTTCTCATTAATCTTACTAACGTGATTACCACATTTAGGACAAAAAGTGCCTTCTATAATTTCACCACACTTATTGCAGACTTTTTTACCATCAGCCCTTGCGCCACAATAGGTACAATAAGTTACGCTATCGTCAATAAGTTTTTTACAACCAGGACACGCCTTTTTCCCGTCAGCCCTTGCCCCGCAAGAAACACAAAATATTCCGCCTTCAGGAATAAGCGCTCCACATTTTTTACATTCCATAAACTTTCTCCTTTAAATAAATTAAACTTATTATATGATACAAATTTGTATAAGTCAACTATTTTGATACATTTTTGTATAAACTAGTATTATGGAACATACATTTAAAAACAATAAAATTGCAGAAATGAGAAAGGAAAAAAATCTTTCTCAAAGACAAGTAGCAAAGGAAATAGGAACAAGTCAAGCAAATTTATCACGATGGGAACAAGGATTAAACGAGCCTAGCATTATTGAGTGTTGGAAACTTGCTGACTTTTTTGACGTTTCAATTGACGTAATTTGTGGAAGAAAAGAATATTAATTTTGTAATATATTTGAAATGATTTTTAATTAACGAAAAAACTCTCACGGCTGTGAGAGTTTTTTATTTGTACAATTTAAATGCTTTTAACACTTGTTAAACACATCTTCAACAATAAGGCGTTAGTTACAAGTTAGGCAAGGCTCGCGAAAACTTTTGGGCGAAACTAACCTTGTTGGTTGTTGAAGTCAAAAGTTAAAGCAGTAACGATGCATAACGCAGTAAATAACGGATTATTTAATTGGGTACACCCAATTAAATAAATCTTCCTTATTACCCCATTGAATACCTGTTAAAGTGTCGTATAAAAATTGAGTTGTTTCACCAATTTTGCCGTTGTTAATAGTAAACTTTTCGCCGTTATAGCAAAGTTCACCGATAGGTGACACGACTGCTGCCGTACCACAACCCCACGCCTCTTCAAGCGTGCCTTCTTTTAATGCAGTAGCAAGTTCGTCAACACTTAAAAGTCTTTCACTAACTTTGTAACCTTTACTATTTAAAAGTTCAATAATAGACTTTCTTGTAATACCTGGTAAAATTGAGCCAGAAAGCATTGGAGTTACGATTTCACCGTTAATTTTAAACATAACGTTCATAGCGCCAACTTCTTCGATATATTTACGTTCAACGCCGTCAAGCCATAAAACTTGTGAATAACCTAACTTTTCAGCCCTTTCGCCAGCACGGTTACTTGCTGCGTAGTTACCACCACATTTTGCTTCGCCTGTACCACCACGAACGGCTCTTACGTCTTGCGATTCTATCATAATTTTAACTGGGTTTAAACCTTCTTTATAATAACTGCCAACTGGTGAAGTTATTATAACGAATTTAGCGTTTTTAACGGCGTGTACGCCTAACGTTTCGTCGTTACCGAACATAAACGGACGAATATATAACGAAGTACCTTTTGAAGATGGAACCCAGTCTTTTTCAAGTTCAATGAAAGTAGTTAAGCATTGAAGAGCAATATCTTCTGGAATTGTTGGTAAACACATTCTTTCAGCAGAACGGTTCATTCTTCTAATATTTTCAAGTGGTCTAAAAAGTTGTACGCCACCGTCAGTCCTTCTATACGCTTTTAAACCTTCAAAAATTTCACTACCGTAGTGTAAAACGGTTGACGCTGGGTGAATATCTAATCTTCCAAAAGGAACTATTCTTGCATCGTGCCAACCTTTATCAGCCGAGTAGTCCATTATAAACATATGGTCAGTAAACACTTTACCGAAACCTAAAGTTGAATCGTCTGGTTTTACTGCTGGATTTTGAGTTTTTGTAATTTTAATTTCCATAATACTCTCCTTAAAAATCTCTACCTAAACGCATTGCGTTAAGGTTTACTTCAAGCATATCTGCGTGCTTAGCAGAAATAACCTTTTTTAAAGCGTTATTTACGCCTTCTTCATCACTAAACGCACCCGTTTCTTTTAAAACTTTACCCATAATAATCATATTAGCAAGTTTATCTATTTTATTGTCTGAAGCAAGTTTAGTTGCGGGAACGTAAAACACTTTTACGTCTGTACGGTTTACCTTTCTTTCAACTAACGATGAGTCAACGAAAATCATACCCCCACTTGCAACTTTATCTTCGTATAAGTCTAACGAAGGTAAGTTCATTGCAATTAAAACGTCTGGGTTAGAAACGATTGGCGAGCCAACTGGAGCGTCGCTTATAATAACGCTACAATTTGCCGTACCACCACGCATTTCAGGGCCGTATGAAGGAAGCCAACTTACGTTTTTACCGTCAGTTAAGCCTTTATACGCTAAAACTTTACCAGAAAATAATATACCTTGTCCACCAAAACCAGCAAATAAATATTTTACAGTACTCATAATTTTACTCCTTATTTACTTGACCTATCTTTGTATACTCCAAGTGGGTAGTACGGAATCATTTTTTCGTCAATCCACTTTAAAGCGTCTTTAGGGGTTAATCCCCAGTTAGTAGGACAACTTGACAATACTTCTACGAGTGAGAAGCCTTTTTTGTTAATTTGGTTTTCAAACGCTTTTTTAATTGCTTTTTTAGCGTTCCTAATATTTTTAACGCTGTTAACTGCAACCCTTTCAAGATATTCTGGACCGTCGAGTTGCGATAACATTTCACATACTTTGATAGGGAAACCACAGTGATTTACGTCTCTACCATAAGGTGAAGTTTGTGTTACTTGACCTGGAAGCGACGTTGGAGCCATTTGACCACCCGTCATACCGTAAATAGCGTTGTTTATAAAGATAATCGTTATATTTTCGTTTCTTGCTGCAGAGTGTACTGTTTCGGCCATACCGATTGACGCTAAGTCACCGTCGCCTTGGTAAGTGAAAACTATATTATCTGGATTAGCCCTTTTAACTCCCGTTGCTACGGCTGGCGCTCTACCGTGAGCCGCTTCAACCATATCGCAATTAAAATAATCGTACGCCATAACTGCGCAACCTACGGGAGCAATACCTATAGTTTTGCCTTCAATTTGAAGTTCGTCGATAACTTCTGCTACCAAACGGTGAATTATACCGTGCGTACAACCTGGACAATAGTGTAAAGACAAATCTGAAAGAGCCTTTGGTTTATCGAATACTACCATTAGTTGTTACCTCCGTTTACGTTTTTAATTGCTTCTAAGACTTGTTCTGGAGTTGGTATCATACCACCCGAACGGTTGCAAAGAGTTACCGGTGCTTTACCGTTTACTGCTAAGCGAACGTCTTCAATCATTTGCCCCATAGAAAGTTCTACCGAAATAAACGCTTTTGCTTTATCAGCCAATTTTGAAATAACTTTAGTTGGGAAAGGCCATAAAGTAATTGGTCTAATAAGACCTACTTTTATACCAAGTTTTCTTGCTTCGGTAATAGCGTTTTTAGCAACCCTTGAAGCGATACCAAAGGCTACTACGCAAATATCAGCGTCTTCAGTTAAATATTCTTCGTACATTACTTCGTTTTCTTTAATAATTTCGTAACGAGCGTATCTATCGAAGTTAGTTTTTTCAAGTTGGTCTGGTTTTAAATACAACGAGTTTACAACGTTGTGTGGTCTTTGCATTTTAGTACCTGTTACTGCCCAAGGTTTTTCAACTGCTGGGGCAATATCAAAGTCTAAAGATACGGGTTCCATCATTTGACCTAAAGTACCGTCGGCTAATATCATAGTAGTCATACGATATTTGTCGGCTAAATCAAAACCTTTTACCGTTAAATCAGCCATTTCTTGTACTGACGCTGGTGCTAATACTAACATATGAAAGTCGCCGTGTGCAGTACCTTTAGTTGCTTGGAAATAGTCAGATTGTGATGGTTGAATACCACCGAGACCTGGGCCACCCCTTTGTACGTTTACGATTAAGGCTGGTAAATCAGCACCTGCTAAGTATGATAACCCTTCGCCTTTTAACGAAATTCCGGGGCTTGAAGAAGAAGTCATAACCCTTAAACCAGCGGCTGCAACGCCGTATACCATATTAATTGCGGCAATTTCACTTTCGGCTTGTAAAAAAGTGCCACCTATTTTGGGCATCTTTTTAGACATATACGCTGCAATTTCAGTTTGTGGAGTTATAGGATAACCAAAATAATGCCTACAACCAGCCATTATTGCCGCTTCACTTATTGCTTCGTTACCTTTCATTAAAACTTTATCTGCCATAATATCACCTTTCTACCTTTATTATACAATCAGGACACATAGTTGCACAAAATGCACAAGCAATGCACGCTTCTTTATTAACTGCTTCAACGGGATGATGCCCTTTGGCGTTAATTTTATCTTTTGCTAAGGCTAAAACGTTTTTAGGACAAACGTCAACGCAAAGCCCACAACCTTTACACTTATCTGTATTAAAAGTTAAATTAGCCATAATACTATTCTCCTTATAATTTCTTTTGCATCGCAAGTGGATACAAACAATTTATTTTATCTTTTACACTTTCATAAATTTTTTGGTCTACACTTGTAAACACAAGTGGTAAACTAACCTTTTTGCAAAACTCGTTTGCAAATTCAAGCGAGCCTATAACGTCGTCAGCCGTCGTTTCAAGACCTAGGTTAGAATTGTTGATTACCCCCGTAAATTTTAACTTGCAAGCCCCTTCAATTTCTTGCATAACTTGTAAAGCGCTTTCAACGTCACGGGTTAAGGGTCTAAACTTGTTTATAACGTAAAACATATCGTAATCTTCTTGTTTTATCATTGGTGCAAGCCTACCTAACGCTAACGAACCCCTTTCGTCACCACCTACGTCTAAAATAGAATATAATTCTTTATCGTCGGTAACGGCGTACATATCTTGCGGTAACGCCGGGATATCTACGTTTGTGTTAGCGTAAGCCGAACATATTAACCTTATGCCCTTTTCTTTAAACAATTCTTCACTGTCTTTAGTTCTAAAATAGGGGTTTACGATATCAATATCACATATAGCAACCTTTTCTTTTACCTTTTTTAAATCGACTGCTAAGTTTACGGCTATATTCGTTTTGCCACTACCGTAATGACCCGATATTATCGTTATTCTTTTAAAATTTATCATAATTTATTTCTTTGAATTTTACCGCTTATAGTTTTAGGAAGTTCGTCTTTAAATACTACTATTCTTGGATATTTATAAGGAGCAGTACGCTTTTTAACGTATTCTTGAATTTCTTTTTTCAATTCTTCGCTTGGCGTAGTTCCTTTAACTAAAACTATACTTGCTTTTACT
>JAZOUX010000048.1:0-2098 GCA_045658325.1 Christensenellaceae bacterium | reverse complement strand
AATAAAAAAATAGTTGCATAAAAAATTGCAACTATTTCTTGCTTCTTTTTAATCGTCAATCCAACATTTATCTTGCTTTATAATTTTTAAATTATCGTTATAATTTATTCTAGATAGGTTTATCGTTTCGTGATAAACCTTTTTATTATTTAAAATTTTATATGGTGTAATAGTATATAAATATTCACCTTTTTTGTCTAAAATATCGTTAATTTCAGTATTAGCACCTTCGTAAATTACCTTTTTAGTCGTGCCGTAAATTTTTGTTATTTTAACACCGTCGTAGCCTTCGTAATTATATTTTAGTTTGATAGAATTATTTTTAAAATTTAAGTTAATATCGTAAATTTTGTCAATATTTTCATTTTTAAAACGTGTCGTTGGCTCAGTGCCTTTTATAAATAAAAATTCTTCACCATTATCGTCTAAATACAGTTTTTGTTCGCTTAATAAAAGGTTGGTATTTATTTTACAAGATACGCAATTTTTAGGTATTTTAAATTTATTAGGTTTATGGGTTTTATATAGACTTTGTAATGTGTTGTAAACGTACATAGTAGGAATTGTTGAACCTGATATTTTGTTAGATAAAAGTTCGTTTTCTTTATTTCCAACCCAAACGCCAATTATATGCTCGCTTGTATAACTGATGTTATAACCATCTAAATTTCCTTTTTCGTTGCCGTTAGTTCCCGTTTTAGAACATAAGTCGTAGTTAAACGCCTTTAATTTTTTAGCAGTTCCCGTTTTTACACTTTCTTTTAATATGTCGTTCATAATAAAAGCAGTTTCTTTTGTAAAAATAGGGTTATTTTTAATTGAGTTTTCAAAAACAACATTTCCGTTTACAATAATTTTTTTAATAAATGACGATTTATTGTAATTTCCTTCGTTTGAAAATACTGAGTAACAGTCGGCAAGTTCTTTTAGTGTTAATCCCGTTTCAGTATTACCAAGTGCGCTAGTTAAATCGTTACCCTTTAGGTTTACGTTAAATTTTTTAGCGTAAGCGTTGGCGTTTTCTAAACCAAAACTATCAAGTAGTTTAACGCTTGGCACGTTTAAACTTTTGCTAAGAGCAGTTTTTACCGTAACAGCACCGTGATAAATATTGCCGTAATTTTTAGGCTCGTAACCAGAGTAATTTATTTTTTCGTCAATTACCACGGTAGAAGAATTTATTAATTTTTCATTTATCATTGGAGCGTAAACGTATAGTGGTTTAATGCAAGATGCCACTTGTCTTTTACTATTAGAATTTTTACCAAAATATGCGACAACACCGTTGTTTTTAGAATTTATTACAATTTGTTTATAGTTATATTCGTTGCTATTTGAAGCGATTTGGTTTTGAATTGAATTATCTAAATAGGTGTATACTTTTATATGTTTATTTTCGTATGGGTTATATAATAAAACGTCGTCTAACTGTTCGTTTACACACGTTAAATAATCGGCTACAAAACTTTCGTTATTTTCGTTAAAGGTTATTTTTTCGTTTTTATAAAATTCGCATTTCTCTTTTGAAATTACCTTTTCATTGTATAATATATTTAATAAAAGGTTTTTTCTGTTCATCAACAAATCGTGGTTTGTGTAAGGTGAGTAAACGTTGGGTGCTTTAATAATAGACGCTAAAACGCAACTTTCGTTAAGAGTTAAATCACTGCAATTTTTATTAAAATACACCTTTGAAGCGTTTTGAATACCGTAAGCACCTTTACCAAAATATATAGTGTTTAAATATTTTTCTAAAATTTCACGCTTAGAATACCTGTTTTCAAGTTGTTTAGTTAATTTTATTTCTTTTAACTTTCTATTTAACGTTTTTTCGCTAGATAAGTGCGTGTTCTTAATTAACTGTTGTGAAATAGTAGAAGCACCTTCTTTAATAGACATTGATAATAAGTTGTTTTTAATAGCACCAAAAATTCTAATTATATCTATGCCGTTATGCTTAAAAAACCTTTTATCTTCTAAATAAACGAAAGCGTTTATCGTATCTTGGTTTATAGAATTAATTGAAACGTTGTTTTCGTTTAAAATTCCAGCGTTAATAACGCCGTCGTTACCATCGTAATAGTCTATATTTTGTACC
>JAZOUX010000047.1:0-9499 GCA_045658325.1 Christensenellaceae bacterium | reverse complement strand
AATTTTTAAAAGCAAAAGGGTTAATTGCTTGACTTTAAAATTATTTTTATTATAATACAAGTATGGATTCACAAGAAAATTTTAATTTAACGGTTGGCAAAAATTTAGTTGCGTATAGAAAACTTAACAACTTAACTCAACTTGATATAGCCGAAAAACTTAATTACTCTGACAAAGCCATTTCTAAATGGGAAAGGGGTGAGTGTTTGCCTGACGCATATACTTTATATCAAATTGCTACCCTTTACGGCGTTACGGTAAACGACCTATTTAAAAACGAAACAAATCCTAAAAAGACGACAAACAAAAAACTTAGCCCGTTTTTTATTACACTACTTTCGTCTTCGCTCGTATGGATTTTAGCAACGCTTATCTTCGTTTTATTAAAATTGCTTTTACCTTTAGAAGAAAAGCAGTGGCTTGCGTTTATTATCGCTATACCCGTAAACTTTATAGTTTTAATAGTTTTTTCATCAATTTATCACTCTAAACTATGGCAAATTATATCCGTTTCGGGCTTAGTATGGACTGCTATTTTAGTTTTAGATTTATTGCTTAAACCTTTTAATTTAGACACTTGGTTATTCTATTTTATAGGAATTCCACTTCAAATTGCTATTATATTTTGGTATACTTTTAAATGGTATTTAAAACGTAAAAAATTATAAAAACCTTGGCTATTCGCCAAGGTTTTGGTTTTACTTAATTAAATTATTATATGAATTTTTCATTGTTAAAGCGTCAATATCTTGCGTGCCTGCGCTTTCGCTAATAACGTAAGGTTTTGCACCCTTTAAAATTATTGCTTTAATAAACAACTCTGGGTCTGGACCGTACTCGTTATCTTCAAAAGTTAAGTGTTTTACTTCTCCCTTGCCCGAATACATTATTTTAGAAAAATGAACGTGCATATTTTCTAATTTTTTTCTTCCTAAAACGGCTTCAATTATTTCTAATTCGTTTAAATAATCGTCAACTGTTTTTAGCCCACCTAAAGTTCTTGAATTTATATGACCAAAGTCGATACAAGGATAAAAAAACGGTGCTATAGTGCAAAATTTACTAACTTCTTCAGTCGTTCCTATTTGAGCCGATTTACCCATAGTTTCGGGGCAAATTATCATATCGTCGTAGCCGTTTTCAACGATTTTGTCGGCTAAAATTTGAAGCCTTTTATAAGTTAAATTTACGGCTTCTTCTCTAGTTAATTTGCCTTGTGAAGAAGGATGGAAAACTACCCTTTTCGCACCCATAATTTTACCAATTTTACACGAATCTAAAAGGTATTTATACGACTTTTCAGCCATTTCGTCGTCTGGGTTAGCGTAGTTTATAAAGTAGGGTGCGTGAACGCTTATTTCTATTTCGTTTTCTTCAAAAGCACGTCTTATTTTTTCGGCTTTTTGAGTTGATAAGTTTACACCCCTACCAAAAGAATATTCAAAGCAGTCAAGCCCCATTTCTTTTACCCATACGGCTGACTTTTCAGTATCGGTTAAGCCTGCTAACGCAAAGGCTAAACTGTTTCCACTTGGTCCAAATTTAATCATTTTAACCACCTTTTATCTAACTGTAACTGTTCTTTTAACGCGTCTTTGCTTTCAAATTTAATAACGTCGCGTATGCGTTCTATAAAATATACCGTTAATTTTTTAGCGTACAAATCGCCGTCGTAATTATTAATATAACTTTCAATAATATAGTTTTTACCGTCGAAAGTAGGTTGCTCGCCCACGTTGGTAATAGCGTCGTAAACTACGCCGTTTAAAATAGTTAAAGTATAATAAACGCCTTGTTTTAATAAGTATTTTTCGTTATCAACGACTATATTTGCCGTTGGAAAACCTATCGTGTTACCTAAATTTTTACCTTTAATTACTTCCCCCGATATAAAATAATTATCTCCAAGAAGATTATTTACCGCCAAAATATCGCCTTTATCTAAATAACTTTTTATTGCCGTTGAAGATATTTTATCACCGTTTTCGTCTTTTTTAAGTGGTATAACCTTTAAAGTTACGCCGTTTTTATTACAAATCTCTTTTAAAAGTTCTACGTTGCCAGCACCTTTATAACCAAACGTAAAATCTTCACCGACTACAATTCCTACTACGTTATAAAAAGAGAGTAACTCACTAATAAAATTAGATGCCGACTTTTTCATAAACTGGCTATCTAAATTTTGAATAACTACCCTTTTAATACCTAAAACGTGTAATTTTATAAGCCTTTCAGTTAAAGTAAACACGTTTTTTTCGCCTTTAAACGAGCCTGTAAATAGCAAAGACGTTGCCGTAGCGTTACACTCGTTGGCTAAACTTATTGCACCGTTTAAAAGTTCTTTATGCCCTTTATGTATGCTATCAAAATAACCTAGGGCTATCACTATATTATCTTTTTTATATTGCGTTCCGTATTCAATAATTTCCATATTAATCTTTTATATAGGCTTTTATTTTTAAAGACTTGTTAACGACTTCGCCAACGCCAATAAATTCTTTTTGATTAAAAATTTTATATAGTCCGTCGTTTTTATTAATAAAAACGTATCTACCAAAACTAAGTTCAGTATCGTCTTTTTCGTTTAAAATTACACTTTCAAAATTAAGTACGTCTTGGGGTTTAATTAAATGTTTTTCGTAGTCAATTCCATCTAATTCATCCAACGAAATTGCATTTTCTACTCTAAAACAACCACTTTGTACTCGTGATAATTTAGTCATCGTAGCAACGGTGTTTAAACTTTTTGCCATATCGCGACAAATTGAACGTATATACGTTCCACCCTTACAAGTAATTGTAAAAGCAAAAGTTTCAAAATTAATACAGTCGGTTAATTCAATATTTAAAATTTCAACTTTTTTAGGTGGTAATTCAACTTGTTTACCTTGTCTAGCAAGTTGATAACTTCTTTTACCGTCAACGTTTTTTGCACTATAAGTTGGCGGAACTTGCATTACTTCCCCTATTAAACTTGGTAATACTTGTAATATTTGTTCTTTGGTTGGTATAACTTGACTTTTTAAAACAACTTTACCGTCACCGTCTAGCGTGTCCGTTTCGTAGCCAAAAGTAAATTCAGCCTTATACACCTTTTCTTTATCAAGTAAATAATTAAAAAGCCTATTGCATTTACCTATACCTACGGGTAAAACACCACTTGCTAAGGGGTCTAAAGTTCCCATATGACCGATTTTTTCACCTTTAAACGCCTTTTTAATTTTTGTTAAAGCATAAGCCGAGGTTATACCACTCGGCTTAAAAATATTTATAAATCCATTCATTTTATAACCTTTGTTTTACGTTATAAGTCAACTTGTCGATAATATCTTCTAAGTAGCCGTTTAATACTGCGCCACTTGCTAAAATATGACCGCCACCACCGTATATTGAAGCAATTTCGTTTACGTTTACTTTGCCTTTGCTTCTAAAACTTATTTTATAAGTTTTTTCGTTCACTTGTAAAATTGAAATAGCCACTTCAATCGTATCAACTGAAAGCGCGTAATCAATAAAGCCTTCAGTCATAGAAGCGTCTGCCCCCGTTTTTGCTAAATCGTTTAACGAAATTGTTAATACCGTTAATTTATCGTCTAACAAATATCTCATATTAGATATTGCTAAAGCGTATAATTTAGCCCTTTGTTTAGTTTGGGTACGGAACATTTTTTCAGTAATTAAGTGCAAATTAGCACCTAAGTCAACTAATTTAGAAACTATTTGCATAGTTTGACTAGTTACGTTAGAATGTCCAAAATTACCTGTATCGGTAACGATGCCAAGCAATAAACTGTTTGCAATATCTTGACTTATTTCAACGTTTAAAAGTTTAATGAACTTATATAAAATTTCACAACACGCACCACATATTTCAACGTGATTATTTAAAGCGTAATTTGAGTTTGATATATGGTGGTCGATATTCACCGTCTTTTTATTTAAAGCATAAAGAGAATACGCCGAACCGAACATACTTTCCACCGAGCAGTCGACAGAAATATGAAGGTCGTATTTTTTATCAACCTGTTGTGGCAATAAAAACCTATCTACGCCCTTTAAAAAAGAATATTTTTGTGGTACTAAACAGTCGCATACGATTTTACTTTCAACCCCTAAACCGTCAAGAGCCATACTAAGCGCAGTCGATGCGCCAATAGTATCGCCGTCTGGTCTATGGTGGCTAAAAATTAAAACCGATTTAACTTCGCCACTTTTTATTGCTTTAATTAGATAATTAGCAATATCAGTTATCTTCATTATCTTCACCGTAAGTAATAGCACTTAAAATTTTATCAATTTTTTCGCCGTAAGACGAAGAACTGTCTTCAATAAAACGAAGAAAAGGTACCGTTCTCGTAGTCATAATTTGCGCTAACTGTCTTCTTATTTCACTGCTAGCGTTTTTAATTTTTTCAAAAGCCTTAATTCTTTCTTCTTCGCTTTTAGCGTAAATGCTTACATAAACTTTAGCGTTTTTTATATCGGGAGAAATGTCTACGTCGGTTATAGTAAACATTGCAACCCCGTCGGTAAGCATTAATTTATTAGTGATTATATCACTAATAGCCCTTTTAAATTCGCTATCTAACCTTTGATTTCTTCTTGATTTCATATTACGCCTTTTGTTCTTCTATAGTGTAACACTCGATAAAGTCGCCAACCTTGATATCGTCAAATTTTTCAATAGAAATACCACACTCGTAGTTGGTTTGAACTTCTTTAACGTCGTCTTTAAAACGTTTAAGTTGTAAAACGTTACCTTCGCAAATCATAACGTCGTTCCTATAAATTCGTAATTTACCAGAGCGAACGATTTTACCGTCAACAACGTAACAACCAGCAACCGTACCAACTCCCGAAATTTTAAACGTTTCACGAACTTCGGCTTTACCGTTGTAAACTTCTTGGAATTTAGGAGCAAGCATACCTTTCATAGCGTTTTTAATATCTTCTATTGCTTCGTAGATAATTCTATAAAGTTTAACGTCGATTTTGCTAGTTTCAGCAAGCGCCCTAGCCTTAGGGTCTGGCCTTACGTTAAAACCTATGATAATTGAGTTTGACGAGTCGGCAAGGCTAACGTCTGTTTCAGAAATTGCACCTACTGCCGAGTGAATTACGTTTACTTGAACTTCGTTGTTACTAAGTTCGGTAAGTGATTGTTTTACTGCTTCAACCGAGCCTTGAACGTCGGCTTTAACGATAAGATTTAATGTTTTTAAGTCGCCGGTAGAAATTTTAGAGAATAAATCGTCAAGAGAAACTTTTTGTTGTTCTCTAATCATACTTTCCCTTTCCCTATTCTTTCTTTCGTTAGCAACTAAAACTGAAAGTTTTGCTTCTTCAACAGCGTAAAGCATATCGCCTGCGTTTGGCACTGCTTCTAAACCTAAAATAGATACGGGCATTGACGGTCCAGCCTTTTTAACGTTTCTACCTTTATCGTCTATCATAGCCCTAACTTTACCACTAATAGTACCAGCAACTAAGTAATCGCCTACTTTAAGCGTACCGTTTTGTACTAATACAGTTGCCATTGGACCTTTACCTTTATCTAATTTTGCTTCAACTATAACACCTTTTGCCATTCTATCTGGGTTGGCTTTTAATTCCTTCATTTCAGAAGAAATTAAAATAGTTTCTAAAAGGTCGTCAATACCTTGACCAGTTTTAGCAGATACCGGAACGAAGGCAACGTCGCCACCCCATTCTTCAATTAAAACTTCTTGGTCGGCAAGACCTTTTTTAACCCTTTCAACGTCGGCAGTTTGTTTATCAACTTTGTTTGCGGCGATAATTATAGTTACGCCTGCCGATTTTGCGTGGTTAATTGCTTCAACCGTTTGTGGCATTATACCGTCGTCACAAGCAACTACGATAATTGCTATATCGGTAAGTTTTGCACCCCTTGCTCTCATTTGAGTAAAGGCTGCGTGACCTGGCGTGTCAAGGAAAGTTATTTGTTCACCGTTTACGTTAACGGTGTAAGCACCGATGTGTTGAGTAATACCACCCGCTTCGCCACTAGTAACGCTAGTTTTTCTAATATAGTCTAAAAGCGAAGTTTTACCGTGGTCAACGTGTCCCATTACAGTTACGACCGGTGGGCGTTTAATAAGTTTAGCATCGTCGTCTTTTTCATCGGCAAAGCCTTCAGTTAAAACGTCTTCAGCAGTTTTATCGAGTTTAAGTTCAAGTTCAATACCTAAACCAGCGGCGATAAAGCCAGCAGTATCGTAATCAATAGAGTCGTTAATTGTTTTCATAACGCCTTCTTTGAATAAGATTTTAGTAATTTCGATTGCTTGTATACCTAAAAGTTCGCTTAACTCTTTAATAGAAACGACTTCTTTAGTAATAACTGCCTTTTCTATTTTAGTAGTTTGAGTTACCGTTTCTTTAGATTTATCTTTTTTTCTAACCTTTCTATAACCCGTCTTATCTTCGTCAAAATCGTCAATACTCATTTGACCTTTGATTAAAGACTTTTTATTGATAACTTTTTTATCTTCGTAATTATTTTTTTCGTTCTTCTTTTTAGTTTGACGAACGCTACTTTCTTTAGGAACGTAAGTTGCTTGCGCTGACGCAACCATTGTAGATGGCGATTTGGTTTGGTTAAATTGACCTTGCTTTCTATCTGGTCTATCACCTTGCGCACCATCACGTTTCTTTTGACCTTGGTAATTGTTTTGTGGAACGAAAGTCCTTTTATCTTGCTTAGCGCCACCCTTTACTTCTTTATTTACCGGTTTAACGTTAGGAACGAATACCCTTTTTCCGTTAATAATTTTGATATTTGGGTTATCAGTTTCTTGAATAACGTCAACCTTTTCTTCCGTCTTAGTTGGCGCTTTTTCAACTACCACTTCAGTTACCGGTTGTTCAACCGTTTGAGTAGGTTCGTCAACTTCAACTTTTTTAGTAGACGTTTTAACGGGTTCTTTTTCAATTACCGTTTCTTGCGCAATTTGTTCATCAGTTTTTTGAGTCTCAACGACTACCGTTTCTTCTTGTTGAACTTCTAAGGCTTTTGCTTGCTTCTCTTTTTCTTTTCTTTCCTTTTCAAAAGATTGCTTTTTATCTAAAATTACTTTATTTACGCCTTTTAAAGATGACTTCAAATTACCTAAAATATCAAAACTCTTTTCGTTTTTTAAAATTTCTATAATGGATAAAATTGCTTGTTGTTTGTTATTATTTTCTGCCATAATTTATACCGTATCCTCCCGCATATCTTACAAATTGGCTGTCAAGATTATCTAATATTGCTTGCGCTAAACTTTCGTCTTCAACCGCTATAAGTTTGCAACGTTCTTTATTTACTATATCTTCAACTTTATTATCTACACTTATTATAAGTGTAGAATTTAATTTTTTCGCAATTTTTACGGCTTCGTCAAAAGTGTTGTTAGACGCAGTTTGACAAAGTATTAAAACTTTTACGCTTTTTTTAATAGTCTTAATAGCGTTTACCCCACACCTTAACTTTTTTGCCCGTAACGAAAACCCGATAAAGGTTAAAACCTTACTCTTGTCCAAAGAACTCCCCCCTAATAGCGTCGTACACTTCACTTGGAATTTCCATTAAAAAAGCACGGTTTAAAAGTTTATTTTTTATTATTTTATTCATACACTCGATATCGTCGCAAACGTATGCACCCCTACCCGAAGCCTTACCACGCCTATCAACGCTAAAAACGCCGTCTTTACTTTTCACTATACGGATAAGTTCTTTTTTAGGTCTTTCAGTTTTACACGCAATACAAGTCCTTATAGGTATTTTCTTTTCTGCCATAATGTCTCCAATTTATCGGTTGATTATTATTCTTCGTCACCAATTTCTTCGTCTATAATAGTATCGTCGATAGTTTCGCCGTATTCTGCTTGGGCTTTTGATTGGCTTTTAACGTCAATTTTCCAACCCGTTAAGCGAGCCGCTAAACGAGCGTTTTGACCGTCTCTACCAATAGCGAGCGAAAGTTTATCGTCTGGAACGATTACCCTTGCAGACTTATCGTCTATCATAGTAACGCTTAAAACTTTTGCTGGTGCTAACGCCTTAGCGATAAATTCAAGTGGGTCTTCACTCCACTCGATAATATCAATTTTTTCTCCACCTAATTGTTCGGTAACGGCACGAACTCTCATACCCTTGTTACCTACACATGCCCCAACTGCGTCAACTTGCTTATCTTCGCTATAAATTGCAACTTTGCTTCTTTGACCTGGTTCACGAGAAACTGATTTAATAACTACCGTACCTTGTTTGATTTCAGGTACTTCGTTTTCAAAGAACCTTTTTACGAGATTTGGCGAAGTACGAGATACGATAATTTGAGTGTTTTTGCCTATAGTTCTAACCCTTTTTACATATACGATAATTTTATCGTTAAGCGCGTAATTTTCGCCTGGAACTTGGTCTTGAGGAAGCATAACGCCTTCAAGTTGTCCGTTTGCAAGTTCAACGTAAACGTTACCGTTTTCAAGTTTTCTAACTATTGCGGCTTGAATTTCATTTTCTTTTTCTTCAAATTCTAAAATTGAATTAGTTCTTTCGGCTTCTCTAACTTTTTGTAAAACTACTTGTTTAGCCGTTTGCGCTGCAATTCTAGAAAAATCTTTAGGAATAAATTCTTTTTCACAAATATCGCCCAATTTGTATGATTTTTTAACTGTTTTAGCGTCTTCAAGAGAAATTTCTTTATTAGGGTCAACTACTTCTTCAACGATTGTTTTTACCGTATAGAATTTAATTGAACACTTTTCTTCTTGAATTTTTACCTTACAATCACAAGCGTCACCACCTAATTTTTTGTAAGCCGACGCAAGCGCCGATTCTAACGTGTCTAATAAACCTTGCTTATCCATACCTTTGCCAGCAAGTTCGTCTAAAGCCATAAAAAAGTCTTTGTTAATCATTTTATCTCCTTAATAATGTAATTTTTAATCAAAAATTATTGCTTGATTTATTTTTGCTATTTTGTTAAGTTCAATTTTTAAAGAAGAACCTAATACTTCAATCGTTACGTTGTTACCGTCGTAACCTACAAGTTTGGCTTCGTAAAACTTTTTGCCGTTCAACGGAGCAAACAATTTTATTTCAACCATTTTGCCTATATTCTTTTCAAAATCTCTATCCGTTTTAAAAGGTCTATCAACACCAGGGCTTGATACGTTTAACGTATACGCTTGTGGGTACGGGTCAAACTCGTCAAGCGGTGCGTTAATTGCGTTGTGAAAAAGTTCGCAAGTATCTAAGTCAACGCCACCTTCTTTATCAATATAAACGGTGAGCGTAGGATTTTTGCTAACCTTAAACTCGACTTCAACAATTTCTAAACCTAAACCTTCGGCATAGGGTTTTAAAAATTCAAAAATACTTTCGTTAGATTTTGCCTTCATAAAACTCCCATAAAACAATTTGAGAGCGACGTTTCAGTCGCTCTCAAATACTAAGTCGGATCGTAGCCATGTCGTTCTGTGAGCCAAGGAGTTG
>JAZOUX010000046.1:0-18704 GCA_045658325.1 Christensenellaceae bacterium | reverse complement strand
AAACAGTTATATAACCATTGCGGTGACGATGACGTTGAGGACCCACCTGTATCCATTCCGAACACAGAAGTTAAGCTCAATCGTGCTGAAAGTACTTGGCTGGACACGGCCTGGGAGGATAGGGAGTTGCCGCATTTCATTTTAAAAAAACACGATAAAATCGTGTTTTTTTGTTTTTATAATAAAATTATATTTTTAGTATAAAACGTCAAAAAACGTGCAAATAAATTAAATAAAATTATATATTATATAGTATATTTAATTGACACTATTTTTACTATATGATAAAATGTTAGAGTTCTAACAATTTTTATTTTTAAGGTGGGATTAATGGAGAAAAAATCAATCACTCACGAAGTAAAAATATTATCTAATCTTATTAGGCGTAAAACGTTTAATCACGACGTATTGAACGAAGTTGGCGCAATTTTAGGCTCGCAAGGTTATATAATAAAGTATTTAAGTGATAATCAAGATAAAAATATTTTTCAAAAAGATATTGAAAAGACTTTTAAAATTAGGCGCTCAACTGTAACTTCGGCATTGAACCGTATGGAAAAGGGTGGACTTATCGTGCGTGAAAGCGTTGAATTTGATAATAGGCTTAAAAAAATATCTTTAACAATAAAAGGGTTAGAAGTACATAACTTTATTAAAAAAAGTTTTGAAAATACTGATAACGACTTAAAAAACGCTCTTACCGAGCAAGAAATTGAAGTTTTTTTCACGATAATAAAAAAATTACAAGCAGTAGTTGAAAAGGTGTAAAATGATTAAAAAATTAGCAAAATGTTTAAGGGAATATAAAAGTGCAACTATATTAACGCCAATGCTTATGATATTAGAAGTTGCAATGGAAGTTACTATTCCGTTACTAATAAATTGGTTTGGTGGTGCGCTTCAAAGCAAAGACGCAGACGGTATGGTTTTGTTTGGTTCACTAATGGTTGCTTGTGCAGTCGTTTCGTTATTTGCAGGTATGCTTGGCGGTAAATTTTGTGCAAAAGCGTCGACTGGTTTTGCAAAAAACCTTCGTGGCGATATGTATAAGAATATTCAAAGTTTTTCGTTTTCAAATATTGACAAATTTAGTTCGTCAAGTTTAGTTACAAGGTTAACCACAGACGTTACTAACGTTCAAATGGCGTTTATGATGATAATTAGAACGGCTATAAGAAGCCCTTTAATGTTCATTTTTTCGGTAACAATGAGTTTCTTAGTAAGCCCAACTTTACCTGCTATCTTTTGCGTAACTATTCCAATTTTAGGATTTGGTATTTTCATTTTATTTAAACTTGCAATGCCTATATTTAAAAAGGTATTTAAAAAATACGATAATTTAAATGCGTCAGTGCAAGAAAATATTAATGGTATAAGGGTTGTAAAGGCGTACGTTAGGGAAGATTATGAAAGTAAAAAATTCTCAAGCGTATCTAACGAACTTTGTAAAGATTTTACAAAAGCAGAGCGTATTTTAGCGTTTAACTCACCTATAATGCAGTTTTGCTTGAATATTTCATTACTCGCAATAGCCTTTTTTGGCTCGCAAATTATATTAAGGGGCGAACAAAATTTAAGCGTTTTTGGGTTAACTAGTTTATTAACGTATTCGCTTCAAATATTAATGAGTTTACAAATGCTTTCAATGATTTTCGTTATGATTACTATTTCTTCTGAATCGGCAAGACGTATCGTTGAAGTGTTAGATGAAGAAAGCCACTTAAAAAATAAAGAAAATCCTGTTATGGTAGTTGAAAACGGCGACGTTGTTTTTGACGGCGTAAGTTTTATGTATTCTAAAGACGCTGAAAAATTCGTTTTAGAAAACGTCAACCTAGAAATTAAATCGGGTCAAACTATTGGCGTAATAGGTGGTACGGGTTCTTCAAAGACAACTCTAGTTAACTTAATATCAAGGCTTTACGACGTTACAAAAGGTAAACTTTTAGTTGGTGGAGTAGACGTTAAAGATTACGATATGAGCGTTTTAAGGGATAACGTAGCCGTAGTTTTACAAAAGAACGTATTATTTTCGGGTAGTATTATTGAAAATATGCGTTGGGGCAATAAAGACGCTACTATTGAAGAAATTGAAAAAGCGTGCAAAATAGCGCAAGCGCACGATTTTATTATGCAATTCCCAGAAGGTTACGAAACACACATTGAACAAGGTGGTACTAACGTTTCGGGTGGTCAAAAGCAAAGGCTTTGTATTGCAAGGGCGCTATTAAAAAATCCTAAAGTTTTAATTTTAGACGACTCGACGAGCGCTGTTGATATGAAGACTGACGCGCTTCTTAGAAAAGCGTTTAAAGAAGATATTCCTAACATTACTAAAATTATAGTTGCCCAAAGGATAAGTTCGGTTGAAGACGCTGATAGTATTATCGTTTTAGACGGTGGTAAAATTAACGGATTTGGTAGTCATAGCGAACTTATAAAAAGTAACGAAATTTACCGTGAAGTTTATTATTCGCAAACTAAAACAGAGCAAGAAGGGGGTGCAGAATAATGGCTAGATTCGGTGGTGGAAAGAGTGGGGCGAACTTCAAAGGCGGAAAGGCTAAAAAAGGCACGTTAAAAAGGCTTTTAACTATTCTTTTTAAAGATTATAAAGTGTTGTTATTAATAGTTGCAATAGGCTTGCTTATAAGTTCAATAGCAGGCTCGGTTGGCGGTTTATTTTTAAATACTATTTATACGGCTTTAGATGATTTTTTAATTAGAAATTTAATAACGGCAGAGCAATCGTTATCAATTATTATAAAAACGCTAGTCGTTTTAGGTTGTATTTATATTATCAACGTCGTTTCAACTATATTATTTAACCAAGCGGGCGCAATATTAACGCAAAAGTTTTTGCGTGATTTGCGTAATAAAATGTTTGATAAAATGGAAAAATTGCCTATTAAATATTTTGATGGCAATGCGAGAGGCGATATAATGAGTGTTTATACTAACGATATCGACTCGTTAAGACAACTCGTATCACAAAGTATACCGCAACTTTGTTCAACAATGATTACGCTTATAGTTTTAACTTTCGTTATGATATATATTAGCGTAACGTTATGGCTTGCAGTTGTACTTGGTTTAATAGTAATATTGTTCGTAACAAAAGTAATTGGTGGAAACAGTGCTAAATACTTTATGGCTCAACAAAAAGCAGTTGGTAAAATGGAAGGCTACGTTGAAGAAATGATTAACGGTCAAAAAGTAGTAAAAGTATTTTGCCACGAACAAGAAGCGATAACTAAATTCGACGCTATTAACGAAGATTTATATAAAGTTTCAAACAGTGCGCACGCCTTTTCAAATATGCTTATGCCTATTATTCATAACATAGGCAACATAATGTACGTTGTAATAGCGTTTATAGGTGGTGCAATAATTATAGGCACTAACGGTCAAGGTATTAACGTAGGTTTTAAATCGCTATTCGAGTCGGGTAGTTTGATTGAAATTTTACAAATTGCAACGGTAGTATCTTTCTTAGGTATGGCAAGGCGTTTTGCTAACACGACGGGGCAAGTTTCTAACCAAATTAACTCGGTAGTAATGGCAATGGCTGGTGCAAGTAGAATATTTGATTTACTTGACGAAGAACCTGAAGCCGACCAAGGCTACGTTTCGTTAGTATTTGCTAAAGAAAATGCTGACGGCAGTATTACTGAAAGCGACGTTAGAACGGGAATTTGGGCTTGGAAACACCCACATAAAGACGGTACGATAACTTACACTCGTTTAACGGGAGAAATAACTTTAGCCGACGTTGACTTTGGTTATCGTGAAGATAATATAGTTCTTCACGATATAAACTTGACGGCAAAACCTGGTCAAAAAATAGCCTTTGTAGGTTCTACGGGTGCTGGTAAAACGACTATTACCAACCTTTTAAATAGGTTTTACGATATTGCCGACGGTAAAATTAGGTACGACGGGATTAACATTAATAAAATCAAAAAGAGTGATTTAAGGCGTTCGCTTGGTATAGTATTACAAGATACTTGTCTATTTACCGGAACGGTTATGGAGAATATTAGGTACGGTAGGCTTGACGCTACTGACGATGAGTGTATCGAAGCGGCAAAATTAGCAAATGCGCACGATTTTATTACAAGATTACCGCACGGCTATGAAACTATGCTTTTAAACGACGGTACTAATTTATCGCAAGGTCAAAGGCAATTATTATCAATAGCTAGGGCGGCTGTATCGGGTGCGCCGGTTATGATTTTAGACGAAGCAACGTCGTCAATTGATACTAGAACGGAACTTTTGGTGCAACGTGGCACTAATAAACTAATGGAAGGTAGAACGGTATTTATTATCGCGCATAGACTATCAACCGTTAGGGATGCCGACGTGATTATCGTACTAGAAAAAGGTAGAATTATTGAACGTGGTACGCACCAAGAATTACTTGAACAAAAAGGACATTATTACAGTCTTTATACGGGAGATTTTGAATTAGACTAAACTAAAAACGTAATTATTTAAAGACAAATTTAAAGGGGAGTATGTGCTATAAGCACAAACTTCCCCTTTTTGTATACGCAAAAAAGAATTTTTGTTTTTTGCGTGCAAACACTTGTCTTTTTTTAGTAATTATACTATTATAATAGTATTAAAAAAGGAAGGTAAAAATTATGTACGTTTCAACTCGTGGTGGCGAATATTTATCTGCTAGTAAAGCCATTTTAAAAGGCCTTGCAAGTGACGGTGGGCTTTTTATTCCTACTAAAATTTCAAAATTAAATATTGACGAAAAGTACCTTTCAAAAACTTATAATGAAATTGCTTTTGACGTTTTAAGAATTTTTCTTGACGATTTTACCGATAACGAAATTAACTTAGCAATTTCGCTTTCTTATAATAAGCAAAATTTTAACGAAGATTTTTGCAAGGTTAAAGATTTTGGCAAAGTTTCGTTTTTAGAACTTTTTCACGGTCCAACGCTTGCTTTTAAAGATATGGCTCTTACTATGTTGCCTTTCTTAATAGATATTTCTAAAAAGAAAAACAACGTAAACGATAAGTCTTTAATTTTAGTTGCAACTAGTGGAGATACGGGCGGTGCAGCACTTTCTAGTTTTATACAAAACCCTATTTTTGATACAGTCGTATTGTATCCAGACAACGGCGTTAGTGAAATTCAAGAAAGGCAAATGCTTTATTACACTAACGAAAAGACTAAGGCTATTGCAGTAAAGGGCAATTTTGACGATTGCCAAACTTTCGTTAAAGAAGTTTTTGCTAAATACCCTAAAGATAACGGCGTAATGCTTTCTTCGGCAAACTCGATTAATATTGGTAGACTTATTCCACAAGTAATTTATTACGTTTACGCTTACACTAATAGCGTTAAAAACGGTTATTTAAAAATGGGTGAAAGTTTTAACGTAAGCGTGCCTACTGGTAACTTTGGTGATATTTTTGCTGGCTATCTTGCTAAAATGATAGGCGTTCCAATTAAAAGGTTCACTTGTGCTTCAAACGTAAACAACGTTTTAACAAAATTCTTTAACGAAGGCGTTTATGATAAAAACAGAAAGTTTTATAAATCTAATTCGCCGGCAATGGATATATTAATTTCGTCTAACTTAGAAAGGCTTTTATATTACGTCGTAGGTAAAGACTTTAATAAGGTTAAAGAATATATGAATTCTTTAAAAGAAGACGGAGTATACCGTTTAACTGAAAGAGAAAGGGCTAATTTAGGCGAGTTTACTGCAAGTTATTCAACTGAAGAAGAAACGCTTAAAACGATAAATAAAGTGTTTAACGAATACTCATATTTAATTGACCCACACACTGCAGTTGCATATAATTCGTACGAAAAAACGAGTGATAACGGTTTAAAAACTTTAATCGTTTCAACAGCAAGTCCGTACAAATTTGCTTCGACTATTGCTTTGGCGCTTGGTATAGACTGTAATAAGGGCGAGTTTGAATTGGCTAACGACATTGCGCTAAAAACAAACGTTCAAATTCCTAATGGAATTAAAAAGTTAATGGAAAGCGACAAGAGTAAAGTGGTAATGAGTAGAGAAGAAATTAAAAAGTTAGTTGAATACAAAAATCATAGAAAAGTTACTATAAAAGTACCTTGTTCAACGGCTAACTTAGGTTGTGGCTTCGACTGTATGGGACTTGCTTTATCGCTATATAACACTTTTTCTTTTGAAAGTAGTGACGAAGATATGCTCGAAGGCTTTGCAAACAACGATATTTTTAACAATTTAGTATTATTTTCTTATAAAAAGACGTTTGAATTGTTGAAAAAAAATTACATTCCGTGTAAAATAAGTATGATTGATTGTGAAGTGCCGTCAGCAAGGGGTTTAGGCAGTAGTGCAACTTGTATAGTAGCAGGCGTACTTGGTGCAAACTATATGCTTAAAAATATTTTAAGCAGTGACGAAATTTGTAAAATCATAACAATGATTGAAGGTCACCCAGACAACGTAGTTCCTTGCTTTAAAGGTGGATATTCTATTTCGGTTACTAAAGAAAACGGCGAGATTATTACCATTTCTTCAAAAATAAACGACTCTCTCGTTATTTACGCGTTAATTCCTAACTTTGAACTTTCAACGAAAAAGGCAAGGGCAGTGCTTCCTAAACAAATATCAAGGCAAGACGCTATTCACAATATATCACGCACGGCGATAGCATTTTACGGCTTTGAAACGCCTAACTTAGATATTATAAAAGAAGTCTTTAACGATAGGTTGCATCAACCTTACCGATACTCGTTAATTACGGGTGGTGAAACGGTTAAAACGATAGCCGAAGAAAACGGCTATGCGGTAGCGATTAGTGGTGCAGGTCCAACAATTTTAGCAATAGGCTTAAAAGAAGGTCTTGAAAAGATAATGCCTAAAAAAATAAAAGGCGTTAATTGGGAAGTTGTAAAACTTTCAGTTAGTGACGGGGTAAAAATAGAATGAAACAAAGCGATTTTTTAATAGTTAAAAAAGACGTTTTACCTAGTTTTTTCTTAAAAGTTATAAGGGCTGTCGAAATGGTAAACGACGAAAATAAAAGCGTTAGCGACGTATGTAGAGAACTTGACATTAGCCGTTCAACCTTTTATAAATACAAAGACAAGGTTTTTGAGTTTAGAAGCGATAAGGGTAAAAAAGCAATTATTACTTTAAAAACTGAAAATCAAAAGGGCGTTTTATCAAACGTGCTTAACTTAATAGCCTTTTATCAAGGTAATATTTTAACAATTACTCAAGAAATGCCGATACGAAATATTGCTTTTATATCTATTACGTTAGACGCGATTGACTTAAGCGTAACGATATACGAATTAATATCTAATTTAAAAAGCATACAAAAAGTAAAGGACGTAACGCTTATAGCGTTTGAATAATAGGAGACATTATGAACATAGGAATACTTGGTTGTGGTGTAATCGGTGGTGGCGTTTTAAAACTTATCGACGACTTAAACGGTAAGTTCGGTTTAAAAGTTTTAAAGGTTTTTGATTTACCAACAAAAAAAGACGTACTTAAAGAAAGATTTGCTCAAACGATTGACGAAGTTTGCGCTAGCCCAGATATCGACGTAGTAGTTGAAGCAATGGGTGGAGATAAATTTCCTTACGAGTGCATAATTAAGGCGTTAAAAAACGGCAAAAGCGTAGTAACGTCAAATAAAGAAGTAGTAAGTTTGCATATGGAAGAATTTTATTCTTTAGCCAAAGAAAAGGGTGTATATTTTCTTTGCGAAGCGTCGGTGGGTGGTGGAATACCTATAATTTGCTCGTTAATTGACAGCGTAAAGGCAAATAAGGTTGATAGAATTTACGGCATTATAAACGGAACTACCAATTATATTTTAACGCGTATGGAACAAGATAACCTTTCTATGCAAGACGCTTTAAAAATTGCACAAGAATTAGGGTTTGCCGAACTTAATGCTACGGCAGACTTAGAAGGTCTTGATATGACTAGAAAAATTTGTATTTTATCTAGCATTGCTTACGGTGGGTACGTTCCTTATAGCGAAATTTATCACTACGGCGTATCTAACGTAACCGACGGTATTTTAAAAGACGTTAAACAGTTAGGATATACCCTTAAATTCGTTGCCGAAAGTAAACTTGACGGTGATACGGTTAGGGTATCGGTTGAACCGGTGCTTTTAACAAGTGATAATCCTTTAACAAGGGTAAATTACGAATATAACGGCGTTTATTACGACGGTGATACTAACGGCACGTTAGGTTTTTACGGCAAAGGTGCAGGCAGATTCCCTACGGCTACGGCTATGGTTAGCGATATAATAAGAATAAACAATAAAGTTTTACCGTATTATTTTAGCAACGACAATAACTTTAAGGTTGTTAATAGGTTTGCCGACAGTAAATATTACGTTTTTGATGGTATACAAGGTAAAATTATTGATAAAATGGACGACGTAAATAAATATAAATTCGTTGCAAGAATATTTTAGTTAAGGAGACAGTAGATTATTATGAAAAAATACAACGTTGCAGTAGTAGGCGCTACAGGTTTAGTAGGCTCTACGTTTTTAAAAGTTCTAAAAGAATATAACTTTCCAATAAGTAACCTTACTTTATTCGCTTCTGCAAAAAGTGCTGGTAAGGAAATTGAATACGACGGTAAAAAATATACCGTTAAAGAATTAAAAGAAGGTTGTTTTGAAGGTATTGAAATAGCACTTTTCTCGGCTGGTGGAGAAATTAGCACTAAATGGGCTCCCGAAGCAGAAAAAAGTGGAGCAATAGTAATTGACAATTCAAGCGCTTGGCGTATGGTTGAAGACTGTGCCTTAATCGTTCCTGAAATTAATATTGACGATTTTGGCAAGGTTAGAAATATTATTGCAAACCCTAACTGCAGTACGATTCAATCGGTGTTACCACTTAAACCTTTAAAAGAGCATTTTGGTCTTAAAAGGGTAGTATATACGACTTATCAAGCAGTTTCAGGTAGTGGTCAAAAGGGTAAAAACGACTTAGTTAGAACGTTAAACGGTGAAGAACCAGAATTTTACCCATATAACATTTCAAAAACTTGTATTCCACATATCGACTCGTTTTTAGATAACGGCTACACTAAAGAAGAAATTAAAATGGTAAACGAAACAAGAAAGATTTTACATCTTCCTAACTTACCAGTATCGGCAACTTGTGTAAGAGTGCCCGTTTTAAATTCGCACGCAGTATCAATTATGGTTGAACTTGAAAAACCGTTTACTTTAGAAGAAATTAGAGATGCTTTTAAAGGTCAAGAAGGTATTGTGGTATTAGACGACCCTAAAAACAATATTTACCCGGTTGCAACCGTTGCTAACGATAACGATAAAGTTTACGTTGGTCGTATTAGAAAAGACTTGTCTTGTGAAAACGGTATTATCTTTTACTGTGTTAGTGACAATATTAGAAAGGGTGCTGCGGCAAACGCCGTTCAAATTGCAAAAAAATTAATTAGCAGTGACAAAATTTAAATATAAAGGACTTAATTATGATAACGGTAACTAAATTTGGTGGCAGTTCAGTTGCGAACGCCGTTCAATTTGCAAAAGTAAAAAATATTGTTGAAAGTGATAATAAAAGGAAAATAGTGGTAGTATCTGCGCCTGGTAAAAGGCATAGTGGAGATACTAAAATTACCGATATGTTATACCTTTTATCTTCGCATGTAAAATATCACATTGATTATACTAACATTTTAAATCAAATTTTCGATAGATATATTGAAATTGCAAACGACTTAAATTTAACTTTTGATTTTAATAAAGAAAAGGAAATTTTAATAGAAAATATCAACAAAGGTATTGGCGAAGATTACATCGTATCTCGTGGTGAATATTTATGCGCAAAACTTATGGCTAAATATTTAGGCTTCGTATTTGTTGATTCTACTGAAATTATTTTCACTAATTTTAACGGTAAACTCGATAAGCAAAAAACTAAGCAAGCAATTTTAGAAAAGTTTACCGAATATAAAACCATTGTAGTTCCAGGTTTTTACAGCGTGTACCCAACGGGTGAAATTCACTTATTCTCAAGGGGTGGCTCAGATATTACGGGTTCTATTATGGCAATGGGTGTTAAAGCCGAAAAATACGAAAACTGGACTGACGTTAGTGGTATTTTAATGGCTGACCCAAGAATAGTTGAAAACCCTAAAAAAATTAAAGAAATTTCATACGATGAACTTAGGGAACTTTCATACATGGGTGCAAGCGTTCTTCACGAAGAAACGGTATATCCTATAAGGGAAGATAATATACCAATTTACATATTAAACACTAACCGTCCACAAGACGAAGGAACGATAATTTGTAGGGAAGTACAAGACAATCCAGACTGTTTCATTTCGGGTATTTCGGGCAAAAAGAATTTTAGGGCGTTTACAATCGTTAAAAAAATGTCACGCAATAAATTGCCTATCGTTAGGGAAGTTTTAAACGTTTTTGATAAATACGATATAGACGTTGAACATATCCCAACGGCAGTAGACTCGTTTACTATCGTAGTAAACGGTAAGGGTACTGAAAAAATCACATACGACTTAATTAGCGATATTAAAACTATTGACGGCGTATTATCAGTTGAAGTTGATAATGACTTGTCGTTAGTTGCCGTGGTTGGTAGTAATATGGTATTTAAGCCTGGTATTTCGGGTACAATTTTCTCAATATTTGGTAAAAACGGTATAAATATCAAGACGATTTCACAAGGCATTAAAGAATTTGATATTATTGTAGGCGTTTCAAATAACGATTTTGAAAAGGCTATAAAGGCTTTATATAACGGTCTTGTATTATAATTTAATAAACGATAAAAAAGACGCATTTTATCAGTTAAAATGCGTCTTTTTGTTTAAAGAATATTTTCAATTCTAACGGCAAAAGTTTTAGGTATTTGTTCAATTAATTCCATAACTACGTCAAGTTTACTTAAAGCATCTTCAAATTTTTTGTTTTCTATTAAAGTGGTGCTTTCGCCTATCCAAAGTTCAATTTCTTTAATTTCGTTGTGGGGTATAAAAATATGCAAATACTCTTTTTTTTGTATCCAAAATTTTTGATATGCTAAAATATCGTTTTTGGTTGCAGTTTGTTCTTCGGTTTTAACGTAAATAACGCTTAAACTTTCTTTTAATTCATAAAAAGTTTTATTTATAACGCTACGCTCGATTAACGATAACGATATTAAAAATATTATTGCTATTATAGTTGAAATAATTGATTTTACCATTTTGCCCCCTTAATTAATTTATATTTGCCCGTAATATACTTTTTGCCATTTTCTTGAAGGTAAAAATTGCCGTCGCCGTCAATGGTTACGACTTTTACTTTTTTAGTATTTTTTACATTGCAAGTTTTAAAAATTTCGTCAAAATCTTGCTGTTGAATATCGGCTAATTTTACGTTTTGCTCGTTAATTTTACCGTCTTTAAAAATTAAAATAGGCAACGACGAAGAATTTTGCTTGTTAGGGTTTTCGACGGCTGATAAATTGCCGTTAGACTCGTATATGGCGTAAACGACGCTATCTAATGAAAAATAACCTAAACCTCGTAACGACTCGATTAAGTCGTCAACGTCTAAGTTGTTTTTTTGCAATTCTTTAAAGTCAATTCCGTCTTTATTAATAACAACGCTAGGTTTACCTGATAGCATCGTCTTAAATATAGGCTTGTACGCTGATAGTAACGCCATAATTTGATGTATAATAAAAACGGCAATAATAGCCGATACGCCGTAAAGAAGGGGTATTGACACGTCGCTCATAGGAATACACGCTAATTCAGCAATAATTAGCGTTACCACAAACTCAAAAGGTTGCATTTCACCAATTTGACGTTTACCCATAAGCCTTATTATAAGTAAGCAAGCAAGATATATAATAGTAGACCTAACGAATATAAGTACCATATTTTGATTATTGTTAAAAATATCAAAAAATATACTATTTTGCTTTTCAAATAAAGTAAAATATGCTATTATATTAAAAAAGCAGAGTAGCCCGATAGCGTTAAGTGTCATAGAATGGGATGTTGTCTATGAACGAAAACATATTGTTGCGGTTTGAGGGCGCGTCCGTTGCTGTTATGGATATACCATTTTTTAACGGACCTTCTGTATGCAGGGGGTTTTTCTTATGTCAAAAATTAATTTTAAAAGCCTTGTTTTTTCAAATTTTTTAAAAGACAAGTCGCACGCTCAAAAGGTTGCATTTTTAGGACTGTTTACAGCAATAAACGTAGTTTTTAACTCGTTTTTTGAGTTTAAAATGTTAGACGTGCAGTTTTCGTTTACCATTTTAATTTCTGCGTTAACGGGTATTATAACAGGTCCTTTAAGTGGATTTTTCTCATGCGTTTTGGCTGATTTTATAGGGTATATAATTAATTCGGCAGGGTTAACGTATATGCCGTGGGTAGGGCTTTCTACGGGAGTATTAGCCTTATGTTCTGGGTTAATTTTTATAAAAGGTAGCGATAAAATTTTATTAAAATCGGTGCTTGTTTGCGTTTGTTCGTTATTTTTATGTACAATTTTAATTAATTCTACGGGCTTTTATTTTTATAATAAAGCAATGGGCTTTTCAACTGCCGTACTTAATTATGTAAACGAGTTTTTTAATAGTGACGTTAGTTATATTGCCTACGTTTGTTATAGATTAATTTTTAAAATGCAAATATTAGTAAGTATTTTTAATTTTATTCTTATAATTATAACTATACCGGTACTTAAAAAACTAAAAATTATTTTATAAACTCTTTAATATCTATTAAGTCGAATATTTTGTAAAAAAGATAGGTAAAAAGTGTAGTTACTATCGCACATAATATGACGTTAACGATGTTAGGTAAAAAGCGTGCTAAAACGCCGTGAAGTAAATAGCAAAGCAAGGTTGAAGGAAGGATAAATACTAAACTTGCAATTAAAAACGCTAATATTTTTGGCGTTTTTTTGCAAGTTTTTTTAAGCAAAAGCAAGTTAAAAACCGACGTTATAATATAACTTAACAAAAGCCCTAAAATTAGTGAATAAACGCCTATATATTTAGGTAAAAAGTAAATACAACAAAGTAATACGCTTGCGCCTATCAAATAGTAAAATAACGTCTTTTTTTCTAAGTTTAAACTATTTAACATACTAGTCGTAATAAGTGTTATGCTCATAGGGAACATTATAATACACGCGCGTGAAACGTAAATTCCTGCACTTTCGTTAGAAAATAATAAAACGCCCAAATCTTTACCTAAGGCTATAAAAGACGGTATAATTAAGCAAGCGATAAATACCGAGCATTTTATTGCTTTTTCAATATTGTTTTTTAGTGTAACGTCGTTATGACGGTAAAAATTGTCAGATAATTCGGGTACTAAAACTAGCGCAATCGAGCCAATTACGGTTGACGGTATTGAAATTAAAGGTATACTCATACCAGATAATTCACCAAAACGAGATAACGCTTCTTGCGAAGAAATACCACTTAAAACAAGTTGCATAGGTAAGATAATTGCAATTAACGTATTTATTAGCGATGTGGTCGTTCGCATAACGGTTATTGACGACGACGAACTAAATAAAGGTTTTAATTCTTTAAAAGGGCTTTGAAGTCTGCCACCGTTTATAAAATATAAAATGGTAGCAGTTACGAAAGAAAAAACGTAAGAAAATAAAACTGCGTAGCCAGCCTTAACAACACCGTCGTAAATATCTACGGCGTTAGATATTAAAATTATACCTATAACCAGCATAACAACTTCTTCTAAAAGTTCGATAATTGAGTAGGTTAAAAACTTTTTTTCACCCCAAAAATAACCGCGAATAACGGCGTATAGTGAAGTTATTACTATACCGGGTAAAATTATGCTTAATACTTTAGAACACAATTTGTCGGTAAAAACAAAGTTTAAAAAGTTAGGAAAAATAAGCAAAAAAATTACGATAGGTAATGATATTATAAGAGATAAAAATAAGCCCGAAGACACCGTTGTAAATCGGCTTTCAGTATGCCTTTCGGCTTTATATTTAACCATTAAGCGTGAAACGGTTATGGGTATACCCGAAGCCGTTAAGGTCATAAGTAATCCTACGACGGAAAGGGTAATTTGATAAATCCCCATACCTTGACTAGTAAGGGTACGAGAAAGAAAAATTCTATAAACAAAACCTAAAAATCGTTCAATGCAAGAAAATAAAGTAACGATAAACATCGTTTTAGCAAGTTTTTTAATAATAGCACCTCGTTTAATATAGTTTATTAATAAAAAGGTAAATGTAGAATAGTTTTAACGCAAATCAAATATATTAAAGTATGGAAAAGTTACAAAGCGTTATCAATATAAATAAAAGTGGATTTTACTATGTTTTAGAAAACGAGACCTTAGTTGATATAGCCAAAAAATTTTCTACGACTGAAAGGGTAATTTTTGTAGAAAATATGTTGAAAAATGAAGACGTTAGTGGTAAAATCTTGTATATACGGTGTTACGAAAAAATATATCAAGTAGAATTATTCGATACCGTTGAAAGTATTTGTGAAAAGTTTAATTTGCAAATAGAAATTTTTAAAAAAATAAATTACGTCGATTATGTGTTTTGTGGTCAAAGCGTAATCGTAGATAGGACTATTTAGGTGTTCACGAAAGTTAAAGATTTTTTAGTTAAAATTGTTAAAGAAAATATTTTTCCTTTAAACTATACTTGCAACTGTTGTGATAGGGAGATTTTTAATAAAAAATATTTTTGTGACGAGTGTAAAACTGAAATTTATAAAATTGATGAAAATAAGTGTAATCATTGTGGTAGAAAAACAGCGTATCAAGTCGAGTATTGCGACTCGTGTATAGATAAAAACTTAGCATTTACCGAAGCACGCAGTTTATACGAATATAAAGGCAAAATCAAAAAGATAATTAAAGATATAAAATATTTTGATAAGACTTATTTGTTAGATATTTTTATTGACGATTTAAAAGAGTTGTATTATAGTAGGTTTATGTCTTGCGAAGTTGTAGTCGGCGTACCAATGACTACACAAGCCGTAAAAGAAAGGGGATATAACCAAGCGCAAGTTTTAGCCCAAAAGTTATCAAAAGAATTAAACTTGCCGTATAGTGAAGATATTGTAATTAAGGTCAAAGATACCGAGCGTCAAGCAACGTTAGACGTAAACGAGCGTAGTAAAAATTTAAAAGGTGCGTTTAAAGTAAACAAGCAATTATTAAAATACAAAAACGTACTACTTGTCGACGACGTTTTAACGACGGGTACTACTTGCAATATGATAAGTGAGTTGCTTTTAAAAAAAGGCGTTGAAAAGGTATTCGTTTTAACTATTGCTTCGGTACAAAGGGAATATGAAAAAGAAATTTAATTAATTAACCTACGCAATTTACCTAAAAAACGGCGTAGGTTTTTGTTTTTAAGTAAAAATTGTCGTAAAAAATAAAAAAAATTGCACAAATTAACAAATTATGGAATTAAAAAGTGTAAAAATTGTTTACTAAAAGGCTAAAATGTTGTAAAATAAATAAGTATATTTATTTTGTAGGAGAATGATATGGGACTTATTAAATACATACTCAATCACGATACAAGGGTTAATTTGCGTAATATTGGCAAACTTGCCGATAAAATATTAGCAAAATCACCAATCTACGAAGCAATGACGGAAGAAGAACTTAAAAATCAAACGAACCTTTTGAAAGAAAGGCTTTCAAAAGGTGAAACGTTAGACGATATTTTAGTAGATGCTTTCGCAACCGTAAGGGAAGCAAGTTATCGAGTTTTAAATATGCGCCACTATAAAGTGCAACTAATGGGTGGTATATGCGTATTTCAAGGTAGGGTTGCAGAACTTAAAACGGGTGAAGGTAAAACTTTAATGGCAACGCTTCCGGTATATTTAAGTGCTTTAACAGGTAAAGGCGTTCACGTCGTTACGGTAAACGACTATCTCGCTTCTCGTGACGCTGAGTGGATGGGTAAAGTTTATAGATATTTAGGATTAACGGTTGGCGTTAACGTTCATAATTTAACCGACGACCAAAAAAGAGCAGTTTACGCTTGCGATATAACATACGGTACAAATAACGAATTTGGCTTCGACTATTTAAGAGATAATTTAAAAGTTAAACTTGAAGATATGGTACAAAGGGGACTTTCTTTTGCTATTATCGACGAAGTTGACTCGATTTTAATTGACGAAGCAAGAACTCCACTTATTATTTCAGGTCGTGGTGGAAAGTCAAGTGAAATGTATATACAAGCAAATAAGTTTGTAAAAACACTTTTTAAAGACGTTGACTTTACTATTGATATTAAAGATAAAAGCGTTCAATTAACCGAAAGTGGTGCTGTAAAGGCTGAAAGATTTTTTGGTATTGCAAATTTTGCCGATATTGAAAACGCCGACTTATCTCACCATATTCAACAAGCCTTAAAGGCTCATCATATTTTTAAAAGAGATAACGATTACGTCGTTCAAGACGGTGAAATTATTATCGTTGACGAATTTACCGGCCGTCTTATGATAGGTCGTAGGTATTCAGACGGTCTTCACCAAGCAATTGAAGCAAAAGAAGGCGTAACGGTTAGGAACGAAAATAAAACTCACGCAACTATTACGTTCCAAAATTATTTCCGTTTATACGATAAACTTTCGGGTATGACGGGTACGGCTAAAACTGAAGAAGAAGAGTTTAGGACTATTTACGGTCTTGACGTACTTGAAATTCCTACTAATTTACCTATGATAAGAAAAGATATGCCAGACATTATCTATTCTACTGAAAAGGGCAAAATGCGTGCTATAATTGAAGATATTATTGAAACTCACGCTAAAGGACAGCCTATTTTAGTAGGTACTATTACCGTTGAAAAGTCTGAAGAAATTTCTAAATATCTTATCAAAAATAGAATTAAACACAACATATTAAACGCTAAAAATCACGAAAGGGAAGCGCAAATTATCGCGCAAGCAGGTAAAAAAGGTGCAGTTACGATTGCTACTAATATGGCTGGTCGTGGTACTGATATTTTACTTGGTGGTAACCCAGAATATCTTGCTAAACAAGATTTAAAAAATAGGGGCGTTGCAGACGACGTTATCGAACTAGCAACAAGTTACGTTCAAAACGTACCCGAAGAAGTTTTAGAAGTTAGGGCAACTTATAAACAATTACTTGCTAAACACACGGCTGAAACTGAAAAAGAAAAGGCAGAAGTTATGGCAGTAGGTGGGTTACACATAATCGGTACTGAAAGGCACGAATCACGCCGTATCGACAACCAGTTGCGCGGTAGGGCTGGCCGACAAGGCGACCCTGGTACTTCGGTATTCTATATTTCGTTAGAAGACGATTTGGCTAAACGTTTTGGTGGCGATAGGCTTATGAGAATTTACGAAGCCTTTAAAGTTGATGAAGACACGCCAATTCAGTCAAAAATGATGTCTCACCAAATTGAAAATGCCCAAAGAATGATAGAAGGTAAAAACTTTGGTATTCGTAGGCAAATTATTGAATACGACGACGTTTTAAATACTCAGCGTCAAGTTATTTACGACGAAAGGATGAAGGTATTAAAAGGCGATAACGTTCACCAAGACGTATTGAATTTAATTCCAGATATCGTTGCTAGCGTAATAGCAAGCGCAGTTAACATTTCAAAAGAGCCTTCTAAATGGGATAAAGACGCGTTAAATACTGCTTTAGAAGAAAAACTTTTACCAAAAGAAACTAATTTTGTTACTGAAAGTAGGCTTGAAAAGTGGGATTATAACGAGTTTTTAAATAGAATAACTGCAAAAGTTATTGAAATTTATGAAGAAAAAATTAAGCGTTATGGCGAAATGGGTATTGACTTTAGCGAAGTAGAAAGGTTCATTTTCTTAAAGAACGTTGATAGTAAGTGGATAGACCATATCGACGCTATGACTATTTTAAAACGTGGTATATCACTTCGTGGTTACGCTCACGAAAACCCAATTAACGCCTTTAAAAGAGAAGGTCTTAATATGTTTGAAGAAATGATTGAAAGTATTCAAAACGATACGGTAAGGACTTTATTAAAGGGTGAAATTAGGGCAACTCCTATAAGACGTGAAGCGAGTAGTGAAGCCGTAAGACTGCAAGGCACTGTTACGCGTACCGTTAAAAAAGTAGGTAGAAACGACCTTTGCCCTTGTGGTAGTGGTCAAAAATACAAAAACTGTTGTGGAAAAAATAATTAAGTATGATTAGGACTGATATTTATAGACAAAAAATTATAGACTTAAAAGCAACGTTAAAAGAAGCAGGTTATTCTCTTGATATATCAAAAGCAAGGGAAGAGTTAAATTTTTACGAAAAAGAACTTGAAAAAGAAGAAGTTTATACTAATTTGCAAAAATCAACTGAATATTCTCGAAAAGCGCAAGCAATAAGGAATAAAATAGAAGTTTTCGATAAAGCCGAAAAGGCAATTAGCGACGCTGAAGAAATTATTGTACTTGCTGAAGAAGAAAACGACGATACTTTTTTAGAAGAAGTCGACCAAGATTTAAGAACTGCTGAAGAAGAAATTGAAGCAATTAGGCTTCAAGCACTTTTAAGGGGCAAATACGATAACTGTAACGCTTTAATGACTCTTCACGCTGGTGCTGGTGGTACTGAAGCGTGCGGCTGGACTGAAATGCTTTACCGTTTATACATTTG
>JAZOUX010000045.1:0-2020 GCA_045658325.1 Christensenellaceae bacterium | reverse complement strand
CAATATATTATAAAATGTGGTAATAAAAAAAATAATAAATTTATTTAAATTTTAGTTGTAAATAAAGTTTTTGGGTGCTATAATAGACTAAACTTATAACATAAACTGCTTTAAAGCATTAAAGGTGTAATATGAAAAAACATAGTGTAAATATGTTGTCAGGCTCAATAACTAAAGGGCTTATAGCAATGTTTATACCTATAATGATAACTAACGTTTTTTCTTCATTAGTTAATATTATAGACATGACCGTACTAGGTATGCTTGGTAACGAAACTTCAGTTGGTGCAGTTGGTACTTGCGGTACTTTAATTACCGTAGTTACTGCCATTGCTATATATATTCCAACTGGTGCGAACGCCGTAATAGCCAAGTGCATTGGTTCTGGTGACCAAGAATCAACCGACCGTGCCGTAGGCTGTTCGATGTTTTTAGGTCTTATAATGGGCGTGGTTTTAGCAATAGTAGGCGTAATTTTTGCTGAACCACTTTTAAAAATGATTAACTGCCCACCAAAATTACTTCCTGAAGCAGTTACCTATTTTAGACTTTACTTATTAGGCGAACCTATTTTATTGCTTTATAGTTTTTCGGCAAATGCGTTACGTTCAGTAGGCGATACTAAACGCCCTATGTATTATATGACTGCTTGCGGTTTTTTAAAAATAGCGTTAAACCTTTTTATAGTTGGAGTTTTAAAACTTACCGTTGAAGGCGTTGCTATTGCCACGATTTCTTCTTGGCTAATTTCTGGTTTGCTTTGTTTAAGAATATTAATAAAAGGTCACGATAAACTGCATTTTAAATTTAAACACTTCCGTTTTTACCCTAAAGAAATTGGTAAAATGCTTTATATAGGCATACCGTTAGGATTTCAAAGTGTTTTATACTCTTTTGCTAACGTTTCCATTACTGCAACAGTTAACTCTCTTGGCGATTACGCTACGACGGGTATGTCTATTGCAAACCAATTCGACGGCCTTATGTATCAAATAGCAATGGCTCCGTCAATAGGTATATTAGCCTACGTCAGCCAAAACATTGCTGCTAAAAACGTTAAAAGAGCAAACGAAGCCGTTAAAAAAGCCATACTTATTGCAGTCGTTATGGGTGCTAGTATTGGCTCGCTAATGGCGTTATTCTCTTATCCACTTTGCTCAATTATGTCGCACAACCCTGCCATTATCGCATACGCGCAACAAAAAATGTGCATTGTATCACCACTTTACTTTATACACGGCATTGCCGAGATATTCAGTTCTTCGCTTCGTGGTATGGGTAAACCAATCTTCCCTATTTTCGTAACGCTTATATTTATGTGCTTAATTCGTTTCCCTTGGGTATGGTTCGTATATCCTTTATTACCACACTTAACCTTCTTGTACTTAATTTGGCCAATCGGCTGGATATCTTCAGCGATTATTCTTTTGGCTTTATATATTATAACTTTAAAAAAGGAAAAGAAGCGAATAGACAAACTTATTGAACAAGAAAATCAAATTAATCAAACACCACAAGTAGCGTAACACAAAAGCGACAACGGTTAACGTTGTCGCTTAATCTATATGTATTAAGTTGTGCATCGCGTAGATGGTTGTCATTAATTAAATACTCTTTGCACTATTTTGCACTTTTATGACCCGTTACGCTTTTAGTTTATTTCTAAACAGTTCATTGGCCTACTCCTTACTTAAAATTTAATCACCTTGTTGTAAACAAACTCTTTTTTTAGTAAATACACTTAAGAATACCTCCTTTAGTTTATTTGCTAATTTACGTTAGTTCATTGGCCTATCTCCTTCTACTTAATCGGTTTTAGTTACTTTGCAACACTTTAAGAAAACTTACTTAAACTTTTGGTCCGTACCCCCTTTTTAGATTCCGATTATTTATCTCCCTTTTGTACTTTAATTATAAAATATTTTAACCTATTAGTCAATATACGTTACAAAAATTTTGCCTAACTTTATTTTTTAAAAACGTATTGACTGTCACTATATTATATGTTAAAATATAAGAG
>JAZOUX010000044.1:0-11568 GCA_045658325.1 Christensenellaceae bacterium | reverse complement strand
GTTCTAATTAAAGCAACTCTTTGTTTCATACCACCAGATAACTGACTAGGTCTTTTATCTTTAAAACCATCTAATTTTAAAAGTTCTTCTCTACTTAGCGTGTATAATTTTGAAAATTTATTAACACCGAAAACGTCAAATAAAATACCGGCAGTCATTTCAGAAAACCCGTCAATATTCATACCGTTTTTACTTGCAAAGTTTACAAGTTCACCTATTACCCTTGGTCTACAGTTTTTATTTGGACAAAAGATATTTGCGCCGTCTTCATAAAGCGTGCTGTTACAGTACGGACATATCGTGGGCTTAACAACGTCAATATCGTCTTTAGTGTACTCAGTTGTGCCTAAAATTTCAGGAATAACTTCATTGCTTCTTCTTATTAAAACTCGAGCGTTAATTTTTACCCTTTTGCGAAGAATATCTCCATAGTTATTTAGCGTGGCTTTTTGTACCGTTGCTCCACCAAGTTCAACCGGCTCGACAATTCCTAACGGGGTTAATTTACCCGTTCTACCAACTTGCCAAATTACGTTTTTAAGCGTTGTTGTAACTTCTTCGGCTTCAAACTTAAAAGCCATCGCATAGCGTGGAAATTTATCGGTGTAACCAAGCAGTTCCCTTACTTGATATTCGTTGACTTTTATTACTACGCCATCAGTTAAATAATCTATAAATTTCCTTTCGTTATCTATGATTTTAATTATTTTTCTAACTTCGTCAACAGTGCTTGCTTGACGTAAAAAGTTATACACTTTAAACCCGTTTTCTTTTAAGAATTCAAAGCACTCAACTTGAGAATTTATTATATTATCTTCAATATAATTTACGTTGTAAAAAAGAATTTCGCACTTTCTTTTTTCCGTTTCCTTCGGGTCTAAATTTCTTATTGCACCAGCCACTGCGTTCCTTGCGTTTTTAAGCGTTTCAGTAGCCGTTTCATTATATTTTTTAAGGTTTGAAAGTTTAATAACGGCTTCGCCTTGAACTTCTAAAAGTCCTTGATAATTGATTTTTAAAGGAAAACTTTTTATCGTTTTTACTTGCGCTGTAACGTCTTCCCCTTCAATTCCATTACCCCTTGTAGTTGCCCTTACAAACAATCCTTTATCGTAGGTCAACGATATAGTTAAACCGTCGTATTTATATTCAACGGTATAAGTAAACGGAGTAGCCGTAGTCTTTTTGATTTTATTTTCAAAAGCGACTAATTCATCGTAAGTTAAACTTTTATCTAAACTGTAAAGTCTTTTAATATGCTTGTGTTTATTAAACCCTTTAATCGGCTCGCCCCCTACTCGTTTAGTTGGCGAATCTTCTAAAATTATGCCCGTTTCATCTTCTAATCGCCTTAATTCATCGTACAATTTATCGTATTCTCCGTCAGAAACGGTCGGGTTATCTAAAACGTAATATTCGTAACCGTATTTATTAAGTTTATCAACGAGTTCCCTTAATCTTTTTTGCATAATTCACCTTTAATTTATAATAGTAAGTGGAGCAAATTGCGAAGACAACGTTTTAATTCCAACGTTTTTAAACGCAACAACTAAAATTTGACCACTAGTGCTTTCTTTAATTTCAATAATAACGCCAACGCCAAACTTCAAGTGTGAAACTTTCATTCCCTTAACGTATTTTTGACTAACATTTACGCTTGTCGGCTTAGTATTGGTTTTATAAGTCGGTGCAAAACTTTTAATTTTGCCGTAACTAGAATAACTTTCGTCAACGTCGGGATAATATCCACTATCGCTATAAGACGGTCTTTTGTACGAATTACTTTGGTAAGGTTTAGAATATGCGTTAAACGGACTTTCGTCAATAAAATAACCTTTTACTCCCTTTAAAAAGCGACTTTCAACCGTTAAACTTCTATTGCCGTATAAAAACCTACTTTTAGCCCTTGTAACGCATAAACTACTTTTAGCCCTTGTAATTGCAACGTATAAAAGCCTGCGTTCTTCTTCTAATTCTTCAACGCTGTCGCATGCCCTTGAAATAGGTAAAATAGTTTCGTCTAAACCTACGATAAATACTGTGTCAAATTCAAGACCTTTTACCGAGTGAATAGTAGCAACCGTAACGAAATCAGCACTAGACAAGTCGTCTGTATCAGAACTTAAAGTTACTGACGAAAGGTAGTCTTGAAGTTTAGCGTTTTCATTTAATTTAGCGTACTCTTCACAAGAGTTAACTAATTCGTTAATATTTAAACGCTTATCTAAATTTTCTTCAGTATCTTCTTGATATTGAGTTAATATACCACTTTCGTTAATAACGTATTTTACAAAGTCAACGAAGTTCATTTCGCCACTTTTTATAACAAAGTTATAAAGTAATTTTTTAAACTCGCCTAAACGGTTTTTAGTTGAAGCGTTTAACGGTAAATCTTCATAATTTAAAAGCATATCGAAAATCGACAAATCGTTTTCTACTGCGCATTGATAAACTGTATTTATAGTTTTATCGCCTATACCACGTCTAGGAACGTTTATTATACGCAAAATTGCTTCATTATCAAAGGGATTAACTACGATTTTTAAGTATGCTAAAACGTCTTTAACTTCTTTACGGTCAAAGAATTTAAAGCCACCAAAAACCTTATAACTAATACCATATTTTAAAAATTCTTGTTCAAAGGAACGTGAAAGAGCGTTTACTCTCATTAAAACGGCAAAATCACTAGCATTTTTGCCTTGCGAAATTGCTTTTTTAATTTTTTTAGCAACGAATTCGGCTTCGTTAATTTCTTCTTCACCAGCATAAAAAACGGGTTTATAACCGTCGCAATTTTCAGTCCAAAGTGTTTTTTTACGGCGTAAATTATTGTCTTTAATAACTTCGTTTGCTAAATTTAAAATTTGCTTAGTTGAACGGTAATTTTGCTGTAATTTATATACTTTTGCACCTTTAAAGTCTTTATCAAAGTTTAAAATATTAGATATTTTTGCGCCACGCCAACCATAAATACTTTGGTCGTCGTCCCCAACGACGAACACGTTACCCCAATATGAAGCAAGTTTTTTAACGATAATATATTGTATCGTATTCGTATCTTGAAACTCGTCAACGTGTATGTACTTAAATTTTTTAGCGTAATATTCACAAATTTCGTCGTCTTCTACAAGTAAATGATAAGTATAAACCAATAAATCGTCAAAATCAAGGGCGTTGTTTTGTTTTAAAACTTGTTGATATTTAGAATAGATTTCAACAATCGTGCCAATATTTGGCATTTTAATATGCTCGTCTTTATATTCCCTTGGAGTTAAATCATTATTTTTAGCGTTAGAAATATGGTTAATTACGTCTTTTAAATACTTGTCTGCATCTAGTTCCATATCTTTTAAAATACGCTTTAAAACCTTTTCTTTTTCGTCTTCAGTATATATGGTAAAGTTTTGTGAAAAGCCTATTTTTTGTATACAACTACGCAAAATTTTAACGCACATTGAGTGAATTGTTGAAACCCACATTTCGTTCACGCCTTTTATCATAAAACTTAAACGATGACGCATTTCGTCAGCCGCTTTGTTCGTAAAGGTAATTGCTAATATTTCACTTGGTTTTACTTTTAATTCACTAACTAAATACGCAATTCTAGTAGTTAAAACCCTAGTTTTGCCACTACCTGCACCCGCTATAACCAACACTGCGCCTTGCGTATCTTTTACCGGTAAAACTTGTTCGTTATTTAATTTTTCAAATAATTTATTGCTCATATAATAATTTTAACATATTTGGCACTTTTTAACAAGTTAAATATATTATTTAATTGACTTTTTTTTTAATCGGTGTTATATTGTGATTAGTTTCATATTAAGGAGAATTTTATGGAAATATTAAAAACTGCCGAAAGAGTTCAAAATATTCATTCAGACATTAGAGGACCTGTATTTTTTAAGGCCTTAGAAATGGAAAAAGAAGGTCAAAAAGTATTAAAATTAAACACCGGTAACCCTGCTGCATTTGGCTTTAAAATGCCTGATAGCGTTAAACAAACTTTAATTGAAAACGTTGATAAAAGTTTGGGATATTGTGGTATTAGGGGTATGATGCCTGCCCTTCAATCAATAGTTGACTATGAAAAAAGTAAAGGTATTGAAGACATCACTACCGACGACGTATTTATTTGTAACGGTGTTAGCGAAGCAGCAAATATGAGTATTACTGCTCTTATTAACCCTGGTGAAGAAGTTTTAATACCTTGCCCTTGCTACTCGCTTTGGACTAACTCAGTTTTACAAGTTGAAGGCGTTCCCGTTTTATACACTTGTGACGAACAATCTGACTGGATGCCTGACTTAAAAGATATCGAAAGTAAAATTACGTCAAAAACTAAAGCAATCGTAGTTATTAACCCTAACAACCCAACGGGCGCGTTATATTCAAACGATATGCTTATTTCAATCGCTAACTTAGCAAGAAAACATAACCTTGTAGTTTATTCTGACGAAATTTACGATAGGCTTGTTTTAGACGGTCTTGAACACACTTCGTTTGCTAAACTTGCGCCAGACTTAACGGTAATTACCTTTAACGGTCTTTCAAAATCACACTGCTTATGTGGTTTTAGATGTGGTTGGATAGTTTTAAGTGGCAAAACTGAACTTCGTAACGAAATTAGAAAGGCTTTAGTTACCCTTGCTTCAGTTAGACTTTGTTCTAACGCAGTGATGCAATTAATTATTCCTACTGCACTTAAAGATACTGAATACACTAAGCAAATGATTTCACCTGGTGGCAGACTTTACGAACAACGTAACGCAGTATTTGATGCAATTAAAAATATCGACGGTTTATCTTGCGTAACAACAAGGGGCGCTTTCTACTGCTTCCCTAAAATCGACACGAACAGATTTAACGTAACCGACGATAAGCAATTTGCTTTCAATTTATTACAAGAAAAGAAAATTTTAATAGTTGCTGGTAGTGGCTTCGGCTGGAAAACTCCAGACCACTTTAGAGTAGTTATGCTTCCTGAAGTAAACGAACTTTCAAAAGCAATGTACGATATTGGCGATTATTTACAAACTTTAAAAAAATAATTAAGTCTAAAACCGTTGTTTAACAACGGTTTTATTTTTTATTTAAGCGAGTATATTAAAATTTAATTTAAATATTAAAAGCACAGTCAAAATTGACTATGCTTTTTTATTTTATATATATTTTGAAAATTCACTAGTAATTGTTTCAATAGCTTTTTTCGCTATTTGTTCGTTTTTACCTTTTACTGAATAATACACTTTTAATTTTGGCTCAGTACCACTCGGTCTAACACATATAAACCCACCTATTTCAAGTTCGTAATAAATACAGTTAATACCGTCGTACTCTAATCTATCGACCTTGCCATTAGAGTATTTTACAGTTCCGTTCATATAATTTCTAGTGGCGTAGATATTATAAATATCTAAACTTTTAATCTCTTGGGTTCTTAATCTTTCGACTACTTTATTCATTTCGTCCATTGCGTTAAGACCACTATATTGAGTAGAAACAGTTTTTTCAATAACGTATCCGTACTTTTCGTAAAGTTCGTTTAAAACACCAAATACCGTCTTACCTTTAAATTCGTAATAGCACGCCATTTCACTAAAAAGCATACTTGCAACAACTGCGTCTTTATCTCTAGCGTGAATTCCCCTTAAATAACCACAACTTTCTTCAAAACCGAAAATGAAAGTGCCTTTTTTAGACTTTTCACTTTCTTTTATTTTTTCACCTATATACTTAAAACCTACCGGTGTTTCTTTCAACTCAACGCCGTAATCAGCACAAATAGCCTTAACCATATTTGTTGAAACAAAACTTTTTACGATAAAAGCGTCATTAGGTAAATTATTTTCGGCTTTAAGCCTAGATAAAACGTAATTAGTTAACAATACGCCCACTTGGTTGCCCGTTAAATTAATAAATTGACCATCGTTATTTCTAATTGCAACGCCTAACCTATCGCTATCGGGGTCCGTACCAAACACTACGTCGGCTGAAATTTTATTTGCCACACTAATTGCTAAACTTAACGCTTCGGGATTTTCAGGGTTTGGAACTTTTACCGTCGAAAAGTCACTATCAGGTATAATTTGTTCGTCGCAAACGGTAAAATTAATGCCTAGTTTTTTAAGCAATAACGTTACCGGAACGTAGCCCGTGCCGTGAAGCGGTGTGTATACTATTTTTAATTTTTTGCCGTATTTTTTAACGGCGTGCTTAGAAAGTGATAATTTTTTAACGACGTTAACATATTTTTTATCAAAACTTTTTAAAATTATCGTTAACAAACCTTTACTTTTTAGATGAATTACCGGTTTTTCTTCTACTGAAAAATAATCGTCAACACTATTAATATAACTTACTACTTTATTGGTGTCTTCAAGTGACATTTGCCCACCGTCTTCACCGTAAACTTTATAGCCGTTGTATTCTTTAGGATTATGACTTGCAGTTATCATAACGCCTGCTATTGCTTTAAATTTTCTAATTGCAAACGATAGCATTGGTACAGGTCTAGGATTTTCAAATAAGTAAGTTTTAATACCGTACGAAAGCAACACGCCAGCCGTCTTTTTAGCAAAAACTAAAGAATTTTTTCGAGTATCGTACGAGATTACTACGCCTTTATCAATAGCCGTTGTACCAAGAGATTTTATGTATTCGCAAAGACCTTTCGTAGCGCGTGCAACTGTATAAATATTCATCATATTGGTGCCGTAGCCAATTATACCACGCATACCGGCAGTACCAAATTCTAACGCCTTTCCAAATCTATATTTAAGTTCACTTTCGTTATCTTTAATTTGGCGAAGTTCTTGGTAGCCTTCAGCATTAATTTTAGGATTATCAAGCCAATTAAAATATTCAACTTTATAGTCCATATCACACCCCTTTTAAATTATTTTTTGTATATAACGTTACCGTCCCTAATTGTTAAAATTATTGTATAATTTCGTTTATTTATTACGGTAATATCGGCAATTTTACCGTTTTTAATAGAACCGTATTTATCGTCGATTTTAAGATTTTTTGCTGGGTTTATCGTTGCCATATCTATTGCTCTTTCAAAAGATACTCCAGCCTTTTCAACTACGTTTTTAATAGCGTCGTTCATTTTTAAAACGCTACCAGCAAGCGTGCCGTCTACTAGCCTTGCTTCTCCGTTTTTAACTATAACTACTTGACCACCAAGTTCCGACTCTCCGTCTGGCATATGTTTTGCACGCATAGCGTCAGTAATTAAAGTAACCTTGTCGCTCGGTTTGTTTTTAATTACAAGTTTAATTGCGGGAACGCTAACGTGAATAGTGTCGCAAATAAGTTCAGCGTTTACTTCGTCTCTTAAAAGAGCCGTACCAACTACGCCAACGTCTCTATGATGTAACGGAGATTGTGCGTTATAGGTATGCGTAACGTTTGATAAACCAAGACTGATTGCTTTATCACAGTCTTCGTACTTTGCACCCGAGTGACCTATTGATGCAACTACGCCTACTTTACTTAAATACTTAATTAATTCGTAACTACCTTCAACTTCGGGTGCTAACGATACGATTTTAATAGTATTTCCACTAATTTCATAGTATTTTTTAAAGGTATTAACGCTTGGATTAGCAACGTATTCTAACGGTTGCGCTCCTTTAAATTTAGAAGCAATAAACGGTCCTTCTAAATGAACGCCACCCACTCTTGCACCATCCGTTTTATTTTTTGCAACGTATTCTTTAACATTTTTTAATGCGCTAGATATGTTTTCAACGCTTTGAGTCATAGTTGTTGCTAAAAAGGTGGTAGTTCCTTCACTAGCAATTTTATTGGCTATAACCGATAACGCTTCTTCAGTTGCATCCATAGCGTCGTAACCACCAGCACCGTGAATATGTTGGTCTATAAAACCTGGAACTATAACAAAATCATCACTTAAAGATAAAATTTCTTCACTAATTGGGGCGTTTAAGTTAATTTTGCCATTTTGAATACCTAAGTTGCATCTTACAATGCCTTTACCTTCAACGTAAACGTTTGCATTTTTAAATCCTTTCATTTTACTTCACCTAAACTTTATTTTTTTTGATATCTAGATATTTCTTTATTAGAAATTTCTTTTAATTTTTGTTGATATTTTTTATACTTTCTTTTAATTAACGGTCTAACTAAAGCGTACCAAAGAATAGCCCATAAATAAAATAAACTTACAAAGATAAAGGCTATTAACGATTTATGCGAGTCTTGGCTAGTTAAAAATACGATTTCAAATAAGTTTACGAAAGGAAACACGCATAAAATAATGCCTAAAATAGTTGAAAAGTTTATAAGTCTTAAATAATCTTTTAACTTATTGACGCTTGAAATGTAAAACGCCCTTTCACCTAACTTTCTTATTTGCTTAATTTCTCTACTAGATAAGTTTTCTTGTTGATTTTGCTTAAATTCGTCTCTAATCATTGTTTTTACTAAATATTTTATTCAAATATTCCCCCGTATAACTTTCTTTTTCTTTTGCAATTTCTTTAGGTGTACCAGTCGCTACGACCGTACCACCTTTATCGCCACCGTCTTTACCTAAATCAACGATATAATCAGCAACCTTAATAACGTCTAAATTATGTTCGATTACTATTAAGGTATTGCCACCGTCACGCAGTTTATAGAATATATTAATTAATTTTTTAACGTCGTGAGTATGAAGCCCCGTAGTAGGCTCGTCTAAAATATATAACGTTTTGCCTGTTGAACGTTTACATAGTTCGGTTGCTAGTTTTACCCTTTGCGCTTCTCCGCCAGACAACGTAGTTGCTGACTGACCTAATTTAATATATCCTAACCCAACTTCTTTTAAGGTTTTTATTTTATTGTATATTCTTGGAACGTTTTCAAAAAAATCGGTTGCTTCGTCTACGGTCATTTCTAAAACGTCGTATATTGATTTACCTTTATACTTTACCTGCAAGGTTTCACGATTATATCTTTTACCGTCACACACTTCGCAAGAAACGTAAACGTCTGGTAAAAAGTGCATTTCAATAGTAATCGTGCCGTCGCCTTGGCAATGTTCACATCTACCGCCTGCCACGTTAAAACTAAACCTGCCAGCTGTATAGCCCCTTGCCTTAGCGTCAACCGTTGAAGCAAATAATTCACGAATATGTGTAAATACGCCCGTATAGGTTGCCGGATTGCTTCTAGGAGTTCTTCCTATTGGCGACTGGTCAATGGCTATAACGCTATCAAAATGCTCTAAACCCTTAATTTCGTCGTAATCGCCTTGGCGAACTTTTGCTCGCATTAATTTTGACGCTACGGCTGGATATAAAACTTCATTTACAAGCGAACTTTTGCCACTACCCGATACGCCCGTTACTACGTTTAAAAGCCCCACTTTAAAATCAACGTTAATATTTTTTAAGTTGTTTTGTTTTGCGCCTATTACTGATAACAACCTACCGTCACCTTGCACATAAAAAGGCGGTATCTCAATTAACTTTCTACCAGATAAATAGTCGCCAGTTAAACTGTCTGGGCAATTAATAACGTCTTGAACAGTACCAGCCACAATTACTTGTCCACCATTTAAGCCTGCTTTTGGCCCTATATCTACGATATAGTCGGCACTTTTAATAGTGTCTTCATCGTGTTCAACGACTATAACGGTATTGCCTAAATCTTTTAGTCGTTTTAACGATTTTATAAGTTTTTCATTATCTTTTTGGTGTAAACCTATACTTGGCTCATCCAAAATATATAAAACGCCTGTTAATCCACTACCAATTTGAGTTGCAAGCCTAATTCGTTGCGCTTCACCACCAGATAAAGTTCCTGCGTTTCTTGATAAAGTTAAATAGTCTAGCCCTACTTCTTTTAAAAAGTTTAACCTTTCTTTAATTTCTTTAACTATGCCGTGCGCTATAACTTTATTGTTTTTTGTAAAGTTGATATTTTCAATAAACGAGTATGCGTCAATTACACTCATATCACTAATTTCAGCAATATTTTTACCGTCAATTAATACGCTTAACGCTTCTTTTTTTAACCTTTTCCCACAACACGCCTTACAAGGAACCGTGTACATATACTTTTCAATTTCACTTTTAGTATAATCTGAAGTTGTTTCCCTATAACGCCTTTCTAAATTAGGAATAACCCCTTCGTATGAAGATAAATATTCCCCTTGAAAAGTCCTTGTAGAATAGTTCATTTTAATTTGTTCGCCGTTGTTACCGTAAAGCAAAATATCTAAAATATGCTTTGGCAAGTCTTTTATTGGCGTTGATAAATCAAAATTATAGTGGCTTGCAAGCGATTTGAAGTACATTTGGGCAATTCTACTTGAATCTAAATTCCAACCCGATATAACGAGAGCCCCGTCTTGTAAACTTTTAGTAGTATCGCCTAGCACAAGTTTCTCGTCAATAGCCGTGATATAACCTAAACCCTTACACTCTACACACGCACCAAAAGGATTATTAAACGAAAATAGCCTTGGCTCGATTTCAGGCATTGAAATTTGACAGTCTGGACAAGCGTATTCAGTTGAAAATAACTCTTCAGTTTCGCCGTTTACAACTGTAACTAAGCCTTTTGCTAATTTTAATGCGCTTTCAATAGACTGAGTTAACCTTGAACGAATATCTTCTTTTACAATAAGCCTATCAACTACTACGCTAATATTATGACGAATATTTTTTTCTAAAGTTATATCTTCGTCTAACGAATATACTATGCCGTCGATATAAACTCTAACGTAACCATTTTTTTTGTACGAAGCAAGTTGCTTTTCAAACTCGCCTTTTTTTCCCCTAACTACTGGAGCAGTTATTAAAATTTTAGAATTTTGCCCGTAATTTAATACTGCGTCAACAATTTCGTCAATACTTTGTTTTTGAATTTTTTTGCCACAATTATAACAGTGTGGAGTTCCCGTTTTTGCAAATAAAAGCCTTAAATAATCGTGAATTTCAGTTACCGTACCTACGGTAGAACGTGGATTGTGCGACGTTGTTTTTTGGTCTATTGATATTGCTGGCGATAAACCTTCAATACTATCAACGTCGGGCTTTTCCATTTGTCCTAAAAATTGACGAGCGTAACTTGATAAACTTTCCATATACTTTCGTTGACCTTCAGCAAAAATGGTATCGAAAGCAAGGGTAGATTTACCACTACCCGATAAGCCCGTAAAAACTATTAGTTTGTTCCTAGGAATTTCAACGTCTAAATTTTTAAGGTTATTTTGTTTTGCTCCTTTAATTTTGATATATTCTAACATACTATTTTCTCATTTTCTTTTTTAAGGCGTTTATAGTATCACGAAGTTCGATACACTTTTCAAAATCAAGCGTTTTAGTCGCTATTTTCATAAGGGCTGTCAACTTTTCAATTTCTTCAGGAATATCTTTATAGTCAATATCGTTAACCTTACTTGCTTTCGTCGTGATATTTAAAGTATTTTTAACGTCTTTAATTATAGTTTTTGGCGTTATGCCGTGTTTAAAATTGTATTCTTCTTGAATTTTTCTACGTCTTGCAGTTTCATTAATAGCCTTTTTCAAAGTCGGAGGCCAAGCGGTC
>JAZOUX010000043.1:0-14025 GCA_045658325.1 Christensenellaceae bacterium | reverse complement strand
AATAAGAGTGAATAATCTAGTAAAAAATGTTTTCATAAATCTTTCTCCTTTAGTAAATTAATATTATAATAATTCATGTTTTATGAATTGTCAACTAAAACGGCTAAAATATTCATATAATATGAAGTATGAGAGTGTTTGGTGAAAGAATAAAAAAAGAATTAAAGGAACAAGGTTTAACACAAAAATGGTTGGCTAAAAAACTTAACGTTTTACCAACTACGCTATGCGAATGGCTGAACGATAATAACGAGCCACCTATGCAGGTAATCGTTGATATTGCAAAAATAATGGAAGTTTCAACGGATTTTTTGCTAGGGTTAATAGATTGATATAATTTATTTTAAATACAACATATTTGTTTTGATAAGGTCAAAATTATAATGCCGTAAACTTAACAAAACAAAAACTGCTAAACGCCCGTTTAGCAGTTTTTTTGTTATTTTTTAACTTGTTTTTTTGCTCTCTTATAAATTTCTTCGGTAGCAAGTTTAACTTTATATACCGGAACTTTTTGATTAATAGGGAAGCAATAATATAATATTTTTTCATTACCAACGGCTATAACGTCGCCTATTTCGTACCAATAATAATCACAGTTGGCGGTATGCGTTATAAGTGGTGGTTGGCTAAAATTAATTAAATTATCGTCGCTAGTCAAGGTAAAGCCGTTTTGATTATGCTTTAACACACCTTCGCCAACAAAATATAATCGTTTCGAGCCTTTTAGTACGGCAATTTTCACCCTTTCATCAAAGTTATATATATTATCGTCTAACTCTTTACAAATACACTCTTTTTGGTAGTCAACCCAAGTAGGAATATGGCTAAAAAGCGTTTCGCAGTTTATTCCTTCAAGCGTGCCGTTTTCAGTTAAAATATGTTTAGTGTTACACTTTTCGCAAGTTAAATAAACACCACTTCCTTTCATTGAAAATTCGTCTTTACAGTTAGGGCATTTATACAAAACCCTTTCAAGCGAATCAGCCCTAAACGGCTCGGTTATTTTAACGCCGTTACGCTTTTGATTTAAAAATGCGTCAAAAGTAAATTTTTCAAAAATGATATCGTTAATCGCATTAGGGGTGAGTTTTTTAATTTCTTCAGTTGACAACGTTACGTCAACTTTTGCACTTGTTTTTACGTTGCGTAATTGCAAGTTATTGTATAGGGGGTCTCTTAAAAAAGCACCGTCGGTAATAATTGTAATTACAGGGACTTTAAGCATTTTTATAAGTTTACCTATACTGTCGGGTATTAGACCTTGACGGCCGTCCATCGAATACGATGCTTCGGGGTACATAAGTACCGAAGTTTTTAGCGTGTGTAAACAATAATTAATATCTTTAACAAGCGAAACGTCAGTAACGTATTTGTTTGTAAAAATACAACCAAGTTGACGCATAAGCCATTTTTTACCAACGCTACCGTCAGTCGTACTAACGATATTATAAGGTCTGTCTTTTAAAATTATAGACGCAATTTTAACGTCGATAAAACTTGAATGGTTCATTAAAACTAAACAAGGTTGCTTTTTATCAATTTTATCGAAATTGCTTTTTTCATAAGTAAAATTCGTCTTTTTTAAATCGCCGTAAGAAAGAATTTTAACAAGCGTCCTAAAAAGATTGCTAGGTTTTTTAGGTTTTAAACGTTTTTCGATAGGTAATGCGTTTAGGTCGTTTACGCTTATATTTTTTGTTTTAATTTTCATAATATCCTCTAGTCTATTTATGTTTATACGCTTATTGTATACTATTTTTACTAAAATTGCAATGCTTTTAATTTTTTAGGTTGCAAAATCTCTTAAATAATGATAATATATTTAAAAGGTGAAAGATTATGTATATTAATTCTATTTTAGAAATTGTAGGAAATACTCCGTTATTAAAACTAAACAATATTAGTAAAAAGTTTAATTTAAAAGGCAATATATACGCTAAACTTGAATATTTTAATCCAACTGGCTCGGTAAAAGATAGAACGGCGTTTTATATAATTGAGCAAGCCGAAAAGCAAGGGCTATTAAAAAGTGGCGCAACTATTATCGAAGCAACAAGTGGTAATACGGGTATAGGCTTAGCAATGGTGTCTAAAATTAAAGGGTATAAATTAATTTTAACGATGCCGTCATCAATGAGTGAAGAGCGTCAAAAAATATTAAAAGCATACGGTGCTGAAATAATTTTAACTGACAGTGCAAAAGGTATGCAAGGCAGTATTGAAAAGGCTAAAGAGTTAAACGCTCAAATAAAAGGTAGTATAATTGCTAATCAGTTTACGGCTGACGCTAACGTTTTAGCCCATTACGAAACTACGGGTAAAGAAATTTATAATGCGTTAGACGGCAACGTAGATATATTCGTGTCGTCGATAGGTACGGCTGGAACGTTAATTGGTACGGCAAAATATCTTAAAGCAAAAAATTCTAAAATAAAGGTTTACGGCGTAGAGCCGTCGTCTTCGCCACTTTTAAGTAAAGGGTATAGTGGTAAGCACAATATTCAAGGTATAGGTGCAAATTTTATTCCACCATTATACGACGAAAAGTATTGTGACGGAATTTTTACTTGCAGTGATTATGACAGTGTTAAATTCGCAAAAGAAATTGCTAATACCGAAGGCTTTTTAGCAGGTTTTTCATCGGGTGCAATTTTAAGCGTGGCAATTAGTTTAGCGCAAAAAGAAGAAAATGTAGGTAAAAATATAGTAGTAGTATTCCCTGACGGTGGCGATAGGTATTATTCTACGGAGATTTTTGGGTAATGTTAAAAAAATTATTTATTAAAAATTATAAAAACGTAAACGATGCAAACGTTAGGGGAAAATACGGCGTAGTTGCAAGTATTTTTGGAATAATAACCAATTTTATAATATGCGTTTTTAAAATCGTAGCGGGGTTTATATCGGGCAGTATTACCATTGTTGCCGACGGCGTAAACAATTTAACCGATGCTGGTTCGTCAGTTTTAACGCTTATTGGTTTTAAACTTTCTTCACGCCCAGCCGATAAAGAACATCCTTACGGACACGAACGGTACGAGCAGGTTACTGCGCTTATTATTTCGCTAGTAATGTTTGCTATTGGCGTAACCTTTTTTTATTCTTGTATTCAAAAAATAATTAATAACGAAGGTGTTTACGGAATAACGTTATTTACCTACATAGTGTTGATTTTTTCAATATTACTAAAAATAATGCAAATGCTCGTTTATTTAGATTTTGCAAAAACTATAAAATCGCCGTCGTTAAAAGCAACGGCAATAGATACGCGTAACGATATAATTTCAACGGCGACAACTCTTTTAGCAATAATTTTAATAGACTTTGCAAATATCAATATTGATGCGTATGCAGGGCTTATAGTAAGTTCGTTTATATTATATTCGGGCTTAAATATGTTAAAAGAAACTATAAGTCCACTTCTTGGTGTTATTCCCGATAAAGAAGAAGTTGAAAAATTAAAAAGAATAGTTTTAAAAGATAGTAGAATTTTAGGCGTACACGATATTATAATACACGAATACGGCAAAACTGTGCATTTTGCAAGTCTACACGCTGAAGTTGACTGTCGTGAAAATTTTACTGAAATTCACGACTTAATTGACAATATTGAAAGGGAAGTTTTTAATGAATTAAACGTAAAACTTTCAGTTCATTTAGACCCTATTGATATTAATAACGAAAATAGACAAAAATATTTAGAAATTACTGAAAAGGTTTTAAAGGCTTACGACGACGGCGTAAAATTTCACGATTTTAGAATAGTTGAAGGCGTTACGCACTGTAATATTATTTTTGACTTAGTAATTCCTTTTGACAAAAAATACGATATTGAAGAAATTTTAAAACTTTTAGACAATGAGTTTTCTTCTATCGGCAAATTTTATTTCGTAATAGAAACCGAACCCGAATATATTTAAAAAAAACCCTAAAACGACGTGTTTTAGGGTTTTTTATTTATGCGAAGAAATTATTAAACGTTGCCTTGTGCTTTCATTGCTTCGGCTACTTTAATAAAGCCTGCAATATTCGCACCAGCCATATAGTTGCCTTTTAAGCCGTAAGTAGTAGACGCTTCGTCACACGCTTTAAATATGCTAACCATAATGCTGTGTAATTTTTGGTCAACTTCTTCAAAAGACCAACTGTATCTAATACTGTTTTGGCTCATTTCTAAACCAGACGTTGCAACGCCACCGGCGTTAGCCGCTTTTGCTGGGCCGTAAAGCATATTGTTTTTAAAGTAAACGTCAATTGCTTCTGGAGTAGAAGGCATATTAGCACCTTCTGAAAGACAGTAACAACCGTTTTTAGCAAGATTTTCAGCGTCTTCTTTGTTTACTTCGTTTTGTGTTGCGCAAGGAAGGGCAATATCACACTTAACAGTCCAAATACCGTGGCAACCATCAACGTATTTAGCGTCGCTATGGTAATTAAGATATTCTTTAATTCTCTTTCTTTCAACTTCTTTAATTTGTTTAACAGCGTCAAGGTCAATGCCGTTTTCGTCGTAAATATAACCGTTAGAGTCGCTCATAGCAACGACTTTCGCTCCAAGAGTAGTAGCCTTTTCAGCAGCATAAATAGCAACGTTACCAGAGCCAGAAACAACCACGGTTTGACCTTTAAACGATTTGCCGTTAGCCTTTAACATTTCTTCTGTAAAGTAGCAAAGACCGTAGCCCGTTGCTTGTTTTCTAGCAAGTGAACCACCGTATTGTAAACCTTTACCCGTCAATACGCCAGTAAATTCGTTTTGAATACGCTTGTATTGACCAAACATATAGCCTACTTCCCTTGCGCCTACGCCTATATCACCAGCAGGAACGTCTGTATCGTTACCGATATAACGGAAAAGTTCAGTCATAAAACTTTGACAAAATCTCATAATTTCGCCGTCTGATTTACCCTTAGGGTCAAAGTCAGAACCACCTTTACCACCACCCATAGGGAGAGTTGTTAAACTGTTTTTAAAAGTTTGTTCAAAACCAAGGAATTTAATAATACTTAAATTTACCGATGGGTGAAGCCTTATACCACCTTTATATGGGCCAATAGCACTGTTAAATTGTACTCTAAACCCTCTGTTTACATGACAAACGCCATTATCGTCAGTCCAAGGGACTCTAAAAATAATTTGCCTTTCAGGTTCTACAAGTCTTTCAATAACGCCAGCGTCGATTAAATCTTGCCTTTTTTCAAGAACAGGTTGAAGCGTTACGAAAACTTCAGTAACGGCTTGAATAAATTCTGGCTCGTTAGCGTTACGCTTTTCAATTCTTTGTAAAAGGTCAACTAAATATGGATGAGTTAATTTCATAATAATACCCCTTTAATTAATGTATAGGGTTATTATAGTACAAAATTTTAAAAAAAGCAATTTATTTTAAAAAACATTGCGTAAAAAATATAATTTTCTCTTTACAATTACTAATTTATATGTTTAAATAAAATTATTCTTAATATAGGTGAAAAATGAAGCGAATTATAGCCATCGGTGGTGGCAGTTTAAAAGACAAAACGACTATTGAAATTGATAGATATATAGCAACTTTAGCAAAACAGCACGCTGGTGATAAAAGGGCGTACGGTTTATTTATAGGCACGGCATCGCACGATTTTATGCCGTCGTTTAACTCGTTTAGAAAAACTTATACGTCAGTTTTTGATATTAAAGCCGACGTTGTTTTGACTATTAACACTCAAATGGACGAAGCCAAAATTAACGAAAAATTTTCTAAAGCCGATTTTATTTATATCGGTGGTGGAGATACTTTATATATGCTAGATAGGTGGCGTAAAGACGGGTTGTTGAATAAGATAATAGAAGCGTATAATAGGGGCGTAATAATTGCTGGTCGTTCGGCAGGGGCTATATGTTGGTTTGAAACAATGTACACCGATAGCGAAGTTTTCGGTAATCAAGACGAGTATTCTATTCAAAAAGGTTTGGGCGTAATAAAAGGCGTTTGCTCTCCGCACTATAATATCCGTAAAGAAGATTTGACTAAAGCAATAATTGAAAACAATTTTAGCGAAGTTTACGCTATTGAAGACGATAGCGCGTTAGAATTTATTGATGGAAAGTTAATTAAAAGCATATCTTCTGGTGGTAATAGTTATAAAATAATAAACAACGGTGGAATATTACTAGAAGAGTTGATTTAATAGGTGTAATATGAGAATGGTTGATATTATAAAGAAAAAACGTGACGGAGTTGAACTTTCAACTAGCGAAATAAATTATTTTATTCAAGGCTACACTAAAGGAGAAATTCCCGATTATCAAGCGTCGGCGTTACTTATGGCTATCTATTATAAGGGGATGACTAAGCGTGAAACGGTTGATTTAACGTTTGCTATGCGTGACTCTGGCAAAACCCTTTACTTCGACGGAATTGACGGCGTAAGGGTAGATAAGCATTCAACCGGTGGCGTAGGCGATAAAACAAGTTTAGTAGTTGCTCCCATAGTAGCGTGTTTTGGTGTTAAAGTTGCTAAAATGAGTGGTAGGGGGCTAGGACATACGGGTGGCACAATCGACAAGTTAGAGTCGATTAAAGGCTTTAACACTCAAATAGACCAAAAAGCATTTAAAAAAATTGTAAACGAAGTAGGCGTAGCCATTATTTCACAAACTGATAATTTAGCACCAGCCGATAAAAAACTTTACGCTTTACGCGATGTAACGGCTACCGTTGATAGTATTCCGTTAGTCGTTTCAAGTATAATGAGTAAAAAACTTTGTGCTGATGACGATTGTATCGTATTGGACGTAAAATACGGTAGTGGGGCTTTTTGTAAAACAGTTAAAGATAGCACTTTGCTTGCTAAACTAATGGTTGAAATAGGTAAAAAAGCAGGTAAAAAAATTATTGCGCTTATTACCGATATGGATAGACCGTTAGGTACTGCAATAGGTAACTTTTTAGAAGTTATAGAAGCGATAAAAGTATTAAAAGGCGAATACGTTGAAGATTTAAGCGAAATTTGTATTGAGTTATCTTCGTATATGCTTTATTTAGCAAACGTAGGCAGTTTAGAATGTTGTAAAAAAGCCGTGAAAGAAGTGTTAGCAAATGGTAAAGCGTACGAAAAGTTTTTACAAATGGTAAAAGCACAAGGTGGCGATACGGCTTGCTTAGATAGTGGCGTAAACGCAAAATATTCTTATAGTGTAAAATCCGTAAAAGAAGGCTATATTACCAAAGTCGATACTGAAAGTTACGGTTTAGCAAGCCTATTTTTAGGTGCTGGGCGTAACACTAAAGACGATAAAATTGATTATACTGCAGGCGTTATTTTAAATAAAAAAGTTGGTGACTACGTTAAAGTGGGTGAAGAAATTGCCACTTTATACGCTAGCGACCAAAGTTTATTTGAAAGGTCTGCAAATAAAATAATCCAAGCAACGACAATAGGGGAAGATGTTCCTACAAAATCACCGTTAATATTAAAAATCGTAAAATAAGGGTAATTATGAATATTAAAAAAATCTTAAAAGCGTGCGACCATACGCTTCTTAGTCAAACTGCAACCGAAAATGAAATTAAAGTGTTATTAGACGATGCTATAAGTTATGGCGTAGCATCGGCGTGTATTCCACCTTGTTACGTTAAAATGGCAAAAGAATACGTTAAAGGTAAATTAAAAATTTGTACCGTTATAGGTTTTCCTAACGGCAACGTAACTAGCGCCGTAAAACTTTTAGAAACTGTGAACGCTATTGAAAACGGTGCAGATGAAATTGATATGGTAATAAATATCGGTAAGTTAAAAAGTGGAGATTACGATTACGTTTATAGCGAAATTAAAGATATAAAAACTTTATGTAAAAACAAAGTTTTAAAAGTTATAATAGAAACTTGTCTTTTAACTGAAGAAGAAAAAATTAAAATGTGCGAAATAGTAACTAACGCAAATGCCGACTTTATAAAAACGTCGACAGGTTTTTCAAAAGCAGGCGCAACTTTTGACGATATAAAACTATTTAAAAATCACATAGGTAAAAGGGTAAAAATCAAGGCTGCTGGTGGTATTTCTACGCTAGAAGATGCCGATACGTTCTTATCGCTTGGCGCAAGCAGGTTAGGAACTAGTAGAATTATTAAATTAGTTAAAGAAATTAAGGGGGAATAATTATGTCAATACCAACTCCACACATTACAGCAAAAAAAGGTGATTTTGCCGATACGGTTTTAATGCCGGGCGACCCTTTAAGAGCAAAATTTATAGCGGAAACGTTTTTAGAAAACGCCGTTTTAGTTAATTCCGTTAGGGGAATTAACGGGTATACGGGATATTACAAAGGTAAAAGAGTGTCGGTTATGGCTTCGGGTATGGGGCAACCGTCAATGGCGATTTACTCTTATGAACTTTTTAATTTTTACGACGTAAAAACTATTATAAGAATAGGTTCTTGTGGTGCGCTTGACGGAGAGTTAAAACTTCGTGATATAGTTATCGGTATGGGTGCTTGCACAAATAGTAACTACGCTAGTCAATATTCGCTTCCAGGCACTTTCTCGGCTATTGCTAACTTTGATTTAGTTAAAAAAGCAGTCGAAATTTGCGAGCGTGACGATGTTAGATATAAAGTAGGAAATATTTTATCTTCTGATACTTTTTACGACGATTCAAACAGCACTTTAAGTTGGGCTAAAATGGGTGTTCTTGGCGTAGAAATGGAGTCTTACGCTTTATACTGCAACGCGTTAAGGGCTAACAAAAAAGCGCTTTGTATTTGTACCGTAAGTGACAGTATCGTGCATCCAGACCAAATTACGTCGGCTGAAGAAAGGCAAACTTCGTTTACTAAAATGATGGAAATTGCTTTAGAATTAGCATAGGTAAAATATGGCTAAAAGGATTTTTTTAATAGTACTAGACAGTCTGGGTATTGGCGAAATGCCAGACGCTTATAAATATAACGATACGGGCAGTAATACTTTAAAATCAATTATTAAGTCTAAATATTTTAATGTGCCTACTTTAAAAAGTTTAGGACTTTTTAATATTGACGGAGTAGAAGGTGGCGTAGATTTGCCTATGGGTAGTTTTGCAAAAATGTGCGAACAGTCTAACGGTAAAGATACGACTATCGGCCATTGGGAGATTGCAGGTATAATTTCAAAAACGCCATTGCCTACTTATCCTAACGGTTTTCCAGACTATATAATTTCTCGTTTTGAAAATGAAACGGGCAAAAAAGTTTTATGTAATAAAACTTATTCGGGTACTGAAGTTATTAAAGATTACGGTGCTAGGCATATAGAAACGGGCGATTTAATCGTGTACACTTCGGCAGACAGTGTTTTTCAAATTGCTTCGCACGAAAGCGTAGTAAAGATTGAAGATTTGTATAAATATTGCGAAATTGCAAGAAATATTTTGCAAGGCGACGACGGGGTTGGTAGAGTAATTGCACGACCTTTTACGGGGGAATATCCTTTTGTAAGGACTGCAAATAGAAAAGATTTTTCTCTTTCACCACCACAAAAAACAATGCTTAATCTTTTAAGTGAAAAAGGTTACGACGTAATTTCGGTAGGTAAAATTAACGATATTTTCGCAGGTAGTGGAATAACTTTTTCTTATAAAACGAAAAGTAACGACGACGGAATGAGCGTTGCTTTAAATCTTGTAAAGCAAGACTTTAACGGGTTATGTTTTATTAATTTAGTTGACTTTGACTCAAAATACGGTCATAGAAACGATGCTGACGGTTACGCTAAGGCGTTAACTGAATTTGATAATGAATTAAGTAAATTTTTACCACTTTTAAAAGAAGAAGACCTTTTAATTATAACTGCAGACCACGGTTGCGACCCACAAACGCCGTCAACCGACCACTCTCGTGAATATACACCGTTAATTATTTACGGTAACAGTATAAAAAGTGGTATAAATTTAAATACGAGGCAAACTTTTGCCGATATTTCGGCAACGATATTAGACTACTTTAAAGTAGAAAAACAAAATACAAATGGAGATAGTTTTTTAAATACAGTAAAAAAGCAGTAAACGTTATGGATAAGAAAATTTCAGTAGCGGTTATAGGTTGTGGTTCAAGGGGTTGCAGAACTTATGCAAATTTATTTTACAAAAGTGGCAATTACGATATAGTAAGTTTATGTGATATAGACTCTAAAAAACTTGAATTATTCGGTGAAAGGTTTGGTGTTAAAAAAGAAAATTTATTTTTAGACGAAAATGAATTTTTTAAATGCAAAAGAGCCGACGCTTTGATTTTAGCAACGCAAGATAGGGACCATGTTAGACAAGCATTAAAAGCCATTGAACTAGGTTACGATATATTGCTTGAAAAACCCATTTCACCTATAAGGGAAGAATTATTGCAACTTTTAGAAGCAACTAAAAATAGTACGAGTAAAATTATGGTTTGCCATGTCCTTCGTTATGCTCCAGGATTTGTAAAAATCAAAGAACTTTTAGGTTCTGGGGTTATTGGTAAACTTATTAGGGTTGAAACTCTTGAACAAGTTGCGTTTTGGCATCAAGCGCATAGTTTTGTAAGGGGTAATTGGCAAAACGACCAAGATACTTCGCCTATGATAATGCAAAAATGTTGCCACGACCTAGATTTAATACAATACTACGTTGGCGCAAAATGTGAAAAAGTATTTTCAGTTGGCGACCTTTCATTTTTTAGAAAAGAAAATCAACCAAAAGGTGCAAGCGATAGGTGTTATGATTGTAAATACAAAAACTCTTGTACATATAGTGCCGAAAACCTTTACGTTGAAAAATTTAAAAAGGCAGGAAACCCTCAATGTTGGCCATATAACGTAGTAGATTTAAGTGTTCCTATTACCGAAGAAAGTTTAAGAAACGCATATAAAAATAATAATTACGGGCAATGTGTGTTTGCTTGCAAAAACAACGTTGTAGATAACCAAATGGTAGATATGTATTTTGAAAACGGCGTTAAAGTAACACACGTTATGACGGCGTTCACTAGTGGTAGTGGTAGAAAAATGACTTTCCACGGAACTTTTGGCGAAATTTACCTTCACGATGAAAACGACGAAATTAGAATTTCCGTTTACGGCAAAAAAGACGAGTTTATTAAAATTAGTGAACTTTGCGAAACTGACGAAGATAAAAATATGGGACACGGTGGTGGCGACGCTGGAATATATCGTGCGTTTACTAATTTAATTACAGGCAAATCAACTAAATTAGAAACTTCAATAGAAGCGTCTATCGAAAGCCACTTAATTGCAATTTGCGCCGAAGAATCAAGAAAAACCGGCAAAATTGTTAAATTAAGATAGTTGACAAAAATAGAAACATATTATATTATTAAATCAAGGTAGCGCAAACTCAACTTAATAAAGTCGTTTATTCGTTGGCGATAAATATCGTAACCAACTGCGCAGTAAAAAAGGGAGATAAAATCGCCCTTTTTTTTAAATAAAAGACTAAAACGATTATTTTAAAATTCACAAAAAAAGACTAAAAATGTTGTTTTAGCAACAAATTTAGTCTATTTGGTAGCCCCAACGAGAATCGAACTCGTGATTTTGCCTTGAGAGGGCAACGTCTTAACCTCTTGACCATGAGGCCGTTTATGTAAACCAAAACGGTTATTATCTAAAAACCTACCTGTGCCGTGCTTATAAGCCTTATTATACTCCCAAAAAGGAAGTGTGGGTAAATTCTATTAGTTTACTTAGACTTTTCGATTTGACGGGGCAATTTTATTCCCCACGAAATACGCTTTATAAACTAAACGCGAATTCCCGTTTTATAGATGTGGAACAACAAAAACTCCGCCTCGAACACCGTAGGCATTATTAGTATAATTAATTTATTTTAATTAGTCAAACGTTTTAACTTATTTGACAATTTTTTTATTATGTTCTATTATTTTTATAGGAGATTGTTATGGAAATAAAAGTTTTAGGTAAATACGGACCTTTTACAGGTTTAGGTTCAACTTCATCATATCTTGTTAAAGGCTTAAATTCTTATGCTTTACTTGATTGTGGTAGTGGTGCTTGTAAAAAATTACTTAACGAAAATTGTTTAGATAAACTGTCGTTTATATTCTTATCACATTTGCACTTTGACCATATTAGTGACATTGGCGTATTATCTTACGCCCTAGCATCTATTTTAAAGGGCAAAAAAATCAAACTGTATACTTTTATTGACGACAGTTTAAACGCAAAGATTATAAGCAGTTTACCTACTTTTGACGTTGTTAGTGTTGAAGAAGGCAAAACGTACACTCAAGGCGAGTTTACGTTTGAGTGTTATAAAATGACTCACCCCGTAACTAGTTACGGAATAAAAATTAAAAACGGTAATAAAACTTTTGCATACTCTGGCGATACGACTTTAAACGATAACATATATAACTTAATAAAAGGAGCGTCTCTCGTATTTTTAGACGGCGCGTTTTTACAAAAAGATTATATTGAAAATAAACCGCACATGTCTATAAGACAAGTATGTGAAATAGCGTTAAATAGCAATATAAAAACGGTGGTTACTCATTTTTCGCCAAATTATACTGACGAACAAGTTGAAATTGAGTGCAAACAATTTGGAGATAATGTTCTTATAGCAAAAGAAGATACAGTTTATACGGTATAATGAATAGATTTAATTTTCGGCCCATATTAATTTTAACCGTATCGTTAGTATTAGGCATACTAGTTGGTATGTTTAGTGGATACTACAATATACGGTTATTTTTATGGGCTTTAGTAATATTTTTAATAGTTTTAATATGTTTGTTTATAATACGGCGCAAACTAAAACTAAGGGCAGTAATAGTTTATTCTTTGGCTTTTATTACATTTTTAACTTCGGGTATAGTCGTTTATAATAAAGGCGTTGATACTCTAAACCCAAAAGACTCAGGCTATGAAAACGTTGTAGTTAGTGGAACTATAACTGAAATTAAAAATTTAACAAGAACTGCTGGGCTTGAAGATTATTACAGTGTAGTGGTTGAAGGTTACGTTGACGGCGTTGATACAAAGTTAACACTAAACGCCTACTTTTCAACTAGTGAAGCCGTTTATACAGGCAGTTTTATTAAATTCTATTGCGATTTAAAACCTATAAACATAATTACCTTTGACGAATATCTATCTAATTTACGAAATCTATATTCTTATAAAGTTTACGGTCTTAACTTATTAGAACTTTATAATCCAACTGATTTTACAAACTCGTTAAAACTAAAAATACAAAACGTTTTAATAACGTTAGTGCCGGAAACGGCAGGAATAATTTACGCGCTTATTACAGGTGACGAATATATAGCGTATCAAGACCAAATGACTAATTTTAGAAAGTTAGGCGTGTCGCATATATTTGCTGTATCGGGATTGCACGTCGGCTTTTTGTACGGCTTAATTTCTTTTATATTTTCACTTTTAAAATTAAAGGGCAAAAAGACGTTTGTTATAAGTGGAATAATTCTATTTTTATACGTTGCTTTTTGTGGATTTACTCCTTCTTCTATTAGAGCGTTAATAATTATTTTAGTCTCAAAATTCGCTTCTTCATTTTCATTTAAAAACGATAAACTTAATACTTTTTGTACGGCGTTATTCGTAGTTTTGCTAGTTAATCCGTTTAATATTATAAAATTTGGCGCAATACTTTCTTTCGTTGCTTATTTTGGTATAGTTTTTGTTTCGCCAACGGTAACGAGATTGCTTAATAAAATTATGCCCGAAGCCTTTAGTCGAACTATATCTTCGTACGCTGTTGCATTTTTAATAACTTTACCCGTAGTTTTAGACTATTTTGACGGAGTATCTTTATTTGCTTCAATGTTTAATTTCTTTATAGTGCCGTTAATTAGCGTTGTATATCCGTTTGCGTTAATAGGCGTAATTTTAACGCTTATAATTCCGTTAAAAATTTTCTTATTAATACCCCATTTATTAATTAAACTAATTAATTATTTTGTGTCGGTAATTTTCGTAGACCATTTTTACATAAAAGATGTGGTTTTTAAAAGCAGTAAAATATTTT
>JAZOUX010000042.1:0-10905 GCA_045658325.1 Christensenellaceae bacterium | reverse complement strand
AGCAAGGTGTTTATCAAAACGTTTTTATAAATCAACTTTAGCAAAACCGTCGCCGTAAGTAATTCTGTCGCCCTTACGGTTAAAAGAGTTAACGTAATTAAAATATTCGTCTTTATTATTAAATAACGGCTTGTAATTTGCAACGATTTCTTTAGCCTTTTCAGCACCGTTACAAAGTAAACTATACAAAGTTGCTATTTGAAATTTAACACTGTCAATACAAGCAAGTTCTTTATCTTGAATAAAATAATCGTTACCGTGTGATTTGCCTACTGCACCACCCGAATATGCGTGAATTATAGGCATTACTGTTGAAAGGTCGCTCATATCGGTACTGCCCGTACTGGTAGCGTTTATAAACTCAAACGTCCTACCAGGGAAAATAGTTTCATACGCAGTTTTAGCAACTTCTACCATACCTTTATCAGTTGTCATAGGAGCGTAGCCCGGCATATCTTGAATATTAACGTTACAACCAATTGATAAAGCCGAACCACAAAGGGCACGGTTAATTTTTTCGTTAGCTTCTTTAATTGCTTCAAATGTAGCGCCACGAACGTAACTTTCAATAACAACTTCTTCGGGAATAGCATTTACCATACTTCCACCCTTAGTTATAATTGGGTGAAATCTTATACAATCTTTTTCTTTAAAAGTTTCCCTTAAAGCGTTTGCCGAGTTAAGACCGTTAGTTGCTGCGTATAAAGCGTTTTTACCAAGCCAAGGACTACCACCAGCGTGCGAAGAAACGCCTTTATAAATAATTTTTTTAATGATACAGCCAACGTGCGAATCAATAGTATAAAAACCATTTCCAGTAGCCATATGCACCATAAAGGCTAAATCAACGTCGTCAAAATAACCACGGCTTAAAAACTCACATTTACCACCAAGAAATTTAATTTCACCCTTGTCGATTAAAGACGAACGGTATTCAATTTCTAACAATTCTTCAGCGGGAACGGCGCAAAGTTTAATTTTTCCATACAAGCCGTCAAGAGCGTTAGGCTCTTTTAAAACGCCGGCAATTCCTAATAAAGTTGCCACTTGAACGTTATGACCGCAAGAGTGAACTGCGCCAGTCTCTTTATCGCTTTCTGGGTGACTTGGACAAATTACGCTATCAAGTTCACCTAAAATTAAAAGCGTTGGACCTTGTCTACCCGTATCAATGGTAGTATAAAAGCCCGTAATATTATCAGCGTAAGTTAATTCGTAACCTAATTCTTCAAATTTTTCGGCTAAATATTTGTTGGTTTTATATTCTTTATAGCCCGTTTCTGGGTTTTTCCAAATATATTCTTCAGCTTCTAAAATAAGTTTTTTATACTTTTCAACTGCGTTTACTAATTTTTGCATAAAGTTTCTCCTTTTATATAAACCATAAACGATTTTAATATAACCTAGCGTTTTTGTCAATATGTTTTTTAAAAACAATGTTTTGCTACGTTAAAATTTTGCAGTTTATACGGCTATCGCTGATTATAGTTTTATCGTTATTGTTTTACCATAGATTTATACTAACTTGTTTTTTGCTTCCTTATTGTTGCATTTATAGTATAATACATAACCATAATAAGACCCCCTTTCTAGCAAAAGGGGGAGTTAGTTCTAATTATTCTTCTTCGTCTTCTGGCAAGTTTACGTTGTGATATACGTCTTGAACGTCGTCGTTGTCGTCAAAAGCGTCCATCATTTTCATAAAAGATACCATTTGGTCGGCGTTTAAATCAATTTTGTCGTTTGCGACCATCATTATATCGGCTTCATCAAAAGTGTAACCCTTTTCTTCAAAGAATTTTCTTACAATAGAGAAGTCTTGTGGAGCAGTTCTAATTTCATAGCAGTCGTCCATAGTGATAACGTCTTCTGCACCACTGTCTAAAACGAGTTCCATCATAGTGTCTTCATCAAGTTCAACAGTCCTTTCAATAATTAAAACACCCTTGTTTTCAAACATATACGAAACTGAACCCGTAGTACCCATATTTCCACCGTACTTATCAAAAATGTGCCTTACTTCGCCTACCGTTCTATTAACGTTGTCAGTTAACGTTTTAACTATAACCGCACTACCGCCTACGCCGTAACCTTCGTAAATTTTAACTTCGTAGTTTACGTTGCCAAGTTCACCCGCTGCCTTTTTAATACTACGTTGAATATTGTCGTTTGGCATATTTGCCGCTTTTGCTTTTGCAATAACGTCGGCAAGTTTACTGTTAGTTGAAGGGTCTGTACCTTGTTTTGCAGCAACTGCAAGTTCTCTACCTATTTTAGTAAAGATTTTACCTTTTGCAGCATCGGTTTTTGCTTTTTTATTTTTAATGTTAGCCCATTTACTATGTCCTGACATAAAATTCTCCTTTAAACGTTTGATAATTGATACATAACTATTGATAACGCTACTGAAACGTTTAAACTTTCACTAAATTTATCCATTTTTATAGCCACTACGCTATCAGCCTTTTCAAAAAGTTCTTTTGAAATTCCGTTACCTTCATTACCTACGCATATCGCATAATTTTTTGACGGCGTAAACTGTTTAACGTTATCGCCACCCATATCGCAAACGACTATTTGATAGCCGTTTAACACTCCTAAAACTTGGTCTAAACTGCCCTTGTATAAATTTACTTTGTAAATTGAACTCATACTGCTTCTTACCGTTTTAGGCGAATAACAGTCAACGCAATTTACCAAATAAATATCGGTAAAACCGAAGGCTAATGCCGAACGGATTATCGTTCCCACGTTGCCTGGGTCTTGCACGTTTTCTAAAATAACGGCGTTGTTTTTTGGGCTTTTTAACTCGTTATTAGGTATTTTTATTACACATAACGCGCCTTGTGGCGACTTTTCATACGATAGGTAACTAAAAACTTCTTCACTAACTTCAATTACCGTGCTGTTTGACGGTAAAATTTGTGAAATTGCCGAAGTTGTTGCTACGATATATTCGATAGGCATACCAAAAGTTATAGCGTCGTTTACCGGTTTAATACCTTCGCTAACGTATAAGTTATGCTCTTTACGGTATTTTTTATCTTTTAAAGACGCTATTTTTTTAATAAGCGAATTTTGTTTTGACGAATATATCATAAATCACCAATAGTTAAATATTAAAAACAGGCTGTCAATAAAATTAACAGCCTATTAAATTATTTTGCAAGTTTAGCCTTTGCTGTTTCAACTAACTTAGCAAAGCCTTGTGCATCGTTTAATGCCATATCTGCAAGGACTTTTCTATTAAGTGTAATTTCGCAAAGTTTAAGACCGTACATAAATTTGCTGTACGAAATACCGTTAAGACGGCAACCTGCATTAATTCTTGCAATCCAAAGTTTTCTAAAATCTCTCTTTTTATTTTTCCTACCAACGTAAGCGTAATTAAGAGATTTCATAACAGCTTGTCTTGCTACCCTATATAACTTACTTTTTGCACCGAAGTAACCTTTAGCAAGTTTTAAAATCTTTCTTCTTTTTTTAACTGCGTTAACGCCTCTTTTAATAAGCATATTATCTATCTCCTTTATTAAGCCTTATAAGGAATTAAAGACTTCATCGTCTTTTCTTGAGTAACTGAAACGTAAGTACCCGTCCTTAATCTTCTCTTTCTTTTAGTGTTCTTTTTCGTTAAAATGTGGCTTTTACCTTGGTGGCCTCTTTTAACTTTGCCTGTTGCTGTAAGTTTAAAACGCTTTTTAGCGCCACTATGCGATTTCATTTTTGGCATAATATTTATCCTCCTAAATTTATGTTAAGCCTTTGGGGCTAATATCATAAGTATATTTCTACCTTCAAGTAAAGGCTTCTTTTCCATTACCGCGTCACTTTCAACCATTGAGAAAAACCTATTCATAACGTCAACACCAATATCTGAGTGAGCGTTTTGCCTACCACGCATCCTAATTGAAACTTTTACTTTATTGCCTTGCGAAAGGAATTTAACGGCTTGTTTTGCTTTAACGTTTAAGTCACCGATATCAATGGTCATTGAAAGCCAAATTTCTTTAAGTTCTACCGTTTTTTGATTTTTGCGTGCTTCTTTTGCCCTTTTAAGTTGTTCAAATTTGTACTTACCATAGTCCATTATTTTACAAACGGGCGGATTAGCATTTGGCGAAATTTTAACTAAATCATAACCTTCGTCGTATGCCATTTGAAGCGCAGTTTGAGAACTTACAATACCTAATTGTTCGCCATTTGTACCAATTAAGCGAACTTCACAGTCCCTAATTTCTTCATTAATTTGATGTTGGTCTTTAATGATAGTGTACCTTCCTAAATAAAATTGACGGGGTAAAAATTACCCCGTCATAAAACGCCATATATGGCGATTAAAACTTATTTGGCCTGACTAACTATTGCTGTTAGGCGAGAAGGGTAATTCTACTTGTCGAATAGATATTACCACTATTAAAAATAAAAGTCAAGCGTTTTAACACCGTTATCTTCTATTTTTTAATTCTTCTTTTAAATAATCAATAAAATATTCTAAACTAACGTTAGTTATTTCGTCAGTGCCGTATTTTCTCACCGTTATTTGATTATTTTCTTCTTTTTTGCCTACTATAACCGTATACGGAATTTGATTTACTTGCGACTGTTTTATCTTTTTATTGATATTTTCGTTAGTTAAGTTAATCAAACACCTAATACCGTTTTTAGTAAGTTCGTCGAAAATTTCTTGAGCGTGTGCTTCAGCCTGCTTACCTACGTTTATTACTTCAACTTGCGTCGGAGATAACCATAAAGGCATATTCCCTTTATACTTTTCAATTAAGTAGGCTAAAACCTTTTCGTAACCACCGTTGCCTATTATATGTATAGAAACGGGATTACATTTTTTGCCGTTCCTTTCAGTATACTTTAAGTTGAAAATTTTAGGTAATTCTTTATCTAATTGTAACGTTACGATAACGTCGTCTTTTCTATAAGAATTTTTTAATAAAAACTGAATAGTAGGTCCGTAAATCGTGCAAGCACCGACCTTTTCAACGTATTTTAAGCCCTTTTCTTCTAAAATTGATTTTAATAAATTTTCTTGCTCGATAAAATCGCTAGTCGAGCATAAATATTTTGAACTTTCCCTACTACCTTTTACGCCAAGACGAATAATTACGTCGTCACTAAAACCTAAGATAGACATATAGCGCAATATTCTATCAACTGAAAAACTTATTTCGTTTTTTAATTGGCGTTCTAAGCAAATGATATTTTCTTCGTATTGGGTACATTGTCTAATTTTAACAAGCCCTTTTACCGAATCACTTTCAAAATTGTTAAATCCAATTGAATTTTCAGCGTATCTAATAGGTAAATCTTTATAACTTTTAAAGCCCGTTGAGAACGTTTCTAAATGGAACGCCGTCATATTGCTTCTTAAAGATAAATTGTTTTTATCTTTTTTGCCTAAATCTAAATGATACAACTCGTTTTTCCCTTTATTCAACGCTAAACGCTTTTTATAAAAAGACATTTTTGCTAAAACGGGAGTTCTAATCCAAGTAAAACCAAGCGACATTTCGTTATCTTCAATTAACCTTTTTAACGACTTTATAACAAATTCGCCTTTGTTTAAAATTATAGGTAAACCTTTGCCTATGCTTTGAGACGTTGTATAATAACCTAATTTTTTACCAAGTTTAATATGAGCAACGTTTTCAGACTCTTTTAAATTTTGATAATAATCGTCTATTTGTGATTTCTTTTCAAAAGCAACGCCCGAAATTCTTGTAAGCATATTATTTTTTTTGTCGCCAAGATAATACGCACCGTTTATTTTGTTAAGCCTAAAATGTTTTGCCCTACCCGTTGAAGATAGCGTTTGACCAAAATAAAGGTCGGTAAACGAGCCTTGTTTATAAAAAGTAACCGTTTCACTATCGCTATCGAGTATTGACTGAAGTTTATAAAATTCTTTAAACGACTTCATTTTTTTAACGGCTTCTTTTTTAGAAAGTTCGTACGTCGTAATAGGCAAATCGCTTTTTACGATTTTTTTCATTTCGTCGTTAATTTTTTGCAAATCTTCGTTTTTAATAGGTGTTTTAAACTCTACGTTATAATAAAAACCCGTATCGCTAACTTTACAGTCGGCTAAAGCGCAAGTTGGATATACAACTTTTAAAGCGTGGGCTAAAACTAAAAGCAAAGTCCTACGATAAGCAAGCATACCTTCTTTATCTTTTAAAGTGATAAATTTAACCTTGTCATTATCTTTTAATAAGTAGGTTAAAGGCTTAACTTCGTCGTTTACTTTACCTAATACTATTGACTTATCTTGCAACCCCCTTATTGATAAAAGGTCAGTTAAAGAAGTATTAAGTTGTACGCTTAAAATTTCGTTTTCAAAATAAACTTGCATTTTATCTCCTGTAAAATGGGGTTAAAAAAAGCCCTTTTAAAAAAGGACTTTTAGTTAGCGTAAATAGTAAAAGTATAAAATCTAAATATCCTAATATATGATTTTAGCAACTTGCTTTACACTAACCATTATATATACTTTAAAAAATTTGTCAACTGTTTTTTGGAGTTACATAATAATTAGAAGAAAATATTACCCTATCACCGTAAATTTCTTTAATAATTTTTTCTTCTTTTTCACTTAAAGGAGAGCCAAGTTCAACTTCCCCAGCCCCAGATAAAAGAATTTCAATTACCGTGCTTTCTTCTTGACCTGAATTGGTTAAAAGTTCACGCCTGCGTAGTACGTTATACCTTTTGTCGAATACGCTACCGTTTTCGTAATACACTTTTTTACCGTTTTTATCTTTAATTATATACTCGATAAAATCTTTTACTTGCTTTGGCGCAAAAGTTGACGGAATATAACTTGCAACTTCCCCCCACTTTTCTTTTAAAGGTTTCATCCTAAAATTAAAAATTCCGTCAATACTGTACTCGTTAAAATTTTTAAGTTTTTTGATAACGTATTTTTTATCTTCGTCAATATCGGCTGAAATTAACGCCGTTATTAAAAGTTCCCTTTCAAAGTTAGTTAAACTAGACGGCTTTATTTTTTTAGTAAAATATTCGTATTTATAACTTACTGCGATTATATCTGCAATTTTATCTTCTATTTCTTGTTTTAAAAGTTCGTAATAATCTTCAATAACGTTAATAGTAAGTTCAATTCTATTACTGCCGTTTTTTAAAATTATTTGCGAATTTATTTGATTTACAATATCGCCTAAAGTCGTATAAAGATAGACGATATTTTTATTTTTTGTTGTAGATTCAGTTATTTTAATTTCTTTCATAATTAAAGTCTATGCATTATTTCCTTTTTTAATTAGTTTAACTTTGTAATTTTTTAAATTATTTTTTTCTTTAATAAAACGGTAAATTAATTTGTAAAGTTCACTAACGGCAATTATTGAAAAACAAGTTAAAATACATTTAAACCAAACGTCTATACTAAGTGGAGTCGTTTTTAAAAACGCGCCTAAAAATTGCGTTAAAATTATCTGTATTATGAAGGTAATTGAAAAGACGCTTAACATAAATTTATTGTCTTTTATGTTTTTAAACACGCTAGTTTTACCCAATTCTCTACAGTTAAACGCGTTAAATAACTGAAATAGTATAAACATTGAAAATAATACCGTTTCCATTTGACTTTGACTGCAACCTATAAAATTAGTTTTATACTGCAACGCCAACACTCCCGTTACGAACATTGCGTGAAAAAGAATTCTAATTAACATATTTTTAGATACGATATTATCACTACGTTTTACCGGTTTAAAACTCATTAAATTACCTTTATGGTTTTCAAGCCCAAGCGTTAATGCTGGTGGACCGTCCATTATTATATTTATCCAAAGCAGTTGCAACGTGTTAAAAGGATTGCCAAGCCCTATTACTATCGACGTTATTATAAAAGTGACTGCCGTTAAATTAACCGAAAGTTGAAAGGTTATAAACCTTTGAAAATTAGCGTAAATGTTTCGCCCGAAAGATATAGCCTTTACTATTGTCGAAAAAGAATTATCTAAAAGCACTATATCGCTTGCTTCTTTAGTTATTTCTGAACCGTCGCCCATTGCTATGCCTATATCGGCGTGCTTAATTGCGGGCGCGTCGTTTATTCCGTCACCCGTGCAAGCAACTACTTCACCCATTTCTTTTAATAGTTTAACTATTTTTACTTTGGTTTTAGGCGTGCTTCTTGCAACTACGCTAATCGTCGGTAAAATGCTTTTCAATTCAGCATCGCTTAAATTCTCGATTTGACTACTTTCAATAACCCCCTTTTCGTCGGCTACTATTTCTAATTGCTTAGCAATATTGTACGCCGTTTTTAAACTGTCTCCCGTTAACATTTTTACGCTTATTCCTGCCCTTTGGCACTCTTTTACCGAAGAATATACGTCTTTACGAATACTATCACTAATTACGGCAAAACCGTCAAAAATAAAGGAAGCGTCGCCTTTTTTATGTGCAAAACTAATTATTCGCATACCGTTTAATTCGTAGTCGTTTACCTTTTTAATTACGGTTTGCTTTTCTTTAAAATCAACGTCGCATTTTTGTAAAACGACTTCGGTTGCACCCTTTAAATAGGTTATGTTTTCGCCGTTAATTTCGGCTACGCTTTGCATAAATTTCGTTTTTGAAGAAAAAGGTTCTACGCTTAAAATTTTGTGTTTTTCCCTAATATCAGCATAGTTAATTTTGTTCTTTTTTAAATAACTAAGTAACGCCCCCTCGGTAACGTTTCCAACGTATACTTCTTGCTTATTTTGTATAGACAAGTTCGCCGTCGAGTTTAAGGCTATATTATTTATTAAATTTTCGCTTAAATTGTTTGAAGAAGATATTACCTTTTGGACTTTCATTTTATTTTCGGTTAGCGTACCCGTTTTGTCTGAACAAATTACGCTTACGCAACCTACCGTTTCAGTTGCTACTAGTTTTTTTATTAAGGCGTTAGAGTGCGAAAGTTTTACCACGTTTAGCGTTAAGGCAATAGCCACCGTCGTAGGTAACCCCTCTGGTACGGAAGCCACTATTAAAATAATACTGTTCATAAACGCTTCTTGAATCGTATCAAAACTAACCCTATTTTCGCTATAAATTTTGCTAACCGTTAATATTAAAACTAAAACGGAAGCAATGCTTCCTAACGCAGTAATTAACTTACCTAACCTATCCAATTTTTCTTGCAAAGGAGCAGATACGCAATTTTTTACTTGCAATTCGCTTGCTATTACGCCAATTTCAGCGTTGTCGCCTACTGCCGTCGCAATAATTTTAGCACTACCTTCTACAACGAAAGAACCACTAAACACCATATTTTTTCTATCGGCAAGTTGTGTTGACGAGTGTAAAATAATATCTGCATCTTTTTTTACGGGCATACTTTCTCCGGTTAAACTAGACTCGTCAACGCTTAATCCTTTACTAGATATAAGCCTACCGTCGCAAATAATTTTGTCGCCACTTTCAAGTAAAATTACGTCGCCTACAACCACTTCGTTTTGGTTTATAAGGGTTAATTCCCCATTGCGTAAAACTTTTACCGTACTGTTTTTATACATAGTATTTAGTAGGTTAAAAGCCTTTTGCGATTTGCCTTCCATAACGAGCGTTAAAACGACGCTAATTAAAATTGCAATTATTATTCCTAAACACTCGTAAAAATCGCTTTCAAACCCCTTTAACGCCTTACCAATATTAACCCCTAACGTAATTGCAGTTGCAATTTCTAAAATAATAAGCATAGGGTCAGTTAAGGCTTCTATTACCCTTTTAAAAAAACTTTTGCCCTTTTGTTTAGTAACTACGTTTTCGCCGAAAACTTGCCTATTTTTTATTACTTGGCTTGACGTTAAGCCCTTTTCGCTTGATGAAAAATTTTCAAAAACTTTGTTTAAATTATTTGCGTATACTTTCATAATTCACCTACGCTATTATATTAATAGTAAAAAAACAATATACTATTTTAAATAAAAACTTTACATTAACTTTTTAATGTGTTAAAATGTAAAAAACGAACTTTTAGGAGAAATTATGAGCAAGTTTTATAAAGTAGATATAAACGGATACCAAGAACAATTACCAATTCTTCCACTTAACGAAAATTTAAGTATTGCATTTTTTAATTTGCACGGCAATCAAGAATTAACCGAGCATTGCGGAAAGGAACTTTCAAAACTTTTAACCGACTGCGACGTTATAATTACGGCTGAAAGTAAAGGGTTACAACTTGCACACGTCGTTGCAAGGGAACTTGGTCAACATTATTACGCCGTTGCGAGAAAATCTAAAAAATTATATATGCAAGACGGTATTAACGTTTTAATTAAATCTTCAATTACGACCGGTCAAGAACAACGCTTATACTTATCTAAACACGACGTTGACATAATCAAAGGCAAAAAAGTAGGTATCGTTGACGACGTTGTTTCAACGGGAGCATCGCTTAAAGGATTGGAAGACATAGTTGAGTTAGCAGGTGGAATAGTTCATAAAAAAGCCTTTGTTTTAGCAGAAGGCGACGCTAAAGATAGAAAAGACGTAATTTACCTTGCTACTATACCTTTGCTTTAATACGACAAAAAACGCTTTAACGGCTAACCGTTAAGTTGTTTTGATAATATTTATTTTATAATAAAAGAGAGCGGTTAAAGCGCTCTTCCCGTAGGGATTTTAATTGAATAATTTATAAAACTCGACTTGTTAAAAGTCGAGTTTTCTTTTAGCCACACAAAACTGCTTGATAAAAAACTTATAATTAATTATAATTAAAGCAAAATTTAAACTTAAAAAATTTTTAAACTTGACCGATGTTGTCATATTTAATATAATATAATATTTAAAAAATTTAGAGAGGTTTGAAATATGGGTTTTTTCGGCGAAGAATTTTCTATTTTAAAAAATACAAGTAACGTAAATGAG
>JAZOUX010000041.1:0-4657 GCA_045658325.1 Christensenellaceae bacterium | reverse complement strand
CGTGCTTCTTCGGAAATACGCAAAGAGTCAGTACGCATATAGGTTATAAGACCTGTTACACCAACACTTGGAATTTCAACACCTTCGTAAAGTTGCTGAGCAATTCTCATAGTGCGCTGACCTGTAAATCCAAATTTACGTGAAGCCTCCTGTTGGAGTGTTGAAGTAATGAAAGGCGGCGCGGGTTGACGATTACGTTTACCCTTTTTAATATTGCTAACAGTATTCAATTTGCCTTTAAATACTGAAAAATCAACTTTTTTATATAAATTTTTAACCGTGTCGTTAAAGTCTTTTTCACTTGCAAAAATATCTTCAGTTTTCCATTTGTATTTAATATCAATATCTTGCCTTTTCATAATTACTCCTATAAAATTTCGTACGCAGTTAAAATATTACCCGTCGTTTCAATATCAATAATTGTTGATTTTTCAATTTTTAAATCTCTAAATTCGTTATCTACCAATATTGACCTTTTAATAAAGTCGTTACGGCTATTAGACCACTCTAAAATATCGATATAATAATAGTCAACGCCGTATCTAATAGTAATATCGTCTTTGCGGATATCTAAAATAGTGGCTTTAACAATAGATTTTTTATTATTAAGCGCGTCGTTAACGAATTTGTGATAATCTCGTACTCTAGCGTATGGAATTGATAAATATACATACGAAAATATGGCAAAAATTACGCCAAACCCCATTACTATCCAATAAATAACGTGTTCTATCTCGGTATTAAATGGCAACAATGCTCTAAAAATAATACCACCAACTACCACTATAACGGCTAAAATAAAAATAAAAACGTAGATAGTTTTTAAAATAAATCGCTGTTTATCAATTTTAACTAAATCACTTTCAAAATAAAGTCGTTCCATATTCATAAAATTCCTTAGTTTTTACACGAAGTAAAAATATTTTCAAAAAAGTTAAAAATCGAAGTCGTTATACTTTTATTTTTTATCCAAAAATCGTGCACAACTCCTTTTACCGTAGACTTTTCAACAAGCCCAAAATCACGCGAGTCAACGCTGACACGCCTATTGTCACCTAAAACGTATATACAGCCTTCAGTAACGGTAGTTCGTGGTATATCAACTATACCAACGCCAAAATCATACTGTAAATAAGTTGAAGTTGGCTCGTTAAGATAAGTTTCGTTCAATTTTTCAATAACAATTTCACCGTTTTTAGTATACTCAACGAAAACTTCGCCGTTTATTGAGTAAACGGTATCACCTTCAACGGCTATAACCCTTTTAATATAATCTTCGTTTTCGTTACGCGCAAAAACTATAACGTCACCACGAGAATAAGACGAAAGTTTATCAAGCATTATAATATCGTTTGGGTTAAAGGTAGGAAGCATTGACGTTTGTAATACTTTTACTGACGAGAACCAAAAGGTTGTAGTAAAAAACGCGAACGCAAAAATTAAAAATAACGTACAATAAAAGATAATATCGACGATTTTTACCTTATTATTTTTTTGTTTTTCACTAGATACAGTTTCTTCACTCATTATTTTCTACCTTTTTAAGACGTTTAAAAAAATCGGGATGCGATAGCATAACTATTCTACCACAAGTTAAACATTTTATTTTAAAATCAGCACCCGTTCTTACAACTTCCCATTTATCGCCACCGCAAGGATGTTTCTTTTTAGTTGTTATTTTATCACCTTGATTTATTACCATAATTTATAAAAGCAAAAAGTTATTTATTGCAAATTCCCCCGTAGAAGATATTGAAACGGTTGAAAGTGAATTGTAATCGTCAATATTTATACCGTCTTTCGTTTTAAATTCACTAAAATTAACAAAAACGTTACGCCAAATTTCAGCACCGTCCATTTCACGTTCAACAAAGTATTCTTTACCGGTATTATCCGTTACCGTAATGACTAAATTTGTAAGCATACTAGTATAAAAATCTAATTTAAGCAACGAAGAACCCTTTAACATTGTTGACATTTCTTTAATTTTATATGACAGTAAAGTATTTTTTGAAAATAAACCTTGAATTTCATTAGGTCCGTCGCCAACGTAATATAAATATTCAAGAGCAAAAATTCCACCAAATAATTGAGTTTTTATATCTTTTGCTATAAAAGTAGTTCTAAACTTTTCAGTGCTATATATGATTGACGGCATATTTACCCTAAATTCTTCTTCAATTTTACAGTAAGTTAATTTTGAACTTATTGATAAACCGTTTTTATATAATGCCACTACGAAAGATAAGTCTACGTCAAAACCAACGTAATTTGGTCTTTTAAAAACATACTCATTACCATTTTGCGAAACTAAAGTATCAACCTTTTGCCATACCCTTTCAATAGGATTTTCGTTATACTTAGCGCAAAGTACGGTTAACGACGATAAATCTTTACCGTCAACGCCCGTTACCGTATAATAAACGTCTTTACCTTTAATTTCAGTTTTAAGTTGGGGTTTATCTGGATAAAACACCTTTTTATTTGCTAAAAACTTATCAAAAAACAGTACCGTATCTTCATAGCAATGTTTATCAAGCACGTTTTTAGCGTAAGTTACGAAACTAAAGCGTAAATCTTGTTGGTTTTGAATACGCATTAAAGTATCCATTGACCTTTCAACGTCAAAATCGTAACTGTTGGTACACGCTAAAAAGAATACGGGACAAGTAATAAATTGAGCGTACGCTTGAACGTCTATACCGGCTAAAAAACGCCTTCTTTCTTCGTTCATTTCAACTTCTTTATCTGAGAATTTTGAAATACCTTTATAAGCAAGCCAACCACCACCGAAAAGATTGCACGAGCAGTCTACTCGGCTATCAGTACCAGCAAGCATAAACGCTATTAAAGAGCCGTATTTTACGCCCATAACACCTATTTTGTGGCTAGGATTTTTTTCTTTTAAGTATGAAATGGCGTAACGACACACACCTACCCACTCGTACCACGAAGTTTGCTTTGCACCTTTTTCAACACGCCACATATAATCGCCTGCTTGAGCGTAATTTGCGTAATTTATACTTTCAGGGTACTTAGTAAAGTCTTTTTTATCGTTAACTGCACCTTGCAAGTCAATACTTAAAACGTCATAACCTTTTTGAGCATAATTTAAAACTAATTCGTAATCAACTTGTTCGTTTACGTCGGGAATAATTAAAATCGAGCCTTTACTTTTGATAACGTTTTTAGCGTAAATAGCAAAAACTCTTACCCTTTCGTTACCAATTTGACGGCCAGAAAAGTATATAAAATTTACGTTAACACCGTTTAAACCGTTGGTAGAAAGCACGCTTTCTTTAGTAGCGAGCGAATCGTCAAAGTCCTTCCATAACGTTTTAGGTGTTAAAATTGATTGTGTCATAATTACCCCTTTTTATTTAATACGTTATTATATAATAACATAAAATGTTATAATTATCAAATATTTTACGAAAATTTTTATTTTTTTAGTAAAATTTACTAATTTAAAATATCTCATAGTGGATATGTATAAATAAAAACACAACATATTGTATTTTTGTTTTTTAATTTCAAAAACGCTTGCATTATTTTTTTAAATACATTAATATTTATACACGAATTTTTAGTGAAAACGGATTTTTTAGGTGAATTATGTCTTTTTGTAATTATTCAAAAGAATATCTTGCTAGTGGCAAAACTATGATTGACAATATTTTTATAACTAATTATTTGCCCGATTTAAACGCCGATGCCTTAAAGGTTTACCTTTACGGCTTATATTTATGTCAAAATCCTTATGAAATTAGTTTGAACGAATTTTGCAAATCAATTAATATGCATGAAGAAAAGGTCGTTAATATTTTTATGTACCTTGAAGAATACGATTTATGCCAAATTGTTTCTAAAGAGCCGTTTTCTATCGTATATTACCCTATTTCGACTTCAATTAAAACGGTTAAGTCAACTAATCCTGAAAAATACACTAACTTTAACAAAACTTTACAACTTTTAATTACTGATAGGATGATTACGGCAAGCGAATACCGTCAATATATGCAACTTTTAGAAGAAACCAGCCTTTCTCAAGAAGCGTTGTTAATTATCGTTAAATTTTGCGTTGAAATTAAAGGTGGTAAAATTAGCAATAAATACATTATCAAGGTTGCAAACGACTTTATCGCAAGAAATTTATTAACAAAACAAGCCGTTGAAAAAGAATTAGAATATTACTTTACTATAAACATGCAAGTAAAAGACTTGTTTTCGGCTTGTGCATTTACTAAAAAGGCTGATTTTGAAGACTTAAATTTATATATTAAATGGCTTCAAAAATACGGCTATACCGATAAATTTATTTTAGAAACAGCGTTAAATAGAAAGGCTTCAAGCATGAGTAATTTATCTAAAATTATCGACGATATTTATTTTAACGGTGGCAACGGCAACCCTTCTAAAAAAACTACCAAAAAGAGTAAAAAGAACTTTGATTTTGACGGTCAAAGACAAATTGACGAAGATACTGCTTCTTCGCTCGTTACTAATCCAGACAACGTAGAGGTGTAATATGATTGAGAATTTATTAGAAAAATTGAACAACTATTATTTATCGCTTCAAAGCGAAATAATAAACAAAAAATCATATTACGAAAGTTTATTAAAAAATGATAACGAGTACGATAAACTAACGAACGAA
>JAZOUX010000040.1:0-10878 GCA_045658325.1 Christensenellaceae bacterium | reverse complement strand
GAATTTTATTAAATGTAAGAATATCTAATATATAACTGTTGACTAAAAAAAAATAATATGTTATTATAATAACATAAATAAAACGTTACACTTTTTTACTCTCGTGGGGTTAAATTGCAAAATACTAATTGCGTAATTATTACTGATAGCGATATAATCTTTTATTACACGTCTTGTCGGTTTCAAGACGGGTATTTGGTATTTATAAATAATCAAAAATATATATTTGCCGACAAACGTTATTTTAGCGCGTTACCTAACTCGTCTAATTATCAAAAATCTCTACTAGTAAACGACCTTCAAGTAATTGACTTTTTAAAAGCCCAAAACGTAAAAAGGGTAGGTTTAATTTACGAATACAGTTATATATCGTTAAGCAATTTGCTTACTGAAAACGGCTTTGAAATTTACAGTTACGATAGCCAATATAACAAAAATTCGCAAGTAAAAACGGCTAAAGAAATTGAGTTAATTAAGAACAGTTGCCAAGTTTGTCAAAAGTCTTTTTATCAAGCAATAAAGCATATAAAACAAGGCATAACCGAACTTGAACTTTCAGCAATATTAGAGTATTACTTTAAAGCAAACGGCGCAAGCAAAACTTCCTTTGATACGATTGTCGCTTTTGGTGAAGGTAGTGCAATTCCGCATTATAATACGGCAAACGTTACGCTAAAACAAAACACGCCTATTTTAATGGATTTTGGTTGTGTAGTAGACGGCTACGCTTCTGATATGACTCGCTCGTTTTATTTCGGCGTTCCGTCAAGCGAGTATATAAAAGCGTACGACGTGGTGTTAAAAGCCCACCTAAACGCTTCACAAAACATAAAAAATGGTATGACGGGCAAGCAAGCCGACTCTTTTGCAAGAAAGGTAATTGAAACAAACGGCTACGGTGATAAATTTACTCACGGTTTAGGTCACGGCGTGGGTGTAAAGGTGCACGAAAGCCCAAGGCTTTCACCTAAAGGTGACGGTATATTACAAAACGGCAACGTTTTTAGTATAGAGCCGGGTATTTATTTAGACGGTTTATTTGGTATACGAATAGAAGATACATACCTTTTAAACGATGATAAATGCACGTCGTTTATGACTGATGACAAAAAATTAATAACGCTTTAAGCGTAAAATAAACAATAAATAATAAAGAATTAAGGAGATATTTTTATGGTATTAGCAGGCGATATTAGAAAAGGTGTTACGATTGAGTACGAAGGCAAAGTTTATACGGTTATTGACTTCTTGCATGTAAAACCAGGTAAAGGCTCGGCGTTCGTTAGAACGACGTTAAAAAACGTTATGGACGGTAAAGTATTACAATTTACTTTCAACCCAACTGAAAAGTTTGAAAACGCTATAATTGAAACAAAGAAAATGACTTACAGTTATTGCGACGGTGAACTTTATCACTTCTTTGACGAAGATTTTGAAGAACATATTTTAAACTACGATCAAGTTGAAGAAGCGTTAAAATATATTAAAGAAAACGACCCGGTTACAGTTAAATTCTATAAGGGTAAGGCTTTTTCTGTTGATTGCGAAAACTTCGTTGAATTACTTGTTACTGAAGCAGAACCAAGCGTTGCAGGTAATACGGCCACAAACGCAACTAAAATCGTTAAACTTGAAACGGGTATTAGTATGCAAGTTCCAATGTTCGTAAACGAAGGCGACGTTATTCGTGTTGACACTCGTTCTGGCGAATATATGGAAAGAGTTAAAAAGTAAAAAAGTTTAGCCCAACCAAGCAGTTGGGCTTTTTTTGTCTTATGGTAATATTAGTTACGGGTGGAACTCGTGGCGTAGGCTACGAAGTTTGCCAATATTTTAAAAAGAAAGGGTATAGGGTTATCGTTAACTACTTAACTAGCGATGATATTGCTTTAAAAATGCAAAGTCAAGGGTTTGATATTTTTAAAGCAGACGTATCGAACGCATTAGACGTGCAAAAAATGTTTAATTACGCCTTTAAAAAATACGGTAAAATTGATATAGTTATTAATAATGCGGGCGTATCCTTAACACAAAAACTTTTTATTGATACGACTGAAAGTGAATTTGATAAGGTTTTTAACGTAAACGTTAAAGGCGTTTATAACGTATCTAAAGAATACGCTAGTAAAATGCTTAATAATACGGGTAAAATTATTAATATTTCATCTATATTTGCGCTAAAAGGTGGTAGTTGTGAAGCCGTTTACACGGCTTCAAAGTGTGCCGTTAGTGGCTTTACAAGGGCGTTAAGTGAAGAACTTTCTTTTTCACAAATCGCAGTATGCCAAGTAGTTTTAGGTTTAATCGACACTCAAATGAACGAGCATTTGTCTATGCAAGATAAGTTAGACTTTGTTAAGGGTTGTAAATTAATTAAAATTTATACTCCATACGACGTTGCTAAAAGGCTTTACCGTATAACACAAAAAAGCGTTGACAAATTAAACGGTAAAACTTATAAAATTGGCGTAGGCAAAAAATAATTTTTTTATAAAAAATTACAAAAAATATAAAAAAATAAAGGATTTTAAAAAATTTTGCAGTATAAGTAGTTGAAGGATAGGGGCAATAAATGTCAATTAAAGAGAGTTTGTTTCAAAAAGAAGATAAATTTTTATCTAAATTTGCAGTAAAATCGAAAGACACGCAAGGTAGGCAACGTTATGAAGAACATTGTCCTATGCGAACTGAATTTCAACGCGATAGAGATAGAATAATGTATTCTAAAAGTTTCGTTAGGTTAAAAAACAAAACGCAAGTGTTTTTTTCGCCTGAAGGCGACCACTACGTTACAAGGTTAACCCATACGTTAGGCGTTTCGCAAGTTGCTCGTTCAATCGCAAGGTGTTTAGACTTAAACGAAGATTTGGCTGAAGCCATAAGTTTAGGTCACGATTTAGGTCATACTCCGTTCGGGCACGCTGGCGAAAGGGTATTAGATAAAATAACCGTAAAGGGTTTTCAACATAACGAGCAGTCTTTAAGGGTAGTAGACGTAATTGAAAACGATTTACAAGGTCTTAATTTAACTTTAGAAGTTAGAGACGGTATTTTAAATCACAAAATGTCAAAAAAACCAATGACTCTTGAAGGACAAGCCGTATCTTTAGCCGATAGAATAGCGTACTTAAATCACGACGTTGAAGATGCTATAAGGGCAGGCATAATTACCGAAAACGATATTCCTAAAACAGTAAAAGAAATTTTAGGTAATACGACTAAAGATAGAATAAACACTCTTATTAATTCGGTATACGTTGCAAGTTTTAATAAAGATAAAATAAGTTTAACTGATGATGTAAATAAGGCTATTACCGATTTACGAGCGTTTATGTTTAGCAACGTTTATTTAACTAAAAAAGCAATGATTGAAGAAGAAAAGGCGTATAGGATGTTATCGGCGTTATTCAATTATTTTATTCAAGACTTAAATAGGCTTCCAGATATGTACAAAAGGTTGCTATCAAGTTACGACGACGAAACAGTGGTATGCGACTATATTTCGGGAATGACCGATAGGTACGCTACGAATATATTTAAACAAATTTTTATTCCAGAGATATTTAGATTTTAGTAGGAAAGGTATATGTCAAGTATTGATGCTAATTTTATTAGCGAGTTAAAATCAAAAATTAATATTGTTGACGTAGTGGGTAGGTATTGCGCTTTAAGTCGTAAGGGGCAGTCTAATTATTGGGCTTGCTGTCCGCTTCCGGGGCATATTGAAAAAACGCCGTCTTTTTCCGTAAACGAGACTGGGCAATATTACTATTGTTTTGGTTGTCACAAATCGGGTGACGTTATTAAGTTTATTCAAGAAGAAGAAAATTTAACTTTTTACGAAGCCGTTACTAAACTTGCCGATATGTATAAAATTCCCGTTCCAACGAGTGACGAGTACGACGAGCAAGAAGCCGTTAAAAAGAAGAACGAGCGTGAAAGATTATATCTAGTTTTAAACGAAACGGCTCGTTTTTACCTTAATAATTTAAGGGGTAACGGTGGTGAAGCGTATAGAAAATACCTTTTAAATAGGGGCTTTGACGCTAAAACTATAACGGCTTACGGTATTGGGGCTTCGCTTGACTTTAATTCGCTTCCTAATCATTTAAAAAGTTTAGGTTATACTGAAAAAGAAATGATTGATGCGGGCGTTTGTCAACGCTCAAAAAAAGGTTTTGCAATCGACTTTCAATATCAAAGGCTAATAGTTCCTATTATAAACAACGCTGGTAAAGTCGTGGCGTTTGGTGGTAGGGTAATTGAAAAAAATCCGTCTTTTGCAAAATACAAAAACACGGGAGATACTCAAATCTTTAACAAAAGGCGAGTAATTTTTAACGTAAATAAATTACATAAACTCGTTAAAGAAGAAAACGTTGATTACGTTATTATGGTTGAAGGGTATATGGACGTAATTGCCCTATATCAAGCAGGTATTAAAAACGTAGTTGCATCAATGGGTACTCAATTAACCGTAGAACAAGCAAGGCTTTTAAAACGGTATGTAAATAAAGTAGTAATTAGTTACGACGGCGATACGGCAGGTCAATCTGCAACCGTTCGCAGTTTAGATATTTTTGCTGATGAAGGTTTTGACGTTAAAGTATTAAGGTTACCTAATAAATTAGACCCAGACGAAGTCGTTAAACAAAAAGGCGTTGATTATTATATGCAATTAGTTTACGACGCAATGCCTTTAATCGACTACAAATTACATATTTTAACTGAAGGCAAAAATTTAAAAGACGTATCGGACAAGCGTAAATTTATCGTGCAAGCGTTAGAGTTAATACGAAGCGTAAAAGATACTTTTATGCAAGAAGAATTGCTTAAAAAAGTACGCGACTTATCGGGCATAAGTTATCAATCTTTAAAGCAAGACTTAGATAAAGGTACGGTAACAGTAACTACGTCTACAATATCTATTGATAGTGAAATTGTGCCAAAATATAGTGATAACGGTGCTCTTAGTAAAACTGAAAGGTTTATTCTTTCGGCGTTCATTTACAAAAAGCCGTACGCAGTATACGACGACGATATATACTTTAACAATACCGTAAGGGAAAAGTTATATAACCATATATTGTTTAACGAAGATTTTAAAGTTGAAAATTTATATTCGGTAGTAGAAGAAAGTGGGGTTGAAGAATTATCGGCAATATTAACTAGTGGCGATACCATTTTTGATAAACCTATTGAAGAAAAGTATTATTTAGGATGCGTTACGACCTTAAAAAAGCATAATATCACTAATGAAATAAAAAGGCTTAACGACGAATATCTAAAAGAAATTGATTTAGACAAGAAAAACGAAATTGGTAATTTGATAAACAAATTAACTATAAAATTAACAAGTCTTTAACGGAGGATAAAAGATGAGTATATCAGAACAATTATTAAAAGAATTAATAAGCGCAATAATAGAAGTCAATGGTAAAAAAGGTTCTATAACGAGTGACGAATTAAACGATAGAATTGAAAAAATTGATTTAACGCCAGAACAATATGAAACGTTACTTAAAGAAATTGAAACGGCAGGCGTTAAGGTAGTTGACTCGTACAGCGAAACTAAAGATATCTATGACGAAATTGACTCAGTAGCGATTGACGACCCGGTTAAAATATATCTTAAAGATATAGGCCGTATAGCCTTATTGTCTACCGAAGAAGAAATCGAACTTGCTAAAAAAATGATGGATGGCGATGAAAAGGCTAAAAGACGTTTAAGTGAAGCAAACTTAAGGCTCGTTGTATCAATAGCAAAAAGGCACGTTGGTAGGGGTATGCACCTTTTAGACCTTATTCAAGAAGGCAACTTAGGTTTAATGAAAGCCGTTGACAAATTCGACTATACTAAGGGTTATAAATTTTCAACTTACGCTACTTGGTGGATTCGTCAAGCAATAACAAGGGCAATAGCCGACCAAGCAAGAACTATAAGAATACCCGTTCATATGGTTGAAACGATTAACAAATATAAAAGAATTTCACGTCAATGTATGCAAGATTTAGGCCGTGAGCCAACGCTTGAAGAAATTTCAAAGGAAATGGGCATTGATATAGCAAAGGTTAGAGAAATTCAAAAAATTGCGTTAGACCCTGTATCGTTAGAAACGCCTATTGGTGAAGAAGACGATAGCAAACTTGGCGACTTTATTAAAGACGAAGTAGGTAAATCGCCAGACGATGCCGTTGCGCAAGAAAAGTTAAAAAAGCAACTTTTATCGGTATTAGACACTTTAACGCCAAGGGAAGAAAAGGTTATAAGGCTTCGTTACGGTATTGACGACTCTAGACCTAGAACTTTAGAAGAAGTAGGTCGTGAATTCAACGTAACGCGTGAAAGAATACGTCAAATCGAAGCAAAAGCGTTAAGAAAGTTAAGACATCCATCAAGGTCTAAACGTCTTAAAGAATATTTAGAGTCAACCTAATATTATGACTAAACGGTTAAACGAATTATTCGGGTTAATAACCCCTTGCAATCTTTTTGCCGACGTTGGTTGCGACCACGGGTTTATAAGCGAGATAGTTTTAAAAAACCAAATGGCAAACAAGGTAATTATTTCAGATATATCTAAAAAAAGTTTACTTAAAGCCGAAATTTTGCTTAAAGACTACGGTAATAAGGTTGTAAGCGTTGTTAGCGACGGTTTTAAAAGTTATACTGAAGTGCCTAACCAAGCCGTAATTGCCGGTATGGGTGGCGAAGAAATTATTAAAATATTAACTAACTCTAACTTTTTACCGAATAGGTTAATATTAAACCCAATGAAAAACGTAGATAAAGTTCGTAGGTGTTTAATTAAAAATGGTTATAAAATTTTAAAAGATTACTGTATTTTTGACGGTAAATTTTACGACCTTATTCTTTGTGAAAAGGGTGAAGATTATTATACTGAAAAAGAGTATATTTTTGGTAGAGATAATTTAAAAAGCAAAAGCCACGATTTTATTGAAAAGTTAAAGTTTTACAAAAAGTATTATACTCAAGCCATAAAAAACGGCGCAACCGACGGCGATTTAAAAGAAAAATTGGCGCAAATTGAAGGGGTATTAAATGAAAATTAACGAATTTTTGAATATGCTTGAAAAATACGCTCCACTTGAATACTCTAATATTTTTTGCAAAGAGTACGGCGCGTACGATAATAGTGGTATTATAATTAGTACCGACGACGATATAAGCGGTGTAATATTTTCGCTTGATTTAACAAAAAAAGCCGTTGATTTAGCCTTAAAAAAGGGTGCAAATTTAATAGTTACGCATCACCCGGCAATTTATAAACCTATATCAACTATAGAAAATTTTTCTAACGCACTTTTATACGCCGTTAGTAATAAAATAGCGGTAATTTCAATGCACTTAAACTTAGATAGCGCAAAAGAAGGTATTGATTACTTTTTTGCGAAAAAATTAGGTGCTATTGACGAAGAAATATTGTATCCTATTAAAGACGGTGGATACGGTAGAATTTTTTCTTTAAAAAACACGTCGCTTTCAAAAATAGTAAGCGATATAAAAACGAATTTTAAAACTCGAAGAGTTTTAGTATATGGCAAAGACGAAAATAAAGATTATAAGGTGGCTTCGTTTTGTGGGGCAGGGCTTGGTCAAGACGAGTTAAGAGCATTAGATAAAGTCGACCTTGTAATTTCGGCAGATATTCCACACCACGTTTTAGTAGCGTGTGATAATTTAGGCGTAAGTGTTATAAGTTTAACTCATTACGCTAGCGAATTTTTTGGCTTTGAAAATTTTTACAATCAAATTAAACAACTTTCAGCATTGTCAGTTTATATAAATTGCGACGAGCAAATGCTGTAATTATAGGAGATTTATTATGAACGATAACGTTAAATTCCTTTTACAATATCAAGAAATTGATAACAACTTAATTTCTATCGAAAAAGAAATTGCAAAAAGCGAAGTAGCCGTAAAGTATTCTACGGCTGGCAAGTTTTTAAAAACTGTAAACGATTCGTTAGCAAACATTAACGAAAAATCTGAAAAACTTTTAAATAAGTACAACTCGCTTTTAAAAGACTTTGAAAACTTTAATAAACAAGTTGAAGCCTACTCTAAAACGGCTGAAAATTCTACTAGTGAAGAAGAATTAACTCTTTTAAAGAAAAAGTTTGACGAAACTTATAGCCAAGTAGCAACTTTAGAAAGCGAACTTTCTAAATGCAAAAAGGAAATGGAAGACTTAAAGAAAGAGTTTATGATTTTATACAAAAAAAGGAACGAAATGAAGGCAATTTTTGACGAAAATAAGCCTTTATACGAAAAATTAAAAGAAGAAAAGAAAATTGATGTTGATAAATTAAAAGGCGAACTTGACTTAATAAGAGCAAAAATTCCAGCCGAACTTATGAAAAAATACGACAATAGACGTAAAGATAAAAAATTTCCTATTCTTAAAAAGATTTCAGTGAATAATAAAATGTATCACTGTCCTTTATGTATGACCGTATATTCAAAGTCAGCCGAAACTAAATTATTAGCAAATGAAATTATTGAATGTGAAAACGAAAGATGCCATCTTTTAGTTTACGCAGAATGATAAAGTATAATAATAAATAAAAACAAAGGGGAAATTATGAAATTAAATTACAAAAAAGTTATTTTCGTAGGTTTTGCGTTTTTCTTAATAACGGCGTTTTGGCAAGCGTACGACAGTATCGTGCCAATGATGTTAGTTAATAAGTTTGGTTTAAACCAAACTTTATCGGGCATAATTATGGCGCTAGATAACGTATTGGCGCTCGTATTATTACCAGTTTTTGGTGCGCTTAGTGATAAAACTAAAACAAAATACGGTAAAAGAACGCCTTATATAGTATTAGGTACTATTTTTGCAATAGTTGCCTTTATGGGACTTACGTTTTGCGATAATATGCAACTTAACAAAGCGTATTCACAAGTTAACGAAGAACAATTTTTTGAAGAATCGTTATGGGAACAAGGCGACGATATAAAAATTTCAAACAAAGAGTTTAGTGAAGGTCAAGATAAAGAATACACTTTAAAAGACTACGTTTCAAGACTTATTAAAAATAAAAGTTATTCTTCGTTAAGCGTTGAAGAAAAAGACGAAGTAAAAAATGCTTTTGTTGCTCTTGCTGGAGAATACGATAAAACTTACGTCTATGTTGACGGCGAATATACTTTAACAGAGAAAGGCGTTGAAGATAGTAAAAATATTTACAGTAATATCATTACGCCATGTAAAAGCGCGTATGCGTGGAACGTTACCGTTCAAAATCCGTTACCTTTAATATTATTCATAGTAGTATTATTTTTAACTTTACTTTCAATGGCAACCTTCCGTTCGCCAGCCGTTGCATTAATGCCAGACGTTACTATAAAACCTTTAAGGAGTAAAGCAAATGCTATAATCAACTTAATGGGTACGGCTGGTGGTATATTAGTTCTAGTGCTAGGTATGCTGTTTGGCACGGGTAAAGTACAAAACCAAACTATGTCGTACACGTTATTCGTTTTAGCCGTTTGTGCTATTATGGCGTTAGGTCTTATACTTTTCTTAATCAAGGTTAGGGAAGTTAAATGGGCTAAAGAAATGGAAGACGAAACAACTCTTTTACAAGAGCAAGGGCTTATTAAAAAAGAAGAAGAAAGTGTTGATACTCCAACTGAAAGTCTTTCAAAATCAAAGAAAATATCATTGATTTTAATACTTGCTTCAGTTGCTTTATGGTTTACGGGTTACAACGCAATAACTACTAAATATTCGTTATACGCATCAACCGTATTACACGCCGACTATAACACTACGCTTATAATTGCGCAAGCGGCGGCTATTGTAGCGTACGTTCCGGTTGGTTTAATAGCAAGTAAAATCGGTAGAAAGAAGTCTATTTTAGCCGGCGTTATAATGCTTGCAGCAGCCTTCTTTTCGGCAACTTTCGTTACTAGTGAAACGCCACCTATTATTATCTCAATCTTCTTTGCGTTAGCAGGTATTGGTTGGGCAACTATCAACGTAAACTCTTTCCCAATGGTAGTAGAACTTGCAAAGGGTTCTGACATAGGTAAATATACTGGGTTATACTATACGGCAAGTATGTCGGCTCAAATTATCACTCCGGTTTTATCGGGTGCGATAATGGACTTATCGGGTACTATGACGGTATTATTCCCATACGCTACGGTGTTCGTAATCGGTTCGTTTATCACTATGTTATTCGTAAAACACGGCGATAATAAGGTTGCTGATAAAAAGTCTATTTTAGAACATCTTGACGTAGACGCAGACTAATAAAAAAGTTTACAAAATAAACAGCCTAACAAGGTAGCAGTCAAACAAGCGACGATGGAAATTATTATTCCTTTCGTCGCTTTTTTATTTTTGCACTTTGCAAAATAAATTGCCGATATGTAAAAAATCGTTTCACTAGAACCGTAAATTGCCGACGCTATAAGCGAAATTAAACTGTCTGCGCCGTATTTTGAATAAATATTACTAAGTTCCGTTAAACTACCGCTACCAGAAAAGGGTTTTAAAAGAACTAACTTTATAACTTCGTTAGGCACGCCGAAAAATTTAAAAATCGGTGAGACGGCGTTTATAAAAAAAGTTTCAAGCCCACTAACTGAAAATAGTTCAAGCATTAAAAAAATAGCCACGACGCACGGAAAAATTGAAACGACTAATTCTATTGCTTTTTTGCCACCTTCTAAAAACGCCGAGTAAACGTCAGTCTTTTTAAATAAAGCGTAAACGAGCAATACGAGCAGTAAAACGGGGACTATATAATCTATTATTTTCATTTAAACACCTTAACTAATATTACGCCTATTAACGTAGAAACAACCGTCGTAAAAAGAGTTGGAATAAAAATAATAGACGG
>JAZOUX010000039.1:0-14169 GCA_045658325.1 Christensenellaceae bacterium | reverse complement strand
ATCGTTAAGTTCTATTTCAGTAGTGATAATTGCACATTTTTTGTTAGACTGTTCACTGTTTTTTAAAGGTGTTTTAAAAATAGAAAAATCTTCATAATTTACGATTTTATCAACGTTTTTACAGTTTTTATAAAATAATTGCGAGTATAATTCTGCCCTTAAATTATTTAAAACACTTTTTGGTACGAAAGAGTTTTCGTCATAGTTTAAAGTTAAATTAACTTTAAATGGGTATACGTCAACTTTATTAAAATTAGCAATAATTTCTTCACGGCTTGTGGGTTGTTTTAAAGCCGTTTCAATTACGTTTTGGCTTTTTAAAACTATATCATCACACCTGACTACAATTTTACTGCCAGCCTTAATTTCGGCATCAACAAAAATTTCTTTAAATATATTGTCGTTAAATATTTTTGAAGATAACGATACGTCTTTAGTGATATTTATATCGTCTAAAACTTTCACGTCACCTTTATAAACTATTTTGAGTTTGCCATTTGAATTAATAACGGTGGCGTTCCCTACTTCTTTATTGTTCCTAATAAGTTTAAACGCGTCGCCTTCTTCGTAATTGTAATAGTCTTTAAAATATAACGTATCGTTAACGATTTTACCAACAACGCCTACCTTTAAGCCTTTGTTTGACTGAATATCACTAGATATAAAGTTTGCTTTTTGATTAAACGCTAAACCTTCAGTATAATCCCCCCTATTAAACGTGGTGATTAACCCCTTTTTAAGGTCTAAACGTTCTTTTTTATCAATAATTGACCTATAATAACCGGTAGCAAAAGCAACGTATTCACGACTACGCAAACGCCCTTCAATTTTAAACGATTTAACACCTAAATTTTGCAAAACGTTAATTTTACCACTTAAACACAAATCGCTAAGTGATATAGAATAGCCGTTCTTTTTAAAATTATTGCCAGAAATCGTATATTTTTTACGACAAGGTTGTTTGCAGTTACCCCTATTACCACTGTTACCACCTACTATTGATGAAAAATAGCAATGCCCCGACATTGAAGAACATAACGCGCCTTGAATAAAGACTTCAGTATCTATTATTTTACAAATTCGCCTAATATCTTCAAGTTTAGTTTCCCTTGCCAATATCACCCTACTAAAACCGTATTTTTTAGCAAGGTTAGCACCGTAAACGTTACATACGCCTGCTTGCGTAGATAAATGAAGTTCGGCATCTGGTAAATAACGTTTTACCACCTTACCTAAAAACATATCTTGCAAAATAAATGCGTCAACGCCTAAATTGTACGCCTTTATTATATTGTTGATAAAATCGGCAAGTTCGCCGTCTTTAATAAGAGTGTTTACCGTCAAATAAATTTTTACGTTAAACGTCTTAGCGTAGGCAACCGACCATTTCAACTCGTCAAAATCAAAGTTGGCGCACGGTTTACGAGCAGAAAAGTCTTTTAAACCTAAATACACTGCGTTTGCACCGTGTTTTATTGCTGTTATTAAATTTTCTTTGTTGCCAGCCGGCGATAATAATTCTACCATAATTTAAGTATATATTAAAGCGCCACGAAAATCAAGTGGCGCTTAACAGTTATCTTAACTCTATTCCGCTATTTTTAAGTTTTTGAAGAATATTGTTAACTTGAACGTCAACTTCTTCCATAGTTAAAGACCTTTCAAGCGAATTAAAAATTAAGTGATATGCCATATTCTTTTTACCTTCAGGGATTTGGTCGCCTTCGTAAATATCGAATAACGTTATTTCAATAAGCGTTTTATCACTTGCGCGCTTAATTATTTTAACAATTTCACCGTTACTTACGTCTTTATCGCATAAAAGCGCAATATCCCTTTCAACCGACGGATATTTAGGTATTTGTGCAAATTGAATTTTTTTGTTAAACATATTAGAAATTTCTTCATACTTAATTTCGCATATTAAAACTCTAACGTTTATGCCTAATTTTTCAAGTAAAACCGGATTTACTTCGCCAAAATAACCAATTTCTTTATTCCCTATAACAATATCAGCACTTCTAGTTGGGTGCATAAAAGTTTTTTGGCACTTTTTGTAATCAACTTTAAACGTTGCTTTTAAAGTTTGTAATAAACTTTCGATATCACCTTTTAACGTAAAGAAATCAACGTCGTTACCGTATGCGCCTAAACAAAGGGCTAACTTTTCATTAGGGAGTTCAGTTAACGGTAATGCTTTAGGAATATATTGTTTAGCAAATTCAAATAATTTACCGTTTAAATTCTTTTTGTTTAAGTTGTTAGCAATTACCCTAAGCATTGACGGAAGTAACGTAACTCTCATACACGATAAATCTTCGCCAAGTGGGTTGAAAAGTTTAATACTGCCGTTCGTTGCAAAATTATCGTTAATATTATATAAATCAAAATCTTTTTCAGGTACAAAAGAATAAGTGATAATTTCGTTATAACCCGATTGAGTTAAGTAGTTTTTAGCAATATCTAAGTCTTTTTGTTCTTTGTTAAGACCGCCAACCGTAATCGAAGCGTCGTCAAGTAACGTATCAACAATATTATCGTAACCGTACATTCTAATAATTTCTTCAGCGATGTCTGGATAGTCTTCAATATCGTTACGATATGGTGGAATTTCTAACTTAATATTATCACCGTCAACTTGCGGTTTAAAATTAAGCCTTGATAAAATATCAACGAAAATTTCACTAGGTACGTCAATACCTAAAACTTTATTTACTTTTGAAATTTGCGTTTCAAAAACAATAGTTTCTGTACTAATATTAAGTACGTCTATAATATTTTTTGCAATCTTACCAATTTTGAGCGAAGAAATTAACGATAACGCCCTTTGACACGCAAGCATTGCAATATAAGGGTCAGTACCCTTTTCAAATCTTGAAGAAGAATCAGAACGTTTACCAAGCGAACGTGACGTTTTACGAATACTGTCACGCTTAAACATGGCACATTCAAAAACAACGTCTTTAGTTTGGTCGCAAATAGAACTGAATTTGCCACCCATTATACCTGCAATACATTGTGGCTTTTTACCGTCGCAAATAACTAAATTAGAAGTATTTAAAGTATATTCTTTATCATCAAGAGTGGTTATTTGTTCACCGTCAGTTGCTCGCCTTACTATAATTTTATTGTCTTCTAAATTAGCGTAGTCGAAACTGTGCATAGGTTGACCAATTTCCATTAAAACGAAGTTGGTAATATCTACGATATTATTAATTGCCCTAATACCTACGCTTGCTAACCTTTTTTGCATCCATTTTGGAGAAGCACCAATTTGAATATCGCTAACGTACGAAGCTATATAGCGTGGGCAAAGTTCAGCGTCTAAAACTGCTACCGAAAGTTTGTCGTTAATATCAACGTCAGTCGTTTCATAACTTAAACTAGGCATTTTTAACGGTCTACCTAATACTGCGCTAACTTCTCTTGCTAAACCTAAAATACTTTGACAATCTGGTCTATTTGCCGTTACGCCTATATCAAAAATTATATCGCCAAGACCTACGATTGGTTTAATATCTTGTCCGTTTTCGCAAGAGTTATCTAAAATTAATAAACCGTCGTACGAAGCACCTTCATACATTTCTTCAGCAACGCCAATTTCTAAACCCGAACAAAGCATACCGTTTGAGTCGTATCCACGAAGTTTGCCAGCCTTTATAGTAAACGTGCCTAAAACTTCATTAGTTTGCCTATCAACGTCGTAAACCGAAGCACCGATTAACGCACAAGGGGCTTTTATGCCCACCTTAACGTTGTCAGCACCACAACATATTTGTAATACACCGTATTTACCAACGTCAACCATACATTTATGCAAGTGAGTTCCTGGAATTGCTTCACACTCAATAACTTCACCTACAACGACGTTAGAAATATCTTTACCGTTTTCAATAATTTCTTCAACTTCAAAGCCACAAGAGAATAATTTAGTCTCCAATTCTTTTGGGCTAATATCACTAATATCAACGTAGTCGTTTAACCAAAAAAGTGGTAATTTCATAACTTAATCTCCTTACTTAAATTGCTTTAAGAACCTAATATCGTTTTCAAAGAAAAGCCTTATATCAGGAATTTTGTACTTTAATATTGCGATACGTTCAATACCCATACCGAAAGCGTAGCCTGAATAAACTTCACTATCAATTCCACAGCCTTCTAATACCTTTTTATTTACCATACCAGCACCTAATATTTCTATCCAGCCGGTACCCTTACATAATTTACAGCCTTTACCACCACATTCACTACAAGAAACGTCAACTTCAACGCTTGGCTCAGTAAATGGGAAATACGAAGGACGAAGCCTAGTTTTAGTGTTTTTGCCAAATATAATTTTAACGAATTCGTCTAACGTGCCTTTTAAATCGCATAACGTTATGCCTTTATCAACGACTAAACCTTCCATTTGGTGAAACATTGGCGAGTGAGAAGCATCGTCGTCTGAACGATATACTTTACCCGGACTTAGTATTTTAATAGGCGGTTGATTTTTAAGCATTACCCTTGCTTGTCCAGCCGAAGTTTGAGTTCTAAGCAAAATATTGTTCGTTATATAGAAAGTATCTTGCATATCTCTTGAAGGATGTTCTGGTGGAATATTAAGCATTTGGAAATTGTAATAATCTTCTTCAATTTCAGGACCTTCAAACACTTCAAAACCCATACCGATAAATGCGTTAATTAACTCATTTTTAATTAACGTAATTGGGTGAAGCGCACCTTTTTGAGCCGTTTTGCCCGGAAGCGTTATATCAATGGCTTCCTTTTCAAAGGCTTTTTGCATTTCAATTTCTTTTAATACGTTTTCACGAGCAAGTAAAACTTCGTCAATAGAGTTACGAAGTTCGTTTACAAGTTTACCTACAGCCGGTCTATCTTCTTTAGGAACGTCTCTCATACCTTTTGAAAGTTCGGTAATTTCGCCCGTTTTACCAAGATATTTTACCTTAATTTCGTAAAGTTCTTTCAATGAATTACAAGCGTTTATATCTTGTGTTGCATTTTCTAAAATTACTTTAATTTTGTCTTTCATATTATCACCTTTTTATATATTATAAAAAGCGCCCGAAAAGGACGCTTAAAAAACCGTGGTACCACCTTAATTTGCGTGCCATATAACACGCCTTATCGTTTTAACGCAACTTTACGGCTACCCTTAACTACTCGGGGCGCGACTTAGAAGTGAATATCGTTTTATCAGTAGTAGCCTTTTACACCAATTAAGAGCCTCTCTTACCTACAACAAAAACGCCTGTCTTCGTCTTAGTCTTTAATATATATTATTTATATTGTAATTATATACTACCTAGAAAATTTTGTCAATTAAATAATCTAACTATTCAATAATTTTACTATACTAAATGCTATTCGATATTTTTACTAATATCTACCCAACCTGCAAAATTTGTAGAATATTTTTCAAGTTCTATGTACGACATTTCGCAAGCACTGTTTGATGAACCACACGCCGGAAATACGGTTGGATATTTTTTTAACGATTCGTCTAAATAAACAACAACGTTTTCGTTTACTGCAAAAGGACATACCCCACCGGCATCGTGACCGATAATTGCGCCAACTTCATTATAAGGCAACATTTTTGCTTTAACGTGGAAAGTGGCTTTAAATTTTGAGTTATCAACTTTAACGTCACCCGTCATTACTATTACGGCGTAACTTCCGTTAATATCGAAAGACATTGATTTTGCTATTCTACCACCCGTCGTATTTAAGGCTTTTGCAGCAAGTTCAACGGTTGCTGACGATACGTTAAATTCAATTATTTTATCTTCAATTCCTAAACTGTTAAAATATTTTCTAACCTTTTCAATCATAATACACCTAAAATATTAAATAAAAGCAAGCGCCTAAAATTGCTGGTAGCATATTTGCTATTGGTAATTTTTTTATTCCTAAAATATTTATACCTATCATCGTTACGAATACCCCACCTATTGCCGTTAATTCGCCTATGAAATTTGGAAAACTTATTAAAAAGTCACCTACGAAAAAGGCTAAAAGTGATATTGCGCCTTGAATTAAAAATACCGGAATAGACGAAAATGCTACGCCTATACCAAATTTTACCGTTAAAAGTAACGCCATAACACCGTCTAATACGGCTTTAATAAGTAAAGTTTGCGGATTACCAAGTGCGTCGGCAATACTGCCGTAAATTACCATAGCACCTATACAAAATATCATTGTTGCTTGGGTAAAACCTTCACTAAAAGAGCCTTCGTTATAATTTTTAGCGTTTTTCATAACGAGTTTTTCAAAGTTTTTGCCTAGTTTATCTAAAGCGTTTTCAATATTTAAAAGAGCGCCTATTAATCCACCAATGGCAAAACTAATTACCATTACTAAAATACCTTGAACGCCGTTTACCGGCTTTATTGCGTCAATTATACCTATTATCATAACGCATACGCCTAAACCTTGCATCATAGTATTTTCAATTCTATTGTTAATTAGATTTTTACAAAGCAAACCGATTAAAGAACATACGATAATGGCTACCGTATTTACAGTAACACCTATAAACATATTAACCCCTTATCAAATCAACGACGTATTCACCGTTCTTATAAGAAACGTTTACAACTTTGTTTACCGTGTTGTTAAAGTTTATAGCCCTAACCGTAACGGGAGTTTTCTTTAAAAACTCGTATAAACCTTGCTTTGCCTTTTCGTTACCCATACTGTAACAGTCTACGATTTTATCAACCGTAGTAAAGTCAACTAAACTTGACGGTCTTGATCCACCGAATAAATCTTTGGTTTTTGAAAAGAATTCAACCGACGAATATTCACTTGTTAAATACTTTTCAGTATGTATTATTAACGAATCAACGTCGTCAATATCAAAGTGAGCGTTTTGAAAACCAAAGGTCATAATCATTTCAGTTTCTTTATAATAAATTATTAAGTCGCTTCCGTTAATATCGTTTACAAAACCCGTAACTAAATCGTCACCGTAGTTTAAGGTAACCGGATTATATTTTGATAATTTTTTTTCAATAACGGTCACGTTGCGTTTAATCTTGTCCATAATTAATCTCCATTACATAGTTGATTGCAGAGTTTATTAAAATCTTTTCTAACTCGCAATTTTCACAAATAGAATAAATTGTAAAATCTACGACATTATCGCATTTTTTAAAGTTTTTTATATTTTGCAAAACATCAGTTTCACCCATAAACAACGCTGTGTATTCAACGGTATTTTCAACTATTTTACAGTCGTTTATATATAATTTATTGATATATGGGCTAAACGTTTTTTCATTACAAAACGGTGTTTTATTTACCTTGTATAAAGCGACAATATCTAGATTGAGCGTTAAACCTTTAACGCTTTTTAATACGTCAAGAAGCAAATTTTCACAACATAAATTGTTTGCACTTTCAGTATTTTTTATCGAAATTTTTATATTAAAGACGTTAGCATACCTAACTATTCGACGTAAATTCTTTTTTAAAATAAAAAGAGAATTTTCGTTTAATGAAAAGTCTTTTAAATCTATAACGATATTTTTTAAATTGTAATGAAAACAAAAATCAACCACGCTTAACGGGTAAATCACGTTTAATTCACTAGTTAAGTTAACTGTAACTATTACTGAAGATATCGTAAACCCGTTTTGATAAATAGCCGAAAAATGTATGCCTTTATCACTGATTAAGTCGTAATTAATATCAACCGTGCCATAACCGTTAAGTTTTAAAGTGTTTAACGCTTGCGAAACAGTATAATTGTTTTGTTTTACAATGTTTAATACGTTGTCGTACGCTATTCCAAAAGATTTCATAATTTTAATCAATATGTTCAGTGTCGTCGTCAAAAGTTTCGCAAAACCTTGCCATAAACGACGGCTGTTCATTATTTATATATAGATGTGTGGTTGCACCGTATTCTAAAAGACGGAATATTGCTTCACCTTGCTCTCTTTCTTCAGTAACTACCCTTGTAATTCCAGTAGGTCTGCTAACTGTATAATTAACTATTGCTATTGGAGAAACGTTACATAAAAATGAAAGCATATAACTTATTATACCAAAATGACATACAAAAACGATTTTGTCGTGATTTGGCCTAATAGCCTTAAAAATATTACCAACTTTTTCATAACCGTGCTGTTTTATTAAATTTAAAAAGTTTTGTTTATTACTTTCGTACTTAGAAAGTAATTCTTCATTATTAAAATAATCAATTTCTCGCCATTTATCGTTATCGTAAATCCTATCGTCTTTTAAAAGCGACGTTCTTAAATCCCAAGTAATACCGTCGTCTTTATACGGCAATTTTACGTTTACGTTAAATTCTTTTATAAAATCAACGTATTTTACCGGGAAATTATTGTTGTATTTTAAAATAGCGTCAGCAGTATAAACGGCTCGATTTAAAGGCGAAACGTACATTGCGTCAATCTTTTCATCCTTTAAAAATTTGCCTAAATACTCGGCTTCTTTAAAGCCCTTTTTAGTCAACGTATGATTTTCATAATCTGGCTCGGCGTGGCGAATAAAAATAAGTTCCATATAACTTTATATATTAAAATTTGGGGTGCAAAAATTTGCACCCCGCTTTTATTACATTGATTCGTGAATTGTACGAGAAATAACGTCGTCTTGTTGTTCTTTAGTAAGTTTTATAAAGTTTACAGCGTAACCTGAAACACGAATTGTAAGTTGTGGATACTTTTCTGGATGTGCTTGTGCATCCAAAAGAGTTTCACGGTTGAAAACGTTTACGTTAAGGTGATGACCACCGTCAGCGCAGTATGCATCTAACATACTAACTAAATTATCAACTTGTTGAGACATAATATTACCTCCTATTATATATTATTCGTCGTCCTTACCTAACGAACTTGGTGTGATAGAGAACGTGTTTGAAATACCGTCTCTTGAATAGTCGTAAGGAAGTTTTGCAACTGATTCAAGCGATGCTAAAGCACCGTGAGAATCTCTACCGTGCATTGGGTTTGCACCTGGTGCAAGTGGAGTTCCTGCCCTTCTACCGTCTGGAGTGTTACCCGTCATTTTACCGTAAACTACGTTTGACGTAATAGTTAAAATCGACATTGTTGGAACTGAATCTCTATATGTGTAGTGAGTTCTAATTTTGTTCATAAACGATTTAACAAGGTCAACTGCTAAAGAGTCAACTCTATCGTCGTTATTACCATATTTAGGGAAATCACCTTCAATTTTAAAGTCTACAACGATACCGTCTTCATTTCTAATTGGGTAAACTTTTGCATACTTAATTGCTGAAAGAGAGTCTGCTACACAACTTAAACCAGCAATACCCGTTGCGAAGAATCTTCTAACTTTTGAATCGTGTAAAGCCATTTCGATTGCTTCGTAAGCGTATTTATCGTGCATATAGTGGATAAGGTTAAGCGTGTTAACGTATAAGCCAGCAAGCCAATCCATCATTTGATTGTATTTTTCCATAACTTCATTGAAGTCAAGGGCATCGTTTGAAGTAATTGCTTCAAATTTAGGTGCAACTTGCATTGGTTTGCCTGTAACTTTATCTTTAGTGTGTTCGTCTTTACCACCGTTAATAGCGTAAAGTAAACATTTTGCAAGGTTTGCTCTTGCACCGAAGAATTGCATATCTTTACCAACTTTCATACAAGATACACAACAAGCAATAGCATAGTCGTCACCCATATCGGCTCTCATAAGGTCGTCTGATTCATATTGAATTGACGACGTTTTAATAGAAATCATCGCACAGAACTTTTTAAAGTTAGATGGAAGATATTTAGACCATAATACCGTAAGGTTTGGTTCTGGAGCAGGTCCTAAGTTAATTAACGTGTGAAGTACACGGAAAGAAGATTTTGTAACGAGAGTTCTTCCGTCTACACCCATACCACCGATTGCTTCAGTTACCCAAGTTGTGTCGCCTGGGAAAAGTTCGTTGTAAGATTGAATTCTCATAAACCTTACTAAACGAAGTTTCATAACGAAGTGGTCGATAAATTCTTGCGCTTCTTCTTCAGTAATAACACCGTTCTTAATATCTCTTTCAATATAAATATCAAGGAAAGTAGATACACGGCCAATACTCATTGCAGCACCGTTTTGGTCTTTAACTGCACCTAAGTAACCAAAGTATACTGCTTGGATTGCTTCTTGAGCAGTAGTTGCTGGCTTACTGATATCAAAACCGTATGCTTGAGCCATTGCTTTAAGACCTTTAAGTGCTTTAACTTGTTCAGCAATTTCTTCCCTATCTCTAATTTTATCTGGAGTCATTTCGCCACAAATAAGCGATTTATCTTCTTCTTTTTTAGCGATAAGATAATCAATACCGTAAAGTGCAACCCTTCTGTAATCGCCGATAATTCTACCCCTACCGTAAGTATCAGGTAAACCCGTTAAAATATGTGCTGAACGAGCCGCTCTCATTTCTGGAGTATATACGTCAAATACACCGTCATTATGAGTTTTACGATATTTCGTAAAAACTTCTTCAACGTCTTTGTCAATTTCATATCCGTACATTTCAAGGGCTTGCTTAGACATTTTAAGACCACCGAACGGTTGTAAAGAACGTTTTAACGGAGCGTCAGTTTGAAAACCTACGATTTTTTCAAGGTCCTTATTAATATATCCTGGACCGTGACTTACAAGAGTTGATACTACTTTAGTATCAGCGTCTAAAACACCACCGTTTGCCCTTTCTTTAGAGCAAAGTTCCATAACTTCTTTCCAAAGTTGCTTAGTTGCTTCAGTTGCTGGAGCAAGGAAACTGTCGTCTCCTTCGTAAGGCGTATAGTTCTTTTGAATAAAGTCTCTTACGTCTACTTCACCAGTACACCATTTACCAGGAACAAAACCTTCCCAGCCTTTATAGTTTGCCATAAATAAAATCTCCTTATTTATTAAAATTTTTATTTAAGTGCTATTGCACTATTTTTTACTTTTGTATTCTTCAATTTTTGCGTCAAGCCAAATTTCAAAAATTTCTTTAGGTTGAAAACCCGTTGCCCTTGCAAATTCAACACCGTCGTCTAATAAAAGTACGGTTGGAACTCTATCAATAGAGTATTCATTTAAAATTTTAACGGTGTCTTCACCCGCTTCAACGTGCATTAAAGGAATTCCCCTTTCAGTACATAATTCGTAAAGCAAAGGCATTAGCGTTAAACAGTTAGCACAAGACTCACCACTTATTTCAATTACTTGTATACCCTTAAAATTGTCTTTATAATTTTTGTCGTTTATCATTTTAATTTTAATATTTCCCTTGCATTTATTACCCTATCTTTTGTAGGTGGCAAAACACCTTTTAAAGAGTAACTCATACCCATTTTTTCATACTTTACTTCGCCCATCGTGTGATACGGTAAAACTTCAACCTTTTCAACCGTATTAAGCGTTTTTATAAAGTTTGACAGTTTTATTAAATCTTCGTCAAAATCGGTATAGCCCGGTACTAAAACGTGCCTTATCCACATCTTTTTACCGTTGTCACTTAACCATTTTGCAAACTCAAGCGTGTTTTTATTGGTTACACCCGTTAAATTAACGTGCTTGTCGTTATCTATATGTTTAATATCGAGCAAAAATAAATCAACGTATTTTATAAGTTCAACGTGCTTATTTAAAACTTCTTCATTATTTTTATTAAACATAAAGCCCGAAGTATCAATCGCTACTTGTATACCGTGCTGTTTTACGGCTTTACAAAGTTCAATAACGAAATCAATTTGCAATAACGGTTCGCCACCACTTACCGTTAAACCACCGTTTGAGCCAAAGTAGTTTTTATACCTAACAATTTCATTAACTAAGTCTTGCACCGACCTATATTCACCGTCAGTAGCAAGCCACGAGTCAGGGTTGTGACAATACTTGCAACGAAGTGGACAACCTTGAGTAAAAACTACGAACCTTATACCTGGGCCATCAACCGTTCCACCTGAAAATACCGAGTGTATTTTACCTTGCATATATCCCCCATACTACATTTAGACTTAATTCTTAACCACAATGTATTTTAACACAAAATATAGGTTTTGTAAATACTTTATATTAAATTATCATAATAATTTTATATATTTACTTCAACTTTGCCGTTTGCAACTTCTTTATAAATCACGCAAAGTTCTTTTAATACTATCTCTATTAGCGAATATGTAATAATTTCTTCTAAACTTTCGCCACTTAAATCTTTAACGATTTGCTTCCATAAACTTGCTGGTGACAGCATTTTGGTAAACCAACCGCAAAATTCAATAAGTTTAAAACAAAGCGCAACGAAAAACTTGTTTTTTATTTTTATTGCTTGATTATAAATGCTTAAACAGTATAAAATTACAGAAATTGGCAACCTTTTAAGCCAAATAATTTTTGACGAATTAATTAAACAAGTTAACCTTTCTTTAAGCGTAATTGCTATTAAAAATATATCTTGCTCGCTTAAACTTAAAAAAGATTTTTTTGCGTTTTTTCTATCACGGTTAAATACGTTAAAAACGTCTTTTAAAGCGTTATTCGTTATGGTATTAAAATCTTTTTCGATAACCGTTTCTTGCCTTTCAGTTAAATTGAAAAATTTTAAAAATCTATTATTTTGTCTTATTTTTTTATTCTTTTTCGTTTGAGTTGATAAAAAAGATAAATCGTGTTTTACAGCAGTTATTATCGCGTTACACTCATCAATTTCACTAGGCATTAAAGTAGCGTAATTTTTATCACTTTCTTTTACAATTTTTTTAACGGTTGTAGATATAAGTAGGTTTACGGCAAGCGATATACCAAATATAACAGACGTAACTAAAAACAAATAAAACGTTACTTCAGCAAAAACTTTTAATATCACGTCAAGCATTTTGAACACCTATCTCTTGCTCTAAAACTTGAGTATTAATTTTTGTGTTTTTACCGTATACTTTAAACGCTTCTAAAGTGATAACTTGCATTATTTCGTTAACGGCATCTTGAATTTTGTTTTTAAATAAGAATATGCCCGTATTTAGCACGGCGTTTCCTATACCCTTTTTTATTTTTACCATTAAACCGTTAGATTTTTCACTTTTAGCGTTATTTTCTTGGTCTAAAAACTTTTCAAGCGATTTTTCAATAAAACTTAAAGGCTTGTTTTGGATTTTAAAAAATTTAAACACCCCGTCAAATTTACCGTATGCAAAACTAACTAAATTGCCGTATATTTCTAACGCATCGTAAACGGTATAATTTAAGTAAAAATATTTGTTGTTTTTCCCGTTTAACTTTGCTACGTCGTGAATAACGGTTTTTGCAAGTGCAAAAGCGTTAGAAAAATTGTCGTTAACGGTTAATTTTATATCGTAAGTAAAGTCGTACTTACCACTATTTAAAAACTTGGTAACTTTATCGTCGCAATTAACTACGCTTGATTTCTTTTTTTTATCGTAATTTTTGTATTTTAAAAAGGTAAAAAAGTAAATTATATAGTAAACTATATAAAAAACTATAAAACCAATAAGCGTGAACACTATTAGATAGACAAAACGACTATTAGTTATTTTAAAACCGTTTATGTAAACTGAACAAGAATACGACAATATTAAAAGTAAACTCAAAATTAAAGTTTTTAATATTTTAGGTTTATTTTTTACGTTTGTTTTACTCATAATTATTACCTTATTTTTATTATCTCATAATTTTATAAATTAGTCAATATTAGGTTAATTATTTATTTTTAAACAACTGTCGCAAACACCGTTAAACAATAAACTTATATCGTCAACCTTAGCGTTATATTTGCTTTCAACGCTACGCAACATTTCTTCAACGTCTATATCTAATAAGTCGGTCAAATTACCGCAATTTATACATTTAAAATGAGCGTGCTGTATTAAAGTTTTATCAAACTTATCCCCTTCCTGTTGCGAGATTTTTTTAATTAAACCTTGATTTACCAAACTTGCTAAATTACGGTAAACGGTTGCTATGTTTATTGACGGTATTATTTGCTTACACCTATAAAGCACCGTTTCAGCCGTGGGATGGTCACAACTTGAATTTACTACTTCAAGTACTGCTTGCCTTTGTTTTGACATTTTATTACTCCTAGTGATAATGATTATCATTATTATAATATATTATATTAATTTTGTCAATATTTTTTTAATATTTCTTTAAAATATTTAAAAAGAG
>JAZOUX010000038.1:0-3919 GCA_045658325.1 Christensenellaceae bacterium | reverse complement strand
CGTTGATATCTGGCGTTAAAATTGAACCACCAGCCGAAAGCGAATAAGCCGTTGAACCCGTTGGAGTAGACAAAATAATACCGTCTGCAACATATTTATCAACGAATTGACCGTTTAACTCAAGATTTATTGATGCTACTTCACTTTTGCTACCACCGTCAATTCTTCGTTCAACTACTACTTCGTTTAAAGCGTAATATTTAGTGCCGTTTATCATAAGTTTCATAACCGAACGCTTTTCAAAAGCCGAATTTTCTTTTATTAAGTCAACTGCTTTTTCAAGTTCGTCGGCTTCTAAACTACTCAAAAATCCTACTTTACCCGTATTTATTGCTAAAATTGGAATATTAAAAGTCATAGCAAAATCAACGACGCTTAATATTGTACCGTCACCACCGAATACGGCAATTACGTCAATATCTTTACAGTCTTCTTTTAAATGAACGATTTTGTACTCAATATCGTTTTTTAAAAGTAAACCGCTAAACGCGTTAGCTTTTTTAGTTGCTTCCGTTTTAGTTGAGTTAATAAAAATACCTACTTTCATACTTCACCTTTAAATACTACCTTTTTTATAGCAGTTTGTTCTATCGTTTTTTTAGACAAGTCTTTGCTTAATAAGACTAAATATTCTACGTTTTTCTTTTCTCGTATAGGCGCAGTCGTTAAATTGGTCGCAATAAGTCCTATATTTTTTGCAAAATCTATAACGTTGTTAACGCATTTGAGCCTTGCGCTAACGTCGGTAACTATACCGTTTTTTGATAAAAATTTTTTACCACACTCAAATTGTGGTTTTATTAGTAATACGGCAAATCCATCGTCTTTTAAAATTTTGTTGACGTTTTCTAATATAAGAGTTAAAGAAATAAAACTTACGTCACACACAACGCCGTCTACTAATTCACCAAAAATATCTTCGTTTAAGTAACGGGCGTTAGTATTATCAAATACAACTACCCTTTTATCTCTTTTTAAAGATACGTCAAGTTGACTTTCACCTACGTCTACGGCATATACCTTTTTAGCGTTATTTTTTAATAAAACGTCGGTAAAGCCACCGTTTGATGCCCCTAAGTCTACGAAAGTTAAACCATCAACCTTTAAATTAAAATCAATTAAAGCCTTGTTTAACTTGTAACCACCGTTTGACACAAAGGTGTTTTCACTTTTAACTAGTGTAATTTGACTAATATCGTCAAATTCATCAGCCGGTTTACAAGGCTTGCCTTTATATAAAACTTCGCCCCTTAAAACACTTTCTTTGGCTTTATTTCGTGATGGAAACAAACCCTTTTCATATAATAATAAATCAATACGCATTTTAATTTTTTCTACTTGCAATATAATCTACAAGTTCAAGTAAAAATTCGTTATTTTCAATACCAGATAAACAATCTTTAGCCTTTAAATAATACTCGTGACACGCCTTTTTCGCACCTTCAACACCGTACGCCGTAACAAAGGTAAATTTGCCTGATTTTACGTCTTTTTTAACTGTTTTGCCTAATTCTTCAGTCGTGCTAATTTCGTCTAAAATATCGTCGGTAATTTGGAATAAATATCCTATATTATAACCAAAATCACGCATTTTTTCTATATATTTATCTTGTTTAAGGCAACTAGGTATCATTGTGCAAGCCATTAATAGTTTTACAGTTTTGCCTTCGTGCATTTTAAGAAGTGTTTCTACGCTAGTATTGTTTTGACAGTTAATATCAATGGCTTGGCCACCTATCATACCCGTGTAACCAGCGTGTAACGACAGTATTCTAGCCGAATTTATTTTAAAAATATTTGAAACGTTCCTAAAACAAATTTCGTAGGCTAAGTTTAATAAAGCGTCACCACTAAGTAGTGCCGTTGCTTCACCGTAAACTTTGTGATTTGTAGGCTTGCCCCTACGCAAATCATCGTTATCCATACAAGGTAAATCGTCGTGAATTAACGAGTATGTGTGAATTAATTCAACGGCTACCGCAAACGGTAAAACGTCTTTAAAATCAACGCCTAAGGCTTCGCTAATAGCAAGCATTAAAACTGGTCTAATTCTTTTGCCACCAGCAAAAACGCTGTACTTCATTGACTCGGTTAACGTTTTACTAACGTCTACTAAATTATCTAAATATCTATGAAGTTCACTTTCTATTACGCTTTTATATTGAGCGTATTTTTCGTTAAAGTTCATCTTTACCATACTTTCTAATAAACCCCGTAACGGTATTATACATAAGCATAGTAACCGTCATAGGACCTACCCCACCCGGTACCGGCGTTATCATACTTGATTTTTCGCTTACCGTAGAGTAGTCTACGTCGCCGTACAATTTGCCGTCAACCCTATTCATACCAACGTCAATAACTATTGCCCCTTCTTTTACCATATCGCCGGTAACGAACCTGTCTTTACCGATAGCAACTACTAAAATGTCGGCTTTTTTTGTATATTCACTTAAATTTTCAGTTCTTGAGTGACACATAGTTACCGTGCAATTTTCTTGTTGTAAAAGTAACGCAATAGGCTTGCCAACCATATTACTTCTACCAATAACTACGGCGTTTTTACCCATAAAAGATACACCGTATTCTTTTAAAAGTTTAATTATGCCGTTAGGAGTACATGATATTAAGCACTTTTCCCCCATTAAAAGTTTACCTAAATTTTGTGCGCCTAAACCGTCAACGTCTTTTTCAGTAGGAATATGTTTTAATATATTTGCGCTATCGAATTTTTTAGGTAAAGGTAATTGAACTATAATACCGTCAATAGAATCGTCGTTTGCTAAACCAATAACTGCTTCTTCAACTTCTTGTTGAGAAACGCTTTCGCTTAATCTAACCGTTTTTGAATAAACACCTATTTCTTCACACGCTTTAATTTTATTGTTTACATAAATTTTAGACGCTGGGTCTTCGCCTACTATAACTACGGCTAAACCCGGAACGCTATTTAATTCGTTTTTTAAAACTGCAACCTTTTCTTTTAAAAGTTGCCTATAATTTTGCGAACAACGCTTACCGTCAAGAATAATCATATTATTGCGCCTCCAATCTTTTTTTGTATTCTGCCAAAATTCCGTTTACGAAATTAGGACTTTCTTCAGTAGAGTACTTTCTAACAAGTTCTAGCGACTCGTTAATTGAAACGATATAAGGAATTTCTTTAATATAAGTCATTTCTAAAATAGCAATTTCTAACGCACATTTGTCGGTAGCATAAATTCTTTCTAACTTATAGCCTTTTGCTAATTCTTCAATAACGCCGTCAATTACTTCTTTATTTTCAAAAAACAACTTTAAATGATTATCGGCAAATTCAATATCGCTTTGAGACAAATTTTCTTCGTTATAGATTAACGACTTAAAATCTTGGTCAAAATTATTATTAAAATTTAAACTAAATAGTATTTTATAAACTGCTTCCCTACCGTTCCTTCTCATAAAAACACCTTCTTTATAACGACAAAACTACCATACTTAGTATGGCAGTTTTTAATTTAGTTATCTTCTTCTTCAAAAAATACGCCGTCAAAATTAACGTCAACGTTTTTAACTTTGTATTTAGACATTGATTCAACGCTGTGAATTATGCTTTGTTGAATATTGTATGCTACATCAGTTACGCTGTAACCATACAATATATCTACCGTTACGTCAACCGTAATTTCTTCACCGTTAAAATCAATTTTTACAAGGTCTAGTTTGTCTTTTTTACCACCCTTTTTAAGAGCAACGCCCGCTACGTCGGCAACGGCTAAGGCTACTATGCCTTTTACGATACCTGCATTGTAAGTAACTTTACCCTTTTGTTGATTAGTATTATGCTTATAAGTCGCCATAATTACCCCCCCCCGTTATAACGTTTTTAACAATTTAATTAATTATTAAATAATTAAAAATAATTTTTAGGTGAGTTTAT
>JAZOUX010000037.1:0-27833 GCA_045658325.1 Christensenellaceae bacterium | reverse complement strand
CTTGGTCTTCACAAAGTGGGTCAGTCAAAAGTATTTGCCGACTCAGCAACTTTACAAGGACAACTCAAAGTAGTTAGCCACCTTGTAAAAGTTGAAAACGTTTGAGAGGTAGAATTATGAGAATTGATACGTTACAACCTGCTGAAGGTAGCAGAACTACTTCAAAAAGACTTGGCCGTGGTATTGGTTCGGGTCTTGGTAAAACAAGTGGTAAAGGTCACAAAGGACAATGGGCTAGAAGTGGCGGTGGTGTAAGACCAGGCTTTGAAGGCGGTCAAATGCCACTTATCCGTAGAGTTCCAAAACGTGGTTTCAACAATCATTTTAGAAAGGTATACGCAATCGTAAATCTTGACGTATTAAACGCATTTGAAAAGGGTGCGGTAGTTGACTATGATACACTTAAAGATGCAGGTCTTATAATGGAAGTTAAAGGCGCTGCAGGTCTTAAAGTTTTAGGTAATGGCAAACTCGAAGTTGCGTTAACGGTAAAGGCTTCAAAGTTCTCACAAACGGCTAAGGAAGCAATAGAAGCAGTTGGCGGTACTTGCGAAGAAGTTTAATTACCTTACTTGGAGGTAAAAAATGTTTGAAACGTTAAAACAAGCGTTTAAGGTTAAAGAAATTCGTGTAAAAATTTGGCTCACGCTTTTGTTCTTAGTTATATACAGAATAGGTTGTTATATACCTGTTCCAGGTGTAGGCTCAGGCACGATGCTTGATTCAGAAGCATTACAAAGTTTATCTTACCTTAACATAATGAATATGATGACGGGTGGTTCGTTAATGAACGGTACTTTATTCGCAATGGGTATTGGACCATATATTAACGCGTCAATTATTATGCAACTTCTTGCTGTAGCAATTCCTGCTCTTGAAAGACTTTCAAAGCAAGGGGAAGAAGGCAAAAAGAGAATTGCACAATATACTAGATACGTTACGATTATTCTTGCAATAATCCAATCACTCGGTATTATATTAAACTTTGGCGATGGCATAACAAGTGTTGAAGGTGGTACTTCAATTACGGCTATGTTATTTGGACAAAAATGGTTAGCAGTAATAGTTCTTATTCTTTTCTACACGGTTGGTACAGTTATCACTATGTGGATTGGTGAAAGAATTACTGAATACGGTATTTCAAACGGTATATCACTTTTAATTTTTGCTGGTATTATAGCATCGGCTGGTCTTGCATTAATTGAAATGATTTCTGGTATAGGTAACAACCTTGAAAATTTCTGGAAATTAATTGCGTTTATCGTAGCAATTATCGTGATATTTACTTGTATAGTTACAGTTGAACTTGCTGAAAGAAAGATACCCGTTCAATACGCTAAACAAATTAAAGGCAACAAAATGTACGGGGGACAAAGTACGGTTATACCTATTAAAGTTAACTCAAACGGCGTTCTTCCATTAATTTTCGCCTTTTCAATTTTAAGTTTTCCAGAACTTATTATGACGTTGTTCCGCTGGCAAGATGGTCTTGTTTGGTGGCAACAATATATCGGTACTCAATCAGTAGTATATATGATATTACTTTGTTTACTTATAGTATTCTTTGCTTATTTCTATACGTCAATTCAATTTAATCCTGACGAAATAGCAAAAAGCATACAACAAAACGGTGGTTTTATAATGGGTATTAGACCAGGTAAACCTACTGCTGAATATCTTAAAAAGATAAGCAACAGAATTACTTTATTTGGTGCTATATTCCTTGCTTTATTAGCGCTTATACCATCAATTGTTTTTCAAGCAATCAACCCATCTGTATCAGGTGCGTTTACCGCAACGGGATTATTAATCGCAGTTTCAGTTGCAACTGAATTTAACACTGCGCTTGAATCTCAAATTATGATGAAAAACTATAAAGGATTTTTAAAGTAATATGAACGTTATACTTCTTGGAGCACCAGGGGCGGGAAAAGGTACTCAAGCAAAACAACTTGCTGAAAAATACGATATTCCCCATATTTCAACGGGCGATATTTTTAGGGCAAATATTAAAAACGGCACTGAAATAGGAAAGGTTGCTAAAAGTTACATTGACAAAGGGCAACTTGTTCCAGACGAAGTTACCGTTGAAATAGTAAGGCAAAGACTTTTAGAAAGCGACTGTCAAAAAGGTTTTCTTCTTGACGGCTTTCCAAGAAATTTGTTTCAAGCAACGGCACTTGACGGATTTGCGAAAATTGACAAGGTAGTCGATATCGAAGTAGATTTTTCAAGTTTACTTAACAGAATAACGGGTAGGAGGGTTTGTCTTAAATGTGGCGAATCTTACCACGTTGATTTCTTAAACGGTAAAACGGCTTGTGCTAAATGCGGAGAAGAACTTATACAAAGGGCAGACGATAATAAAGAAACTGTTGAAAATAGACTTAACGTTTATTCAAAACAAACTGCACCTTTAATAAGTTATTACAAAAACCAAGACAAACTTTTAGTTATAAACGGTGATAAGCCTATAAACGAAGTTTTTGATGAAATTTGTAAAAAGTTAGGCTAATTATGATTTATATAAAAAAGGACAGCGAAATTGATTTAATGAGAGAGCCTTGTAAAATTCTTAGAGACGCGCTTTTGCTTGCAGAAGACAAAATCGAAGAAGGTATGACAACGGGCGAACTTGATAAAATCATACACGACTATATAATTAATTACGGCGCAAAGCCATCGTTTTTAGGGCTATACGGCTTTCCTAAATCGACTTGTATATCAATAGACGAGCAAGTCGTTCACGGAATACCGGGTAATAGAGTCATAAAGGCGGGTGAAATTGTTTCGGTAGACGTAGGCGTTTACAAAAACGGTTTTCACGGTGATGCCGCAAGGAGTTTATACGTTGGAGAAATTTCACCCAATAAGAAAAAACTTATAGACGTAACGAAGCAAAGTTTTTTTAAGGGTATTGAAGGCATTTGCATAGGTAGTCCGCTTGGTGACATAGGATATCAAATTCAAACTTATGCAGAAGCAAATGGATTTTCAGTAGTGCGTGACATGGTTGGTCACGGTATTGGTAGAGAAGTACATGAAGACCCACAAGTTCCTAATTTTGGTAGAAAGGGTACGGGCGTAAGGTTAAGAAAAAACACTTGCCTAGCCATTGAACCAATGATAAATATGGGAACGTACCAAGTTTATATAAACGGTTGGGACTGTATAACTTTAGATAAATTACCGTCGGCACACTATGAAAACACGGTAGTAATTACTGATAACGGCGTAGAAATACTTACGCTTTAAATTAGGCTAATATGTGCAAAGCGCTGATGGAAGCGTAAACTTTAAAAAGGAAGAAGCAAAGCACATATTAAATAAAACGCTAAATAGCGTGGTTTATAGAAATTGGAGGTATTACGGGGTGTCAAAAAATGATGTCATTGAAGCAGAAGGCGTTGTTGTCGAAGCGTTACCAAATGCAGTTTTTAAAGTAAAATTGTCAAACGGATTTATGATAACGGCGTACATTTCAGGTAAATTAAGAATGAATTACATTAAAATTATACCTGGTGACAATGTTAAAATTGAGATGAGCCCTTACGATTTAACTAAAGGTAGAATCGTATGGCGTAGTAAAAACTAATTATTTATAAACTAATAAAAAATCGGAGGATTTAGAAATGAAAGTAAGACCATCAGTAAAACCTATGTGCGACAAATGCAGAGTCATTAGAAGAGAAGGCAAAGTTATGGTTATTTGTTCAAAAAATAAAAACCATAAACAAAAACAAGGTTAATTACTTCTTACAAACCCAACTTTTCAATTAAGAAAAGATAGTAAAAAATTAAAAAGGAAATTATTTGGAGGTTACAAAAAATGGCTCGTATTGCCGGTGTAGATTTACCTAGAGAAAAACGTGTTGAAATCGGTATCACATATATTTACGGTATCGGTAGGTCAACAGCAGTTAAAATTTTAAAAGAAACGGGAGTTAATCCTGACGTTAGGGTAAAAGATTTAACAGAAGACGATATTAACAAATTAAGAGTTTGTATCGAAAACAATTACAAAGTTGAAGGTGAACTTCGTGGTGAAGTAAACCTTAACATTAAAAGACTTAGAGAAATCGGTTGCTATCGTGGTGTAAGACATAGAAAAGGTCTCCCAGTTAGAGGACAAAGTTCTAAGAGAAATGCGAGAACTCGTAAAGGTCCTCGTCGTACAGTTGCTAAGAAGAAGACTGCATCTAAATAAGGGGGAATAAGGAATAATGGCTAAACAAGTTACAAAAAAACGTAAAGAACTTAAAAAAGTTGATAAAGGTCAAGTTCATATTCAATCTTCGTTTAACAATACAATCGTAACGGTTACAGATATGAACGGAAACGCTATTTCTCATTCAAGTGCAGGAAGCCTTGGTTACAGGGGTTCAAGAAAGAGCACTCCATTTGCAGCACAACAAGCAGCAGAAGTTGCAATTAAAGCAGCAATGGAACACGGACTTCGCAGTGCAGAAGTTTACGTTAAGGGACCAGGTCAAGGTAGAGAATCTGCTATTAGGGCTTTAGGTGTTTGTGGGGTAGAAGTTACTCTTATTCAAGACGTATCACCAATTCCACATAACGGATGTCGTCCACCAAAACGTCGTAGAGTTTAAGGGGAGGTAAATAAAAATGGCTAAATATACAGATGCAAAATGTCGTTTATGTAGAAGAGAAGGTTGTAAACTTTTCTTAAAAGGTGAGAAGTGTTATAAAACTTCTTGTCCGTTTGAAAAAAGACCAGTTGCCCCAGGACAACACGGTGCAGGTAGAAAGAAGATTTCTGAATACGGTTTACAACTTCGTGAAAAACAAAAAACAAAGAGAATTTACGGTGTTCTTGAAAAACAATTCAGGGGATACTATGAACAAGCAGATAGAATGAAAGGCATCACTGGTGAAAACATGCTTTCACTTTTAGAAAGACGTCTTGATAACGTTGTTTATAGGCTTGGTTTTGCTCCGTCAAGAACAACGGCTCGTCAACTCGTTACACACGCTCATTTCCAAGTTAACGGAAAGAACGTAGATATTGCGTCTTACCAAGTTAAAGTTGGTGACGTAATCACAGTAAAAGAAAATAAACAAGATAATAAATACTTTGCTCAATTAAAAGCAACTGAAAGAACTGTAAACGTTCCAAAGTGGCTTACTTTAGATGCTGGCAAACTTGAAGGTAAAGTTATTGCACTTCCTGCAAGAGATGATATTGATTCACAAATTGCAGAACACATGATTGTCGAATTATATTCTAAGTAATCATAAGTAAATAGGAGGTAAATTTTCTATGATGGAAATGAAAATGCCTAACATTATCGTTGAAGAAAGTGAAGATAAAAGTTACGTTAAGGTAATAGCAGAACCACTTGAAAAGGGTTTTGGTGTTACGATTGGTAACGCTTTAAGAAGAACGTTATTATCGGCTCTTCCAGGCGCTGCTATTCAAGGTATCAAATATGCTCCAGAACTTGGCGTAAAACACGAATTTTCAACAATTAAAGGCGTTACAGAAGACGTTACCCAAATCACACTTAATTTAAAGAGTGTTGGTATTAAAACTGTCAGCATGGATATGGACTATAAAAAGGTTTTAACTATTAGAAAACAAGGTCCATGTACGGTATATGCGAGCGATATTGAACCAGACGCTGAAATTGAAATTCTTAATCCAGAACAAGTAATTTGTACTGTTGATGAAGGCGGAATTTTCGATGCAGAAATAACTGTTGGCAGAGGTAGGGGTTACAAAAGCGCTGAATTTAATAAAACTGGCGAAATTGATTATATTGCAATTGATTCAATTTACACGCCGGTTAAAAAGGTAAGTTATAACGTTGAAAATGCAAGAGAAGGTCAAAATCTTGATAACGATAGACTTATTTTAGAAGTGTGGACTAACGGTGCGTTCACAGGTAAAGAAATTATTTCACTTGCCGCTAAAATAATTCAAGAACTTATTAGCATATTTATGAATTTATCAGATATTGCAAGTGGTCTTGGAATTTTAGTATCGCCACCAACTGACCCACTTCCAAAAATACTCGAAATGAGTATTGAAGATATGGATTTATCAGTACGTTCACTTAACTGTTTAAAACGCGCTGGTATTCACACGGTTGATGATTTAACTAAAAAGACTGAAGACGATATGTTTAAGGTTAGGAATTTAGGTAAAAAGTCGCTTGATGAAATTATTTTAAAACTCAACAGTTACGGTCTTAAATTAAAGGAACAGGAGGATTAAGACAATGCCAGGAAGAATGGGATTAACAACAAAACAAAGAAAAGCAGTTCTCAAAAATCAAGCGTCTAACCTTTTATGGTATGAAAGAATTGAAGTTACAGCAGGTCACGTTGCTTCTCTTCGCTCATATACTGAAAAAATTCTTACTCTTGCTATAAACACTTACACTGATACGGTTGAAGAAACTGTAACTACGAAAGATAGTAAAGGTAAAGAAGTTACTAAAAAGGTTATTAAAGACGGTCCAAAGAAACTTGCAGCAAGAAGAAAAATTATGAGTTTAACTTATGATATTCAATTCACAAAAGACGCTAAAGAATCTAAGGCAGAATTTAGAAGTAGAGTAAAGGGTATTAACCACCCACTTATTGAAAAAATCTTCAATGAATTAGCTCCTAAATACGCTGAAAGAAAAGAAGAGTTAAAGCAAGGTGGCGGTTACACGAGAAGATACCTTAAAGGTGAAAGACGTGGTGACGCTGCTGAAGTTGCAATCGTTGAACTCGTATAATAAACGGTAATCGTTTGTAATAATTAAGAACTTGGTATTCCAAGTTCTTTTTTATTTGTAAAAATTTAATTTAATACTTTACTTAAAGGTAAAATTTTGATAAAATGTAGAGTGTAAAAGTGTGTTTTAGTCTATTGTAACACTAAAAAAACAATAAAAAAGGGGGGTAAGATGTTAAATTTTATATATAATGCTCCAACAAAAATATATTTTGGTAAAGATACGCAAAAACAAGTAGGTCAAATTATTAAAGAATTGGGCTACGATAAAATTATGATGCAATACGGTAAAGACAGTATTAAAAAATCGGGCTTATACGACCAAGTTATTAAGTCTTTATTTGATAACGGCATAAAAGTTGTTGAAATGGGTGGCGTTGAGCCAAACCCTAAAGTTACTTTCGTTAGGGAAGCAATTAAACTTGCTAAAAAAGAAGGCGTTCAAATGATTTTAGCCGTTGGTGGTGGTAGCGTTATAGACTCGTGTAAGTGTACTGCTCTCGGCGTTAAAACCGACGCTGATATTTGGGATATTATGATGGGTAAAGTTACGCCTAACGACGCGTTAAAAACGTCGTGTATCTTAACCATTTCAGCCGCAGGTAGCGAAATGAGCAATTCAGCCGTATTAACTAACTTAGAACTTAACGTTAAAAAAGGCGTTTCTACTGAATTTAATAGGTGCGAATTTGCTATTTTGAACCCAGAATTAACTTGCTCGGTAAGTAAATATCAAACGTCTTGCGGGATAGTTGATATGATGACTCATTCTTTAGAAAGATATTTTACAAATCACGCCCCAACCGACTTAACTGATAGAATTAGTGAAAGTATATTAAAAAGTATAATTAAAGCTGGCGACGTACTTATGGATGATTTAAGCAATTACGAAGCAAGGGCAACTATTATGTGGGCTTCAAGTTTAGCGCATAACGGTTTAACTGGTTGTGGTAGAGAAAATTATTTAGCCGTACACCAACTAGAACACGCAGTTAGTGGTCTTTATGATAACGTTGCTCACGGAGCGGGTTTATCCGTATTATATCCGGCGTGGGCTAAGTATATATATAAATACAATACCGAAAGGTTTTCGCAGTTTGCAAGGCGTGTTTTCGACGTGGTAGAAGATGATGATGAAAAAGCGTCAATATTAGGTATAGAAAAGTTACAAGAATTTTTTATACGCCTTGAAATGCCTACAAAATTGAGTGATTTTGGCATTGAGAAAGATGAAATTGAAAGGCTTGCTTTATTATGCACATACGATAAAACACGCAAAATTAAAAGTTATATTGATTTAGGCTACGACGAAATTAAAGATATTTTTAAATTGTGTTATTAAACATATTATAAAATTTATAATTTTGTTTAGACGTGTATAATTTGGCAGACGTTTCATTTAAAGACAAAAAAATAAACGGCAAATTTATATATAATGAGTTTTGACGAAATAAAATAAATAAGGAGAATACAAATGAGTATCGTAAAAAACGAACCAAAGATTAAAGTTAAACTTTTACAAAAAATTAGGGAACAATTAGAGCATAGGGCGTTATGGCTTTATTTATTAGTTGACGAAGCAAAAAAACGTGGTTTAGACCCAAAAGAATTTGCTAGCGACGCTATTAAAAGATGTGGTCATATTCACGGTGATAATTTAGTAAAACAAGGCAAAACGGACAGTTTAAAGGGTTTAAAAAAGACTTTATTTACTAAGGCTGCTCAATGGGTTTTTGAAATGAAAATAGTTGAAAGCACCGACGAAAAATTATCTATTGATTTTAGTTACTGTCCACTTGTTAAAGCGTGGCAAAAAGCAGGCTGTACCGATGAAGAAATTGCAATGCTTTGCGATATAGCAATGTGTGGCGACCACGGTATAGGTGAAAAGTACGGTAGCGTTTTAGACTTGCCAAAATGTATTGCTAAAGGCGACGATATTTGTGCGCTCCGTTACCATAAAAAAGAAGTTGAGTAATACTTAAATGATAAACAATAATTTTCTTTTTCCAGTGCATATAAACGCTGAAAAATGCACTAAAAATAATAAAATAAGGTTTGATAGCGTACTGCTTTTATTTCAAGACGCAACTAATATGCACTCGTACGAAATGAAGTTAGATAAAGATACTTTAAAATCTTCTTCTAACGCTTTTTTCGTGCTAACTAAGGTAAAGTTTAAGGTGCATAGCGACGTAGTTTTCGACGATAATATCGTAGTTAAAACTTGGCCTTTAAAAGTTAATTCCCCCGTTCGATTTTATAGAGATTACGAATTGAAAAACGGGGATATAGTTGCGTTAAGTGGGCATAGTGAGTGGTGCGTGCTTGATTATGATACAAGGTCTTTACGAAAAATTAATTCAGTAAAATATATAGACGATATCGACTATTTGCCTAAGACTGAAAGGGTAGGCGAATACGAAAATTTTAACTCGTATAAAAAGGGAGAATTAGTCTATACTCATACCGTAAATTTTTGCGATATCGACTTTAACAATCATACTAATAACGCTTGCTACGTTAAAATGGCACTTAATACGTTCACGCCCGACGAATTTATTAGTTGTAACTTTACTGGTTTTGAAATTCACTTTAATAAAGAGACGTTGTATAACGATAAAATTAATATTTATAAAAACAAGTTAGATAATGGCGTTTTAGTACAAGGCTACCAGCAAGAAACTAAAATTTTCGAGTGTTTATTTGAATATTAAAATTAAACTTTTAACGAGCAAATAATAAAATAGATAATAAATTTAAAATTTTTTTAAAAATTTTATAAAAACTCTTGCAAAATAGGGTGTTCAATATTAAAATAATGAAGATAAGTTTTATTATAAGGCTTTTAAAAAGAATTCATTAAGGAGTAAACCATGGTAAAAATTGATTATTTGGAAATTAAGACAGCCCAAATGGGAAAGCCTAATCCGTTACCTGACATTAAAAACGTACAATATATTCACGCTGGTTTTGAAGTAACGGACAACGTAAGTGAAAAAGAAAGAAAGTATTTAGGTAAGGGTATGATTGATACCGTTTTACCATATATGATACAAGACGGTTATACTCGTGATAAAACATTACAAAAAGTAAAAACAATCGTTTTAGAAAACGACTATTTAAAGGCAATATTTTTACCAGAATACGGGGCAAGGCTTTGGTCGTTATACGATAAAAAGGCTAATAAAGAATTGCTTTATAGGAACTCGGTAATTCAACCTTGTAACTTTGCTATTTTAAACGCGTGGCTTTCTGGTGGCGTTGAATTTAACATTGGTATTAAAGGGCATACTCCACTTACTTGTTCTTCAATGCACTGTGAAAAAATTGATGAAAACACCGTAAAATTTTATGAATTTGAACGTATTAGGAAGGTAAACTATTGCATTACTGCATATTTACCTAACGATTCGCAAACTTTATATATTCGCCCGCGTATTGAAAACACTAGCGATAACGAAATTTATATGTATTGGTGGTCTAACATTGCTTTTCCAGAAACTGAAAAAACGCGTGTTATAGTTCCAGCAAATTCGGCGATACACTGTTCTTATCAAGAAAACCACTACGTCGTTGATAAAACTACCGTTCCTTTTTCAAATGGGATAGACGTTTCTTATTCAATGAACTTAGGCTCATCGGCTGACTATTTTTACCGTATCGCTGACGAAGACCGCAAATGGATTGTCGGCGTAGACCCTAACGGCGTTGGTTTATTACATTATTCAAGCGAACGTTTAAGGACTAGAAAGTTATTCCTTTGGGGTAATAAGACGGGGGGTAGACACTGGAACGAATTTTTATCAGAAGAAGGACAAGCGTATATTGAAATTCAAGCCGGCTTAGCAACTACTCAGTTAGAACATCTCCCTATGGCACCAAAAACGGTGTGGGAGTGGACTGAAGGTTACACGGGTATTGACGGCTCTAACCCTAACTATTACGGAGATTGGAACGACGCTATTAAAGAAGTTGAAAAGGTATTTGACGAAAAAATTAAAGACGGCGCAGTTGCACCAGAACAACTTATGAATATTAAAATGCAGTCGCAAGGCGAACTTTTACATACTGCAAGTGGTTGGGGTTCGTTAGAAAATAAATTGCGTAAAGCACAAGGTAAAGACGGTATAAGCGCAGTTGAAGTATATCCTATCGTACAAGACGAAAATACTTTTGCTTTCGAGCATTTGTTAGAAAAGGGATATTTACCTTGCCCAAGCGTTGAAAAAGAGCCTTTATCGTACGTTGTAGACGAATTCTGGCGTGAACTGTTGATTAAGTCGTTAAATACTGAACAAGGTCGTCATTGGTATACTTACTTGCAACTTGGCGTAGTTGAATACGCACTTGGTGATTTTGATAAAGCAAAAGAGAGTTGGGAAAATTCAGTTAAATGTACTGAAAACGTGTGGGCGTATAGAAACTTAGCCGCATTATATAGAAACGAATTAAACGATACCGAAAAGGCGTTATTCTATCAAGCAAAAGTATACGCAAGGCGTGAAGCATTTAGTTGTTTAGCACTCGTTAAAGAATATGCTTCTTGGCTTACGTCAATGGGTCTTGACCAAAAATGGATAGATACTTTTAAAACTTTAAGTGCCGAAATGCAAGAAAACGGACGTTTAAAAGTATACTTAGCACTCGCTTTATTACACGTTGGTAGAGCAGTAGACGCTTCTAAAATTATTACGCCTAACTTCGTGTTAAACGACGTAAAAGAAGGCGAATTAGCCCTTTCAAAACTTTGGAAAGATATTTATTTAGATATAGTAGGTCAAGAAACGGGGCTTACAGGTAAAGAATTAGAGCAAAAAGTAGAAGAATTATATCCTTTACCATATAGTCTTGATTTTAGAATGCATGACTAAAAAATAATAAAACAAAAAATGGTTGTTAAAAAACAACCATTTTTTTACTTTATTTTATTCAACAATTTCGCCTTTAAAGATAACGCTGTCAACGTATAAGTCTTCGTTCATTAAAACTAAATCGGCTCGTTTACCTACTTCAATAGTACCCCTATCGGTAAGTCCTAATAAGGTAGCAGGCGTTTTAGAAGCCATTTTACTAATATCAACCAACGTTGCACCAGCCAAATTATGCATTGACCTAATTAATCTGTCAAAGGTAGAAACGCTTCCAGCAAAACTAGTTCTATCTGGTAATTTAGCAACGTCGTCTTCAATAACTGATAACGTTCCACCAATCTTTTTACCAAGCATAAATTCTTCACCGTTTTTAAGTCCACAACCCCTAGTGCCGTCGGTAATTAAGCAAACTCTATCAGCCCCTTTAAGTTTATATATAAGTTTTAAAAGCGACGAAGGTAAATGTTTGCCGTCGGCTATTATTTCAACGAATAAATTATCGTAAAAATATCCTGCTTCGATAGCGCCCGCTTCACGATAAGCGTTCTTTCTAACAACGCCACGCATACCAGAATAGAAGTGCGTCATCAAACTATAACCGTTATTTACTGCAGTTCCAACCGTGTCAAAATCAGCGTCGGTGTGGCCTATACTCATTAAAATACCGTAGGATTTACCGTATTTGCCAACGTCCATAGCGCCGTCAAGTTCCGGTGCAACGCTCACCCTTTTTATAAACGGATATTTAAGCCTTAATTCTTCCATTTTTTTAATAGTAGGTAGTTGCATTTGAGACGTATCTTGCGCACCACATTGTGCTGGTGAAAACCAAGGACCTTCTAAGTGAACGCCACAAAGTGTTATAGGGTTTTTAATAGTAGCGTAAACTTTTAAAGAATTTTCAATGCTATCCATCGTATCGGTCAAAGTAGTTGCATATAACGAAGTTGTACCGTGTTTTAAGTGAAATAAAGCAATTTGTTCCATTTCTTCACTAGTAGCGTCCATAAAGTCGTAACCGTTACCACCGTGGCAGTGAGAGTCGATAAAGCCGGCAAAAAGGTATTTACCTTTTGCATCAATAGTTTTATCGGCTTTTTGATTTTCAGTGCCTATGTAGGTGATTTTACCGTTTTCAAAAGCAACGACACCGTCGTATAAAATTTTGTCTTCTAATATTACTTTAGCGTTAATAATTTGAGTAGTCATAATTTGCTCCTTAAATATGCTTTACAAAACAACTTTATTGTTATTGCAAAACAATTATAAAACTTTCGTTTTCATTGTAAATTGGCGTTTGCCTACTTTGAGCGTAAAAAATAGACTAGTAAGACAAATCGTCAATTTCTTGTATTATACACCACTAAACGCTTAAAGTAAATAAAATTACTTTAATTTGTTAAATAATCTATAAATATTGAAGAAATTTCTTCGCCGGCAATATCTTTTATGGGTGAAATATTATCGCTTACGGGCGCACTTTGAAAGTTAGCCGTAGGGGTGGAATTATAACCGTTTTGCATAAAGTTTTGTAAAAAAGGAGTTATTAAAGGTAACAGTGTTTTTAAGTCGAAATTACCACTTAATAAAGACTTAAACTCGTCGCCGTTTAGTTTTTCTAAAATTGAAGCGTCAACGCCAAAAGTTTGTAAAATAGGTGCAATTTCGCTTAAATTTATAGAAGAAAGCAAATCGGTTAAATTGCCGTTTTGCCCCCTTAAAAACAAAAAAAATATTAAAATTAGTAACATATAACTCATAAAAAAGCACTCCGTAACATTATATTTTATGAAAGCATAAAAATAATTGTATAAAAAGGAGATAAAAATGCGTAAATTTAACGATTATACCCCAAGCGATAACAACTCAACTAACTATATGAATATTTTAAAAAGTTTTGCCGACAAGTACGAAGGTGCAAGTCAAACTGAAATAATTTCGGCAATTTTACAAGAAGCCGAAAAGGGTAGAAGAAACGGTACTTTAAGCGATAGCGATATCGACAATTTTGCTTTAATGTTACGCCCAATGCTTAACGCCAGCCAGCAAAAAGAGTTAGATAAAATTATTATGCAAATTAAGCAAATTAAATAGATAAAACAATTTCTTTAACTGCTAAAATAAAAAAGTCAATTTCTTTTTTTGTGTTATGGGGTGAAAGGGAAACTCTCGTTAGCCCGTCATCGTCGGTTTTTAAAAACTTATGAACGAGTGGCGCGCAATGAAACCCACCCCTAACGCAAATATCGTACCTATTTGATAAAATTTCGCTAAGTTCAATTGAAGAAATATCTTTTACGGCAAATGCGACAATTCCCGTTTTATTTATAGCCGAAAAAATGGTAACAAAAGGCAAAGTTTTTAAATTGTCAATTAAATAGCCGGTTAAATTTTCTAGGGTAGAGCCTATAAATTCAATACTGTTTTCAATGTATCTAATGCCTTCTTCAAGCGAGCAAATACTAGGTAAATTAAGAGTGCCTACTTCAAGTTTTTCGGGGTAGCAAGAAGGTTGGTGTGGGTTAAAACTTTCAGTACCCGTTCCACCCGAATAAACGTTATCAATATCAATATGTTTTTGCATTAATAACACTCCAGAGCCACTTATGGCGTACAAGCCCTTATGACCAGCCAAGCATAAAATATCAATATTTTGTTTAATCATATCAATTTTTATATGTCCACCAGATTGCGCTCCGTCTACTATAAAAAGACAGTTTTTATCTTTTAAAAAATTTCCAATTTCTTCAATATCGTTTACCACGCCCGTTACGTTGCTAGCGTGGTTCACAATTACCCCTTTAACGTCAGGCGAAAAATGTTTTTCAATATCGCTACGAGTAATAAAAGTTTTGTTTTCTGGAGCAATTACGGTAAGTGAAATTACCCCTTTATCTCTTAACGAAAACAACGGTCTTAAAACGCTATTATGTTCAAAAACGGTGGTAATAACTTTATCGCCTTGTTTTAGCGAGCCTAAAATACTCATATTTAGCGCTTCCGAGCAGTTTTTAGTAAAAATAACTTTTTCAATACAACCGTTGTTAAAAAATTTAGATAAGCGTTTTCGAGCCGAGTAAATAAATTCAGCGCCACGGCGAGAAAGTCTATGCCCACTACGACCGGGATTCGTTAAAAGGTATTTAATAATTCCTATTGCCGTTTCTTGAACGTTTTGAGGTTTGTAACCACCCGTTGCAGCGTTATCAAAATATATCATAATTCACCTAATTAAAATTAAAGTAATATAAATATATTATTAGGTTTACGTTATTATGCTATAAGGAGAAAATATGAAATATTGTTACGCGATTTTTCTGTCAAAAACACAAGCGATAAATTTTGCCGAGATATTAAATAAAAATAACGTTCTTTGCAAAATTGTATCAACGCCCAAAGAAGCCGGATTGGGTTGTGGAATAAGCGCGTCGTTTTCGCCCTATTATATTGATTTTGCAAAAGGAGTAGTGAAAAAACACGGTTTAGACTCTTTAAAAAAGTTTATAATAATAGAAAAAAACGGATTACGCACGTCAACTCAAACAATTTGACTTTAAAATGATTGAATATTACGCTTGTTTATGCTAAAATAGTGTAAGCAAGCGTTTTTAAGGTGCGTAAATGGACAAGCAAACTGCAAAAGAAATTATTTCAATTTTAAAAAATGAATATCCTAACGCTAAAACGGTGTTAAATTACCAAACTGATTATCAGTTATTGGTCGCAGTGATACTGTCGGGTCAGTGTACTGACGAAAGGGTAAATAAGGTAACGGCAGTTTTGTTTAAAGACTATCCTACGCCTGAAAAAATGTTAACGCTAACTCAAGAAAAGCTTGCTAAAATAATACGTTCAGTCGGGCTGTTCAATTCAAAAGCAACGTATATTTTACAAGCAACTAGCGACATTGTTACAAAATTTAACGGCGAAGTGCCAAGCGATTTTGAAAGTTTAACTTCGCTTGCGGGCGTTGGCAGAAAGACGGCTTGCGTTATGACGGCGGTAGCCTTTAAAGGCGACGCAATAGCCGTAGATACGCACGTTTTTAGGGTTTCTAACCGAATTGGTTTAGCAAACGCTAAAACGCCTTTAAAAACTGAATTACAACTTATGAAAATAATAGACAAGGGCGAGTGGTCGTCATCGCACCATTTAATTTTATGGCACGGTAGACGGGTATGCAGTGCAAGAAGTCCAAAATGTTCAAGTTGTAAAATAAAAGATTATTGCAAATATTATAAAAAAGGAACGAAATGATTACTGAAAATTTTATTGATAAAGAGAGTATACTTATTAAGTCGGGTGACGGTGGTGACGGATGTATTTCTTTTATTCGTTACAAAGGTGTTGCTGACGGTGGACCAGACGGTGGCGACGGTGGCGACGGTGGAAACGTATATTTTATAGGTGATAGGCATAAAACGAGTTTAGCAGACTTTCAATTTAAGCACAAATATATTGCTGAAAACGGCGCAAAGGGTGATAAAAAGAACTGTCATGGCAAAAACGGTAAAGATTTGTACATTGAAGTACCGCTTGGCACGGTTATTACCGATATTGAAAGTGGCGAATTTATTTGCGACATATATCAAGACGGTCAAACCCGTTTAATAATGAAAGGTGGCCGTGGTGGTAAAGGTAACGCAAGGTTTACTACGTCAAGAAGGCATTGTCCACACTTTTGCCAAACCGGTGAAAAAACTGAAATGAAAAGGGTAGGCTTAGAATTAAAAGTTATTGCCGACGTAGGCTTAATAGGTTTTCCAAACGTAGGCAAGTCAACGCTACTAAGTAAAATATCTTCGGCAAAGCCAAAAATAGCAAACTATCATTTTACCACGCTTTCACCAAATTTAGGTGTAGTTAATTATTACGATAACGCCTTTATTACGGCAGATATTCCAGGTCTTATTGAAGGTGCTTCGCAAGGCGCAGGATTAGGCCACGAGTTTTTAAGGCATATTGAAAGGACTAGGATGCTTTGTCATGTAGTAGATATTAGTGGTATTGAAGGTAGAGACCCTATTGAAGATTTTAAAACTATAAATAAAGAGTTAAAAGATTATAGCAAAACATTATCATCGTTAAAGCAAGTAGTCGTTTTAAATAAGTGCGATATTTTTGGTGCTGAAGAAAATGTTAAGGCGTTTAAAAAGAAATATAAAAAATATCCTATTTTTGAAATTTCAGCAATAAACGGCGATGGCACGGAAGAATTAGTTAAATGCTTATACGAAACTTTAAAAGAAATTCCAATAGTTTTACCAAAAGAAGACAGTGGATTTTCATACAATCTTGAAAACGACGACAGTTTTGAAATTGAAAAAGACGACGACGGCGCTTATATCGTACTTGGTAATTTAGTAAAATCACTTGCAAGGAATATCGTGGTAGACGATATTGACTCGATAGCGTATATGCAAAAGATTTTAAGAAAAAAAGGTGTTATAAAAGCACTTAAAGACAAGGGCGCAAAAGACGGCGATACGATAGTAATAGGCGATATAGAATTTGAATTTATAGATTAAGGAGAAATTATGTTTACGTCAAAACAAAGAAGTGTATTAAGAAGTTTAGCTCAAAATATAGAGCCAATAGGTCAAATAGGAAAGGGTGGTCTTACTGAAAATCAAATAAACAGTTTTTCAGAAGCCTTAGAAAAAAGGGAACTTATAAAAGTTACCGTATTAAACAATAGCGAAAGCGACGCTAAAGAATTAATTCAAGAATTAGCCGACGCTTTAAACGCTGAACCCGTATGTGCAATAGGACACAAAATAGTGTTATATCGCAAAAGTAAAAGAAAAGATATTGAACACATTAAATATTAATTAAAAAAACGCAAGGTAAAACTTGCGTTTTTATCTTTTAGGCTAAAATTTAGAAAAAACTTTTATCGTCAAAAACGGAAGTATTTTTGGCAAAAAAGTGCAAATAAGTGCCTATAATCATTAAAATAGTGCCTATAACGATATAAAAAGTGGGGTAGTTTAGTAAACTTGAAGATAGTGTAATTACTGCCCCCGATATAATAAACGGCTTTGCTTTTTGCTTATTAAAAATCTTTTTTAAAGTGTTTTTTATCCCTTTTTTGCCGTCGGTTTTTATAGTAATTTCAGGCAAAAGCGAATATTTTTTTAACAGTGAATAAAACTCGGCAACGGTAACCGTTTTTATAGGTAAATTACATTTTTTAATAAGTGATAAACTTTCTAATGATATTTCATTACAAAAAACTATAATTTTTTGGTCGCCTTTACATTTTTTAACTACGTCAATAATATCGGTTGAAACTAATTTTTCTTGTTTAAAAAGCCAAACTATAAAGGCGTTTTGTTCTTCTAAATAAAGTTTATCTTTTAATTTTTTGTAGGCTAAATTTTTAGCGTCTAAAAGAGAACGTATTAAATTATTTAATTCGTCGTTATCGTAAAAACAAAGTTCATATTTAAGTTTTTCAATTTCGCTTTTATCAAAAGCTGTAGCAACTTTTTTATTGTTTTGACTAATGCAAAAATATGCAAAAATAAAAGTTAAAATTGCGCTAATTATTGCCGATATGGTCAAACTTAAAATAAAGTTAAAAACGTTATATCTTAAGTAATAAAAAATAATAAAAAAGGCTATAAAAAAGAAAAAGAATAAATCGCCTAAAATTGATAATTTTAATTTTTTCATATCTAAATTATTGTCTTTTTTTATTAACTATAAACTTGAAAATTGTATAAATTTATGTTAAGATTATATTATGAAAAAAATAGGGCTTTACGGTGGAACTTTTAATCCACCCCACAACGAACATATTAATATCGTAAAAAACGTAATATTAGAACTTGGTTTAGACTTATTAATAGTTATACCTACTAACGTTTCGCCACATAAAATAGGGGTAGAAGTTGCTGATAAAACGATGCGTTTTGAAATGCTAAAATTGGCTTTTAAAGGCGAAAAAAAGGTTTTAGTTAGCGATTACGAAATTAATAACGAAAATATAAGTTACACTTACTTAACCGTAGGTCATTTTAAAAACGAGTATCCTAATTGTGAGTTGTACTTGATTATGGGTAGCGATATGCTTGAAAATTTTCCTAAGTGGAAAAACCCTAGCCAAATAAGCGAACTCGTAAATATGGTATTAGTTGAAAGGGTATTCGATAAAATTGACACGGCTAAAATCGTAAACATTTACACGGCTTTATATAATAAACCTGTAACCGTAACTAAATATTTAGGTCAAAACGCTTCGTCAACGTCTATTAGAATTAAAAGCAAATTAGACCTTGATTTTTCTACTGATACAACAAGAGAAATTTACGATTATATACTTCAAAATAACGTTTATAAAAAAGACGAGTATTATCAATTTGTTTGTAACAAGTTGCCTAAAAAACGCAGACAGCACACTTACGGCGTTATTATGACGGCTATACGTTTAGCAAAAAAATTAAATGCTGACGTAAAAAAATGCGAACTTTCGGCGCTTCTTCACGACGTTGCTAAGTATGAAGATTATAAACTATATTCGTCTTTTAAGTTAGACGGTGAAGTTACCGAGTCCGTAATTCATCAATTTTTAGGCGAATATATTATTAAAAATGAGTTAAATATTTTAGACCAAGATATTTTAAACGCCGTTAAATATCACACTACGGCTCGTAAAAATATGTCTTTAATTGAAAAAATTATTTACGTTGCCGATTTAATTGAAGAAGGTAGAGATTACGACGGTGTTGAGTTGCTTCGTAAAAAAGTTGATGAAGATTTTGAAAGTGGATTTGTATATTGCGTTGAAGAAGTTTATAAACATTTACTTTTAAAAGGTAAGCCAATATATTATTTAACGCTTGAAGCATACGATTACTATGTAAATAAAAAATAGATTTTGTCGTATAATGCAGTTTAAAATTTTTATAAAATTATTTAAGCAAGAGTTGAAAACCCTTGCTTTTTTTGTTTAGTTATTGTATAGTTATCTTAGCAAAATAGCGTTTTTATGGTAAGTTTATGGAAAAATTAAAAGTTGGTTTTATAGGTTTAGGTGGTCGTGGTACAGGCTTAATCGGTTTAACTAGGGAACAAACTAAAACTGATAATAAAGTTGGCGGTTTAATGGGTAACGTTTTTGGTTTTAAAGACGTTGTCGTTACAGCCGTTTGCGACACTATGATTGAAAGGGTTGAAAGGGCTGCAAGGTTAGTTGAAGCGCACGGTGACCCAACACCGTTTATGACGACTGATTATAACGAACTTGTAAAACAAGATTTAGACGCAGTAATTATTTCAGCCGCGTGGGAAGTTCACGCTGAAATAGCCAACGCTTGTATGGAAGCAGGTATTGCCGTAGGCTTAGAAGTTGGTGGTGCATACGATATTCAAAGTTGTTGGGATATGGTTGACTGCTATGAAAGAACTAAAACTCCGTTTATGTTCTTAGAAAACTGCTGTTATTATAAAGACGAACTTTTAGCAACAAGCCTTGTTCGTAACGGCGTTTTAGGTAAAGTATCTTATTGTCAAGGTTCGTACTGTCACGATTTAAGAAAAGAAATTGCCGATGGTATATTTACTCACCATTACAGACTTAGAAACTATTTAAGCAGAAATTGCGAAAATTATCCAACGCACGAACTTGGTCCTATCGCAAAAATTCTTAACGTAAATAGGGGTAATAGACTTGTATCTTTAGTATCAATGGCATCTCTTGCTCAAGGAATGGAAGAATACATAAAAGACCACGAAGAATACCACGCTGAACTTTTAGGTAAAGAATTTAAGCAAGGCGACGTTGTAAACACTTTAATAAAGTGTGAAAACGGTGAAATGATTTTAATTAAACTTGATACGACGCTTCCTAGGTTATACGATAGAAATATCACGGTTAGTGGAACTAAAGGTTTTTACTGTCAAACTACAAAAGCAGTTATTTTAGATAACGGCGAATTTGACCACGAAACGGCAGGTTATTCTCAAGCCTTCTTTACTGACAAAAACTACGACGAATACGTTGCAGATGACTGGAAAAATATTACCGAAGAACAAAAGAAAGCAGGTCACGGTGGTATGGACTTTATAATGCTTAAACACTTCTTTAACGCACTTCGTAACGGCGAAGAAATGCCTATTGACGTTTACGACGGCGCATTATGGATGAGTATTACGGCTTTAAGTGCTGAATCTATTGAAAAGGGTAGCGTTCCTATTGAAATTCCCGACTTTACTCGTGGACAATACAAACACAGAGCGTCAAAAGACGTTATTCCAATTAAAATGATTAAAAAATAACAAAAAAATACAAGTGGCGTGCCACTTGTATTTTTGTTTATAGTAGTTTTTAGTTTTTATTGCCGTGGATAGGCGCTGGGATTTTACCACCCCTATTAATAAATTTGTCGGCGCTTGCGTTAACAACTTCCATAATAGGCGCACGGCCTAAAAGTCCACCAAATTCAACAAATTCGCCAACCTTTTTGTTTGGTACAGGAATAACTCTAACGGCAGTAGTTTTATTGTTAACCATACCTATTGCCGCTTCGTCGGCAATTATTGCAGAGATAGTTGAAGCAGAAACGTCGCCAGGAACGGCTACCATATCAATACCAACCGAACATACAGCCGTCATTGCTTCAAGTTTTGAAAGTGTTAAAATACCACTTTTTGCCGCTTCAATCATACCTTCGTCTTCGCTAACTGGAATAAACGCACCAGAAAGTCCACCAACGTTTGCGCTTGCCATCATACCACCTTTTTTAACAGCGTCGTTTAAAATTGCAAGGCATGCAGTAGTTCCGTGTCCACCTACCGTAGATAAGCCCATTTCTTCTAAAATTCTACCAACGCTATCGCCGATAGCAGGGGTTGGGGCTAACGATAAGTCAACGATACCAAATTCAGCGTTTAAGCGTTTAGACGCTTCTTTTGCAATAAGTTGACCAACTCTCGTAATTTTAAAGGCAGTCTTTTTAATAATTTCGGCTATTTCAGTAATATTAGCGTCGGGGGCTTCTTTAATTGCTCTATATACAACGCCAGGACCAGATACGCCTACGTTAATTACGCACTCGCCTTCGCCAACGCCGTGGAAAGCACCAGCCATAAACGGATTATCTTCAACAGCGTTACAAAAAGCAACGAATTTAGCGCAACCAAAACCGTCTTTTTCTTTAGTAAGGTCGCTTGTCTTTTTAATAATTTCACCTAATTGCTTTACAGCGTCAAGGTTAATACCAGACCTTGTAGAGCCAACGTTAACCGACGAACATAAAATATCGGTAGTTGCTAAAACTTCAGGTATACTATTTATAAAAGATTCTTCATAAGAAGTAGTGCTTTTATGAACGAGAGCCGAATATCCACCTAAAAAGTCAACGCCAACCGTTTTAGCGGCGTTATCAAGGGCTTTTGCAATAATTATTTCTTCGCCCTTAAAGTTTGCAGTAATAAGCGATACTGGTGTAACCGAAATTCTTTTATTAACGATAGGAACGCCAAATTCCGTAGATAAATCGTTTGCAACTTTAACGATATTTTCAGCGCGAGAACAAATTAAATCGTAGCAACGCCTTGCCGTTTCTTTAGCAGTAGCACTAATACAACCAAATAAAGATAAACCCATAGTCGTTGTTCTAACGTCAAAGTTTTCTTTTTGCACCATATTAATGGTTTCTATAATGTCTTTACTGTTTATCATAATTTTACACTCTATACATAGCGTTAAAAATTTCTTCGTGTTGAATAATAATTTTTACGCCTATTTCATTGCCAACTATTTCGGCATCTTTGTTAAGTTCGTCAATAGAAATTTTATTTTCGTCAATATCAACAAGCATTATCATTGTAAAATAACCTTGTAAAATGGTTTGACTAATGTCTTCAATGTTAATTTGTTTTTTAGCAAGCATATTAGATACACTGGCTATTATACCTGATTTATCTTTTCCTATAACGGTAACTATGGCTTTCATAATTTCTCCTATAAAAATGTTGTTTGTAATATTTTAACATATAGGTGTTTTTTTTACAACTAAATATTGACTAGTCAAAACAAAAAGGTTATAATTAAAAAGTTGCAGGGGGTAATTATATGTTAGTAACTGCTAATTTAATTAAAACCAAATTTAATAATGAAAGTGAAATAGTTCACAAGTTTACAGGCGTACGTTCAGAAGTTGGTGATTTATCGAGTAACAGTTCTGTTGAAATGAAAGAAACGGGCTTAATTTTTAGCGGTAATAACGATTATTATTCAAGTGATTTAATTTTAGGTACTATGACCGACGAATCTGCTCCAGCCTTTTTTAACGACACTACTCTTGGTGCAAATCACGGAATGCCTTGCGCTATAACCATTTTAAGTAAAAATCATAATAAGACTATAAAAGACGTAGGGGCTATTTATAAAGACGAAGAAGGTATTATATTTTACTTGGTTAAAGTTTTAGATAAGAACTTTTTAGTGTTTGCTTCAAAAGATTATAGTCAAAATAAATACAAGTTTGAGTTCGTAAAAAAAGTTGTAGGTAAATTGACTTACGTTGAAAATGGTAAAGACACTAGTTCAATAGTTGTTGAAAATCAACAAAGTGGGTATTTATGTAGGTCAAATAGGTACTTAAAAAAAGAACTAATAGCGGGTAAAGACGGTAAAGAAGAATTAGTAGTGCTAGGTAAATCTGGTTGTGATTACGCCAAAATTAGTGAAGAATATTTAGTTATAAATCCAGCGTCTTGCGTGGTAGAAATTGCTAAAAATAGGCCTAAAAACGGTTATGAAGGCATTATTGATATAGCGTCTTACGGCAAGCCTTTAATTAGTTATAAAAACGATTATATCGTGCAAAAAGACGGCACTATTATAATTGATTTTGAAATTAAAAGGCTTGACGATATTAATTGGCAATCTCAAATGGGTATAATGAGTCAATATAAAAAAGACGTTTACGGTGGTGGCATTTTTAGGGTTATACCTAAAACAAAACCTTTAATTGACGAAAATGGCGTTTACGATTTATCTACTCCGTACGCGTTAAAAGGTAAACCTTTCCCAAGCACAAAAATATCTTTAACTAAAAACTTTTGGCAAGATGAAAACAGCCCACCAGATAGGGTAGTAGATTATTTTAAAGATAAAAACGGTAACGACAAATTATGTTATGCTTGTGGTTATTTGCCTATTTTCGACTGTGAGATAAGCGTTAGGGCAAAACAAGTGTCTTCAGCGTTTTCGATAGTGAGTTCTCGTAAAGTTTATCCAACTGTAAAAGATACCGAAATGGATATCGTTAGGGGTGTAGGCTATAAAAAATATTTTGAGCCAGTCGAAAACGGAATTTCGATTTACTCAATCAACTACGAAAATAAAAATTATATTTACGCCGATTTATTTAAAAAAGGCAGTTGCCGTTACGAGATTAAAGGTAATATAAAGTTACTTGAAAAAAGTGCTCAAATTGAATACAGAATAGAAAAAAATGAATTAATTATCACTAGTAATATCGACGGTCAAGGACAATTTATTACTTTTGTCGAAGAAGTGTAAACTGTCTAAAAATCAACCCATAGACAAATATTTTATAAAAAACGCTTGAAATTTTTTAATAGATAGGGTATACTAATCAAAGGGAGACTATTATGATTAATGAAGAAACTTTAAATTTTAATAATAACGACGGCACTGGTATTGAAGAAGAAACTTTATTTAGTCAAACAGCCGTAGAAGATATTTCTTTTAGCGAACCCGTTAAAAGTCAAGCGAGTTACCAAAGCGTATTTGAAGAACAAAGTACGGGTGTAAGGGAAGAAAGCCTTGATTTTACTATGCCTACTGAAGAAAGGGTAGAGCACGACGTTGAAACTGAAGCGTTATTTAATCACGGCGTTGAAGACTTGCAAGAAATTGAAAACCCGATTATTAGTGAAGAAACTATTGAATTTACTGAACCTATTAAAATTGAAATAGTTAAAGAAGAAGCGCTATTTAGCGACGTTGACTCGCAAGACGTTGAAGTTGATAAAACTTTAATTCAAGACAGTATTATCGACGGTGACGTTGACGGCGATATTTCTTTCGACGACGACGTTAAAGTTGAATATGAAGATAAAAGTTTTGCTCAAAGAATTTTTGAACAAGACCCTATTATATTACAAAGATACTGTGAACTTAAAAACCTTATTTTATCTTACAAAAAGGTTAAATCAAGAATTTCAACTAACTACGACAGTTTTAATCAAGGTAGATTACAACTTTTTAAACTTTCTTCGTCGGGTAAAAGTTTAAAATTATATTTAAACTTAGATATTAACGAAGTTGAAAGCCGTTTAAAATGTAAAGACGTTTCTGATAGAAAATGTTATCAAGAAGTTCCTACTTTACTTAGAATTAAATCGGATAGGGCAATGCGTAACGCTAAATATCTTATCGGTATAGTTGCTAAAAAGTACAACTTAGTTGAAAATAAAAAATTCGTATCGGTTGATGCCGTTCAACTTTTAAAAGATTACGACAAAAAATAATAAATAATTGCAAGCCTTAGTACGTTTTAAGTAGGCTTGCAATTTTTTTATTTCCCACGCTAATCGGGTTGTTTTTTAAGTTTTTTAGATAGTAATTTCTATTTTCGTAAAGTGAAAACAACTCGTTTTTGAGCAAATTAATATTTTCTTGGTTTAAAGTTTTGCAAAGATTTTTGCTAGCAAAGTAATTGGCGTTTTCTATTTGGTCGCCTCGAGAAGCGCCTTTAGGTAAAGGAATAAAAACCGTCGGTTTTTTAAGGGCGATAAGTTCAAACGCCGTGTTAGAGCCGGCACGCGATACTGCTAAATCGCATAGAGCGTAAGCGTATTGCATTTCGGTAAACTCAGTTTGATAGTAATTAGGGTTATTAATATTACTTAAATTGCCTTTACCCGTTATATGCAAAATATTAAACTTTTTAGTTAAAGAGCATAAATTTTTTCTAATATAATCGTTTATTGCACTTGCTCCAAGCGAACCACCCGTAACTAATAAAACGGGTTTATCGGGGTTAAAGTTATAATATTTAATAGCGTCGCTTTTAGTTGTTTTAAAAAGTTTATCGTTTATAGGTGGACCTACAACCATTTGATTTTTAATTTTAAAATCTTTATCAAAACTAAAAAGCGTTTTATCTGCAAAGCGTGAAGCAATTTTATTTGCAAGCCCGATAGATAAATCAGACTCGTGTATTATAACGGGTATTTTAAGTAGTTTTGAAGCAATAGTTACCGGCAACCCCACGAAACCACCTTTTGAAAATACTACGCTAGGACTTAAACGTTTTAAAATTTCTTTTGCTTGGTTAATTGAGTTTATAAGTTTAAAAGGTATGCTAAAATTTTTTAAAATTGAAGAACGGTCTAATTTAGTTACGTCAATATCGTAGTAGGGTAAGTTATTTTTTAAAACTAAGTCCTTTTCAATACCCTTTTTCGAGCCGATATAATATACGTTGTCAAAATGATTTTTTAAATATGGTAAAATAGCAAAATGTGGCGTGCAGTGGCCTAAAGTACCACCACCCGTTAAAACGATATTTTTCATAATATATAATATGTGTAAAAATAAAATTTTTACAATAGAATTTAAAAAAAGTATTGCTAAAAAAAACTAGTTTTGCTATAATAATAAAAGTAAAATCAATATTTTTAAGGAGACGATATGAAAACGATTTTAGTTACGGGTGGGGCAGGTTATATTGGCTCTCATACAACGATAGAATTAATTAAAGCAGGCTACGACGTAGTTATAGTTGATAACCTAAACAACAGCAAGTACGAAGCAGTAAAAAGAGTTGAAAAAATTGTAAATAAATCAATCACTTTTTACGAAAACGATATTTTAGATAAAGACGCTTTAAGAAAGATTTTTACTAATCATAAAATCGACGCAGTAATTAACTTTGCTGGCTACAAAGCAGTAGGTGAATCAGTTCAAAAACCACTTGAATATTACCACAATAATATCGGTGGCCTTATAAGTTTAGTACAGGTTATGAAGGAATTTAACTGTAAAAACTTAGTATTTTCTTCTTCGGCAACCGTTTACGGTAACCCAAAAAGCGTTCCTATTAAAGAAGATTTTGATTTATCTACGACTAACCCTTACGGTAGCACCAAATTGTTTATCGAATATATTTTAAAAGATATAGCAAAAGCCGATAAAGACTTTAATATTGCAATATTACGTTACTTTAACCCGGTTGGCGCGCACGAGTCTGGCACTATTGGTGAAGACCCTAACGGTATTCCTAATAACTTATGCCCGTATATTACCAAAGTTGCAATAGGTAAACTTCCAATATTAAGGGTATTTGGCGGTGATTATCCTACAAAAGACGGTACCGGCGTTAGGGACTTTATACATGTGGTTGATTTAGCAGTAGGTCACGTTCTTGCAATAAACAAAATTTTAACTAATAGCGGTTTATTTATAGTAAATTTAGGTACTGGTACAGGTTATAGCGTTTTAGATATGGTAAACGCCTTTTCTAAAGCGTACGGTAAAGATATTCCTTATGAAATCGTTGAAAGACGACCAGGCGATATTGCCGAGTGTTACGCAGACCCATCGCTTGCGTATAAACTTATAGGGTTTAAAGCAACGAAAACTCTTGACGATATGTGTCAAGACGCATTAAGATGGCAAATTAATAATCCTAACGGATACGAAGAATAATTAATAATAGGTGATTTATGAAGATAGCATTAATAGCACACGATAAAAAGAAAAATGAAATAATTTCTCTTGCAAAAGAATACAAAGAAGTTTTAGGTGAGCACAGTCTTTACGCTACCGGAACTACGGGGACTTTAATAATGGGTGAAACGGGGCTTTCAATTTATAGGATGAAAAGTGGTCCGTTAGGTGGCGACCAACAAATAGGCGCAATGCTTGCTAATGGTGAACTTAACTTGATTATCTTTTTGCGTGACCCGTTGACGGCTCAACCACACGAGCCTGACGTTTCGGCACTTTTAAGACTTTGCGACGTTCAACGCATACCACTAGCAACTAACGTAAGTAGTGCAGTAATTATGCTAGAAGCCTTAAAAAACGGACATTTTTTTAAATAAGTTTAAAAAAGATTATTGAATTTCAATAATCTTTTTTATATAACGTTTTATAAAAAAGTCGTACGCTAAAATAGTAAAAATTTAATATATTTTTTCAATAAATTTGTCTTTTAAAATTTAGT
>JAZOUX010000036.1:0-4704 GCA_045658325.1 Christensenellaceae bacterium | reverse complement strand
TACATTAAAAATTTTAAATTGTAAATAATATTAGTATGAAAAAAACGATTGATTTTATTTCGGTAGAAGAATTATCGGTAACCCCTAGGGAAATTTTAATTAAAGGTGGCAAAAATGAAGAAAAAAACAAATAATAACGTTAATCAAGAGTATTTAGATTATGTAGGTAAAATCGCACCTAAAACTAACGAATTTAAAACGCTTTTACACGCGTTTATAATAGGTGGTTTAATATGCGTAATTGGTCAGTTTATTAGATATGTGTTTATGTACGTCTTTTCGCTTTACGGTGACCAGTTGGCAGGCGCAACGTCAATAGTAATGATATTTTTAGGCTCGTTTTTAACGGGGCTAGGAGTTTACGATAGAATAGGTAAATTTGCTGGTGGTGGCTCGATAGTTCCTATTACGGGTTTTGCTAACTCGGTAACTTCGCCGGCTATGGAATTTAAAAGCGAAGGGTTTATTTACGGAGTGGGCGCAAAAATGTTTACGATAGCAGGTCCAATTATAGTATACGGCGTGTTATCAAGCGTATTAGTAGGCATTATTTACTATATTATAGGCTTATTTTAGGAGTTAAAATGAAAGGAACTTTTATATATGAAAATAGACCGAGTATAATTTCAACTTATTCGATTGTCGGTCAAAAAGAAAGTCAAGGCAGTTTATCTAGTTGTTTTGACGAAAAATTAAATGACGAGCGTTACGGTGAAAGTAGTTTTGAAAAAGGCGAGTGTAAAATGCTTGGCACGGCTATTAATAAGGTTGTTGAAAAAAGCAGTAAAAGGCTTACTGATATTGATTTAATTATCGGTGGCGACCTTTTAAACCAAATAATTTCGGCTGGGTTTTCGGCAAGAGATTTTGATATTCCGTTTTTAGGCGTTTACAGTGCTTGCTCGACTATAACCGAAAGTTTGCTTTTGGGTGGATTGTTTATTAATAGTAATAAATTCGATAACGTAATTTGCGTAACGGGTAGCCATTTTGCAACGGCTGAAAGGCAGTACCGTTACCCGTTAGAGTTAGGCTGTACTAGGCCACCGCAATCCCAATGGACTGTAACGGGTGCAGGGGCGTTTTTGCTTTCTAACCACGTTGAAAACGTGCCTTATTTAAAAAGTGCTACTATCGGTAGAGTAATTGATTACGGTGTAACCGACGCTAATAATATGGGTGCGGCAATGGCACCGGCATGCGCTATTAACTTAATTAAACATTTTAAAAACACTAATACTAAGCCTAGTGATTACGACTTAATAGTGTCTGGCGATTTAGGTGTCTTAGGTACTAGATTATTAAAATATTTACTTTTAAAAGAAGGTTACGACGTACAAAAAAACCATGTAGACTGTGGCGAACTAATATATAATATTAGCGAGAACGACTTTCAAGGTGGTAGTGGTGCTGGTTGTGGTACGGTAGTTATGGCAAGTTATATTTATCCTAAACTAGTAAAAAAACAGTTAAATAGGGTATTGTTTTGTGCTACCGGTGCGTTGCTTTCGCCAATATCTTCATTTCAAGGCGAATCAATACCGTCAATTAGCCACATCGTTTGTTTGGAGAATTTATAATGAGTGAAATGATTTTAATGTATTTAAAAGCCTTTTTAGTAGGCGGAATTATATGTACGATTGCACAGTTGATAATTAATAAAACTAAACTTACTGCTGGTAAAATTTTAGTATATTTTATGCTAGCAGGCGTGTTTTTACAGTCGTTTGGATTATATAAATATTTAGTTGATTTTGCTGGGGCTGGGGCAACGGTACCTATTAGTGGGTTTGGCTATCTTTTATGTGAAGGCGCAATAAAAGGTGCGCAAAACGGTTTGTTTGGGGCTATTACGGGTGGATTAGCATCGGCTTCGGCAGGAGTGTCGTCGGTAATAGTGTTTAGTTATATTTTTGCATTTTTATTTAAGCCTAAATCAAAAATAAATTAATAAAAAACCAATTTGCTTCATATTTTAATATATGAAAACCAAATCAAAAAAAGGTAAATTTTTAGTTTTTATAGCCTTAGTTTTAACTCTATCTGTAATTTTGTATTTTTTTTCAACTAAATTGCTTTTAGACCTTGGCGAAGCCAATTATTCGGGTATGTTGTCATCGGCTTCGTACTACGCGATATCTGAAAGTTTAAAAAATCAAATTGCTTACGAAGATTTAATTACAATAGAAAAAGACGCTAACGACAAGGTTACTATGATAAAGACGGATGCTTATAAATTTAACAGTTTAACGTCAAAAATAGCCGACGAAGTTTCTAACTATTTTAAAAAAGAAATGAGTAAAGGTGTAGCCGTACCGATTGGAGCGTTTACCGGCTTAAAAATGTTTTCGGGTTTTGGTAAAAAGGTGTATATGCCGTTGATTACGGTAACGTCAATTAAGTGTGACGTAGTAAGTAGTTTTGAAAGTGTAGGAATTAACCAAACTCGGCACTCGTTATACGTTAGTATCGTACCCGAAGTTTATATTGTAACGCGTTTTAAAACTCGCGATTTAAAAGACGATATCAAAGTAATGATTTTTGATAATTTTATAACGGGCGAAGTACCCGAAATGTATTTTGCAGGTAAAATATTTTCATCATATAGACAATTATAAAGGTAAAAATTTTATTACTAAAAAGTCGTTGATATAATATACCGTCAAAATTAAAACGAAAAAAGCACACTATAAAATAGTGTGCTAATTTTTTTAAGCGTTGGGTTTATTAATACATACCACCCATACCACCGGCAGGATTTACAGGCATTTCCTTCGACGGAATATCCGTAACTAAACTTTCGGTAGTTAAAAGAGTAGATGCAATACTTTGAGCGTTTTGAAGGGCAGAACGAGTAACTTTAGTAGGGTCGATAATGCCTTCTTTTACCATATCGCAGTATTGATTTTTATACGCATCAAAGCCGTAGTATTTGTCGTTCTTTTTAAGAATTTCGTTAAGAATTACACTGCCGTCTAAACCAGCGTTTTCAGCAATAAGTTTTACAGGAGCAGTAATTGCTTTTAATATAACTTGAACACCAGTTTTTTCGTCGCCTTCGAGTGTAGAAGCAAGTTCAGTAAGGGCGTTTACACAGTAAAGTAACGCAGTACCACCACCAGGAACGATACCTTCTTCAACGGCTGCTTTAGTTGCAGCAAGAGCGTCTTCAATTCTAAGTTTCTTTTCTTTCATTTCAACTTCAGTTGCCGAGCCAACGTTAATTACAGCTACGCCACCGGCAAGTTTAGCAAGCCTTTCTTGTAATTTTTCTTTATCGTAGTCTGAAGTAGTTGCTTCAATTTGTGATTTTATAGCAATAATTCTTGCTTTAATTTCGCTAGGGTCACCCATACCACCAACGATAGTAGTATTGTCTTTATCAACTTTAACTTGTGTACATCTACCAAGCATTGACATATCAAAATCTTTAAATTCAACGCCAAGTTCACTTGAAATAACTGTACCGCCCGTTAAGATGGCAATATCTTCAAGCATCGCTTTTCTTCTATCACCAAAGCCAGGTGCTTTAACTGCTACGCAGTTAAATACGCCTTTAAGTTTGTTTACTACGAGTGCAGCGAGCGCATCGCCTTCAACTTCTTCAGCAATAATTAAAAGTTTTTGACCTTGTTGTGCAAGTGGTTCGATTATAGGTAAAATTTCTTGAATTGTAGAAATCTTTTTATCGGTAATCAAAATTGCAGGGTTGTCGTAAACGGCTTCCATTTTGTCAGTATTAGTTACCATATAAGCAGAAGCGTAGCCCCTATCGAATTGCATACCGTCAACGGTAGTAAGTTCAGTTTTTAAAGTTTTACTTTCTTGTACTGTAATTACGCCGTCTTTACCAACCTTTTCCATAGCGTCGCCAATTAAAGCGCCAATTTCTTCGTCACCGGCTGAAATTGAAGCAACTTGAGTAATTGCCTTTTTATCAGTAACGGGGTTAGAAATTTCTTTAAGGCACTCTACGGCCGTAGAAACTGCTTTAGCCATACCTTTCTTTAAAATTACCGGATTTGCACCAGCCGCTAAGTTTTTAAGCCCTTCGTTAATCATTGCTTGCGCTAAAACTACAGCAGTAGTAGTACCGTCACCGGCAACGTCGTTAGTTTTAGTTGAAACTTCTTTAACGAGTTGTGCGCCCATATTTTCAAACGGGTCTTCAAGTTCAATTTCTTTAGCAATCGTAACACCGTCGTTAGTGATAAGTGGTGCGCCGAATTTTCTATCTAAAACAACGTTTCTTCCTTTAGGACCTAACGTTATTTTAACTGTATCTGCTAAAATATTAACGCCTTGTTCTAAGGCTTTTCTTGCTTCTTCGCCGTGTTTAATTTGTTTAGCCATAATAAATCTCCTTATTCAACGATAGCGAGTATATCGCTTTGTTTAATTATAGTGTATTCTTGTCCGTCGATTTTAAAATCGCTACCAGAGTATTTTTGGTAAAGAATTACGTCACCGACTTTAACTTGCATATTTATTTCTTTTCCGTCAATAATACCACCAGGACCAACGGCAACTACGGTAGCAGTTTGTTGTTTTTCTTGCGATGCTGACGGAAGTATAAATCCAGATTTTGTTGTTTCTTCTTTTGAAGTAGCCGTAACTACGACTTTATCGAATAACGGTTTGATTTTCATAAAATAAGTTCCTCCAACTAATTTTTGTTGTAAATTAGCAATCTAAGGTTAAGAG
>JAZOUX010000035.1:0-5205 GCA_045658325.1 Christensenellaceae bacterium | reverse complement strand
CGTTTTTGTTAATTAAAAGTTAAAAAAACATAAAAACGGTAAATATATAGTATTTACAAAAATGGCTACTTAATTTTTAACTATAACGTCTAAGTAATTTTACTGTAATGCTTTCAAAAAGAAAAAGGCTAACAAATTCGTTAGCCTTTTATCATTTAATATTTTTATTATTGTTTTTTCTTTAACAATTTTTCGCCCTTTCTTAATTCGTCAGCATCTTTAACTTCACCTACAACTACTTTAGCAAGGGCAATTAACGCTATAACGTTCGGTATAACCATTAAGTAGTTAAAGAAGTCTGTAAGTTCCCAAACTAAATCGTTTTGGAACACTGAACCTAATACGACAAACACGAGTGCGATAACCGTATAAATAATAGTACCTTTATTCTTAAATAAGTATTGGAAATTAATTTTACCAAATAAGTTCCACGATAAAATCGTTGAAAAAGCAAAGAAAGCAAGACAAACTGCAACGAAAATATTACCGATAGTTGTCGCTATATTTCCACCACCAAATGCAATAGCAAAACCAGTTGCTACGGCACTTGACTTAGAAACGTCTTTCCATAAATAAACGTCTTGACCATTACTTACATAGAGAGTTGTAATAAGAATAAGAGCCGTCATTGTTAAAACTACAAACGTATCTAAAAATACGCCGAACATAGCCGAACAGCCTTGTTCGTGAGCCGTTTTAACGTTTGCTTGTGCGTGAGCGTGTGGAGTTGAACCCATACCTGCTTCGTTCGAGAAAAGACCACGCTTAGCACCTTGTTGAATTGCTATAACGATTGCTCCCCAGAAACCACCACCGATAATTGCATCAGCATTGAAAGCATATTCAAAAATCATACTTAAAGCCCTTGGAAGTGAAGTAATTCTACAACATAAAATAACTAAACCACCAACGATATATAAAAGGGCCATTATAGGAACTATTTTTTCAGTTACAGATGCTAAACGTTTAGCGCCACCTATAAATACAAAACCGGCAATTAATGCAACTACAAGACCTACTATTAAGCATACCCACCAAACTTTTTCGCCCATAATAGCATTGCTTACTGCTTCGCCGATTGAGTTAGATTGTACCATACCACCAACGAAACCGAGCGCAATTACAGTTGCAATAGCAAAGAATATGGCAAGAAATTTACCAAAATTATTGTTAAACGCTTTTTTAATATAATATACCGGACCACCTGAAACACTACCGTCTTTATTAACTTCGCGCGTTTTTTGTGCTAAAACTGCTTCCGAATAAATAGTTGCCATACCTAAAAAGGCTATAATCCACATCCAAAAAACCGCACCAGGACCACCAGTTAAAATAGCACCCGTTGCACCAATAATATTACCAGTACCAACTTGTGCAGCAACTGCCGTTGCAAACGCTTGGAAAGAACTCATACCGCTTTTTTGTTTATCGCCGATAAGTTTAAGATTACCAAAAACTTGTTTAGCGCCTTGTCCAAAATAACGTAATTGAACAAACTTTGTCTTGATAGTGAAGAATAAACCTACGCCTATGAGTAAAATTACAAGAACGTAACCCGAAAAATAAGTGTTAAAATTTGCAAAAAACTCATACAAGGCTGCTTCAATTTGTGCCCACCACATAATAATTCTCCTTTATATAAAAAAATTTATTAATAAATTAAAAAATGGAGTTACTTACTTTGTAAGAAAACTCCGAAGCCAAATATTTTACATCCTACCTACTATACGATATAAAATATTTAATTAAATCTGTCCTTTTACCTGAGAGATTGAGCATTTTTTATGCCTTGCCCCTTCGGTACCCACTAGCGAGATTCTCCAGAGTGCCTATTGCATACGGTTGGCTTTTGCCTTCCACACACCGTCAACGGCTTATTTAATTGAGAGTATTATAGCAAGTTTAAAAAATAATTGCAACTATTTTAACGCGCTTTTTTATAATTTTTTTTATTTGTTTTTACTACCCCCAAATTAATTGACAAAAATTAATTAAATATCTAAAATATACTAGTTATTTAAGGAGTTTTTATGTATACAAGAGACGATATTAGAAACGTTGCTATAATAGCCCACGTTGACCACGGTAAAACGACGCTCGTTGACGCGCTTTTAAAACAAAACGGTATTTTTAGAAGTAACGAAGTCGTTCAAGACAGAGTTATGGATAGTGGCGACCTTGAAAAAGAAAGGGGTATTACAATTTTAGCAAAAAATACTGCCGTTAATTACAACGGCGTTAAAATTAATATTATAGATACGCCCGGTCACGCCGATTTCGGTGGCGAAGTAGAACGTATTTTATCTATGGTTGACGGTGTTATTTTACTAGTTGATGCTGTTGAAGGGTGTATGCCACAAACTAGATACGTTTTAAAAAAGGCTTTATCTTTAAACAAAAAACCAATTGTCGTTATTAATAAAATTGATAAAAGCGACAACGTTGATAAAACTATTGACGGCGTTATTGATTTATTTATTGAACTTGGCGCAAACGACGACCAACTCGATTTTAAAACTATTTACGCTTCGGCTAAGCAAGGTTGGGCTTCTACGACTACGTCGCCTACTTCTAATATGTCTGCACTACTCGACACGATTATTAGCGAAGTTCCAGCCCCTACCGGCGATAAAGACGGTGGGCTTCAAACGATAATTTGTAACATTGATTACGACGAATACGTTGGTAGAATTGGCGTTGGTAGAATTATTCGTGGTTCTATTAAAGACGCTCAGCAAGTTACCGTTATTCATACCGACGGCACGCATTATAACGCTAAAATTGGCAAACTATATCAATTTGAAGGTTTAAAAAAGGTAGAAGTTGACGATGGCGATATAGGTGATATAGTAGCAATTTCGGGTATTGACAAAATAAATATTGGCGAAACTATTTGCTCGCCTACTTGCATTGAACAATTACCTTTCGTTGCTATTGACGAACCTACTATTTCAATGCTTTTTATGGTAAACAACTCGCCTTTTGCCGGCCGTGAAGGTAAATACGTTACGTCTAGACATTTAAGGGCAAGATTGTTTAAAGAAATTGAAACTAACGTTTCTATGCGTGTTGAAGAAACAGACAGCGCAGATACGTTTAAAGTGTTTGGAAGGGGCGAACTTCATTTATCTATATTAATTGAAGAAATGCGACGTGAAGGTTACGAGTTCCAAGTATCACGCCCTAAAGTTATTTTTAAAGAAATTAACGGTAAAAGGTGTGAACCTATTGAAGAACTTGTAGTTGAAGTTCCTAACGATTACGTTGGCGCAGTTATGAGTAAAATTGGTGAAAGACGTGGCGAACTTATTAATATGGATGCTGACGATAGGGGGACTACCAAACTCACCTTTAATATTCCAGCAAGGTGCTTAATCGGGTACAGAAACGAACTTTTAACGGACACTAAGGGCTTTGGCACTATGTCGTCAATCTTTTTAGGTTACGAGCCGTATAAAGGCGATATTCAAGAAAGGAATAGGGGAAGTTTAGTTTGTTTTGAAAACGGCGTTACTACACAATACGGTTTATTTAACGCTCAAGAAAGAACTACCCTTTTCGTAAGTGCTGGTTTAGAAGTTTACGAAGGTATGATAGTTGGCGTAAACTCGCGTGAAGACGATTTAGTTGTAAACGTATGCAAACAAAAGCACTTGACCAACTCTCGTGCAAGTGGTAGCGAAGACGCGTTAAAATTAGTTCCTCCAACTGTTATGAGTTTAGAACAATGTATGGAATTTATTGCCGACGACGAACTTTTAGAAGTTACACCTAAGTCTATTAGATTAAGAAAAAAGATTTTATCAAAAGATTTAAGGATGAAGCAATGGGCTAAAAATAAAAAATAATTTTAATATATAGAAAACACTGCGAAAAAATTCGCAGTGTTTTTATTTTTTGTTTTTATTTTTTTAAGTCGATACCAAGTTCTAAACCTTCGTACATATAATCGTTCCATTTAAAGTTTTTATAGAAGTTTATATGATAACGGTGCATTTCTTCTACTAATAAAAGAAATTTACCCGTAGTTTTATTTTTAGGATATATTTCAAAATATTCCCCTTTAACGTACAAACTAAATGCCCTTGTATCAGTTGCAACGAAGAAAGTGTACAAGTTTTTATATTCTACTGAAAATTCGTAAGGCGCGCCGTTTCTATTGCCTTTATAATGCAACCCTTGATGGTCAACCCAAATTTTACCTTCACCAACCATAAAGGTAGATTTGTTTTTTCCAACGAGTTTATATTCGTCTATATTACCTATTTGACAATCGTCTTCAAAGATATAGTTAGCGTCGTTGCGTATTTCTTTAATAATGTCCATACGCTCTTTTTCCACCCAAACACAAGGGTCTTCGGGAATAACGGCGTTTTCATAAGGGTGAAATACATAATAATCGTCCATAGTTGCGCCGTTACCACAATTTAAACAAGTAATTTTGTCGTTTTCGCCAAGCATTGTAAATTCTTTACCACATTTATAACATTTATAGCAGTAGTCTTCTAAACGATGGCAAATTCTACCCTTCGTATCCCATTTAATCTTCTTTTCTCTATTCCAAGCGTATTCGTTAGTTTTAAACTTTTCATTAATAATATCGTCCATTTCGTCAACAGACAACCTTTCAACGTCTTCTTTAGAGAATAATAACGACATCGTTGCGTGCGTTTCGCCAAGCCTTTCGTCTAAACATACTTTTGTATTTTGTAAAAATTGACCTTCTAAATGGCAAAAATACACCGGAACTTTAAAATGTTTAAACATTTTACTAGTGCCTGGAACTATCGGCTTATTATTACCAAAATCACTTGCTACGCCTTCAGGAGCAAAGGTTACGCAACCACCCGCTTTAAGAACTTCACTAACGCCGTGAATAGAAACTAAATCGGCTGAATAGTTCTTTTTAGGTATAACTTTACTTAAACCGAATATAAATGAAAACTTTTTACGATAAAACTCATTACACGCTGCCATCATATTAGTTACTCTTGGATAACAAGCACCCATAACGTATAAGTGGTCTATTCTTGATAAGTGGTTAAAGATTACAAAACAAGGACCTTTACAATCGTTTACGTCGTCGATTATATGAAAATTCGGTTTGTATTTGCGACCTATTATATCTACCATTATAGTTTTATAAATAGCGTGAATAAATTTAGGTGCAGGACGATACTTTCTTTTAGCAAGTTTTTTTGCTAT
>JAZOUX010000034.1:0-16291 GCA_045658325.1 Christensenellaceae bacterium | reverse complement strand
AAAGGAGATTTGCTATGAAATACGTTCCAATTTACGATAAAAATTATTATCCAATGATAGTAAAACTTAACGAGTATAAAAATGCAGTTAAAAACGCTAAAAATAAGCCGTTTAGCATTTGCGTTGAAAGAAATAAAGGTTATAATTTTATTTACTCGCTTGACATTTTTGCTGAAGAAAGCAAATTTGAAGAAAACTACGGTATAGTTGAAAGGATTATTAAAACTATTTTATGGGTTGCTGGCGGTTATAAAATTTATCTTTTAGGCGACGAATATTTGTATAATAGAATTAGTCAAGACTATTCAATGCAAGGTGCAAGGGCGTTTGACGTTGAATTTATGTCGGGCGTGTATGAAAAACCTTTTGAAGTAGTTCTCGCTACAAAAGGTACGTTCCCTTCTAAAAACAGTTGCTCTTTAAAGGTTGGCGGTCACTTAGACGGTTGCCGTATCGGTTTTGACGCGGGTGGTTCAGATAGAAAGGTTTCAGCCGTTATCGACGGAAAAGTAGTTTATAGTGAAGAAGTAGTTTGGTTCCCTAAAATCAACGAAGATTGGCACTATCAATATAACGGTATTTTAGAATCAATGAAAACTGCTGCAAGCAAAATGCCAAGAGTTGACGCTATCGGCGTATCTTCTGCAGGCGTATACGTTGACAATAAAATTATGGTTGCTTCGTTATTCTTAAAAGTTCCTAAAGACGATTTTGAAAAGCACGTTAAAACTATGTACTTAGATATCGCAAAAGAAATTGGCGCACCTATTGAAGTTGCTAACGACGGTGACGTAACGGCTCTTGCTGGTGCTATTGATTTACAAGACAACGCCGTTTTGGGTATTGCAATGGGTACTAGTGAAGCAGTTGGTTATATCAACGACGAAGGTTGCTTAGAAGGTTGGTTAAACGAACTTGCTTTTGCTCCAGTAGATTATAACAAAGGCGCTATGGTTGACGAGTGGTCGGGCGACTACGGTTGTGGTGTAAAATACTTTTCGCAAGATAGCGTAATTAAACTTGCTGAAAGTGCTGGATTTAAGTTTGACGAAAATTTATCACCGGCTGAAAAACTTAAAGTTATTCAAAAATTAATGGCTGACGGTGATGAAATGGCTCAAAATATCTATAAATGTATAGGTATTTACTTAGGCTATACTATTGCTTATTACAGTGAGTTTTATAATATTAGACACGCTTTATTACTTGGTAGGGTAACTTCGGGTAAAGGTGGCGATATTATCTTAGAGTGGGCTAAAAAAGTTATTGACGACGAATTCCCTATGTATTCTAGCATTGAACTTCAAATGCCAGACGAATCTAATAAGAGAGTTGGTCAATCAATAGCAGCAGCGTCGCTTCCAGAAATTAAGTAAAAATTTTTCAATAGAAAAGGCTAACGTTTATTATAAACGTTAGCCTTTTTAGTTGTTAATTAAAAAATTTAATCTATATCAAATAGATCGTTAGGAGTAATGTCAAAACGCTTGCAAAGGTACACGATTTTATCATAGTCTAATTGAATTTTGCCCGTTTCATATTCGCTATAATCAGATTGATATTTATTAAGTTCTTTTGCTATTTGTTTTTGAGTTATTCCTTTTGCTTGCCTTGCAGTTTTTAAATTTTCTCCAACTTTCTTTGATACTTCCATATTTCACCTTACTATTATTAATAGTATAGCAATTATTCCTATATTTTGCTTGACATATAGGAAAAAGTCCTATATAATTACGTTTATAAAACGAAAGAAAGTGCGATATGAAAAATGTTAAAAAATTACTTACGCTAATTTTGGTTATTGTGTTATCGTTTAATTTTATTGCTTGCTTACCAAGTGAATCGGAGTCAACAGATAAACTTTCTTCTGAAAAGATATATGAGTTAGGTGAAACTTGCGTTGGCGAAGTAATAACTTATAATAAAAACGGAGTTGAACTATCATTAGGTACTGCGTTTGTTATAGACAAGCAAGGTAAATTTGTTACAAATTATCACGTTATAGATGAAGCATATTCTGCTAAAATAACATTAGGGTCTACAACATATGTAGTTACTAAGGTTTTGGCTCACGACGTAGACATTGACCTTGCCGTATTACAAGTTAAGGCATATAATTTAACACCTGTAACAATTCAAAAAGAAAACGTAATTGGTGGTATGACCGTATATGCTATTGGTAGTTCAGAAGGCTATACTTTGTCTTTTTCATCAGGTGTTGTTGCTTCACCAGAAAGAATTTTTGACGGAGTAAAATATATACAACATAATGCTGCAATATCGCATGGTAATTCAGGTGGTCCATTATTTAATGAATTTGGTGAAGTTATAGGTATAAATACGTCAACCGATATATCAGGTCAAAACTTAAATTTTGCTATCAGTTGTGCTGAACTAGACAACTTAAACTATAGTGTTTCATACACAATGGAAGAATTGTATAACAAGTATCATAAACCTGTAATAACGGACGTGTTTACTACTTTAAAAAATTATGCAATTATTTACGGCGAATATGATTATGAAGATGGTGATTATGAGGTTAGTAATACTGATTATAACGATAACTCAGTATATATACATACGTTGACTTATAATTATCTTGATAATGAGATAACGTTCTCAATGTTTATGAAAGATAGTAGTTCAAATTCATCGTATATGGTGTTTTTATATATTGATGCAGTAGACTGCTATTATGAGTGGAGTTGGATAGACGGCTATTCAGATTACTTGAGTGGATATATAACCCCATCAACTTGGACTACGGATTCGTTGCTTGGCATTTCATATTACGATATGCCTGCGTCGTTACTTAAAAGTGCAAGAAGTTTAGCGTCGCTAATGATGTCGATAATGTTAACTCGTATGGGAACTTATTTTTCATCATTAGGTATATCGGCATATAGTTTAGGGTTTTACTATATTTAATATATCAAGCACAAATACAAAACACGGTACGGCTTCGTATCGTGTTTTTTTGTTATAAAAATATAAAGTACGACAAAATATTTTTAAAAAAGTTAGTTATTATTTATAAAAAAGGGGGGCTTATGGCACAAAAAATAGTAATAACTTCGGGGAAAGGTGGGGTTGGAAAAACTACCTTTTCAATAAATTTAGGGCTTTCTTTAGCAAAAAAAGGCAAAAGGGTTGTTTTGCTTGACTTTGATTTTGGGCTTAATAACTTAGACGTTGTTTCTAACGTTGAAAATTTAGTTGTTTTTGATTTAATTGACGTTTTAAACAACCGCTGTCGAACTAAACAAGCGCTTGTTAAATGCCCGTATAATGAGAATTTATATATATTACCAACGTCTCACTCGCTAAATAAAGATATTGAAAATCAAAATTTTAAAAACGTTATTGAAGACTTAGATATTTTATTTGACTATATTTTTATTGATTGTCCAGCAGGTATTGATAAAGGCTTTCACCGTGCTGTATCAAACGCCGATAGTGCAATAATTATAACCACGGCACATTTGTCAAGCATACGCGATGCCGATAAAGTGCTGTCTATTTTAAAAAGTTACAGTTTAAGTAGAATAAACGTAGTTATAAATAGATATAGGGGCGACTTGGCTTTACAAGGCGTAATGTTTTCTGTGTACGATATTGAAAACACCTTAAACGAAGATATTTTAGGCGTTATTCCCGAAGACGACTATTTTATTAACGGGGTAGTCGACGTGCCTAATACCGAGTGTGTAAAGGCTTACGATATTATTTGCGATAACTTATTAAAAAACGAGCGTAAAATTTACGATTGTCTTAAAAAATATAAAGGGTTTTTTGGTAGCATTAGAAAGGAACTTAAAAAGAAATTATGAAAAATGAAAAGATAAATGGTAGACTTAAAAACTTAATAGAAAAAGATAGACTATTACTAAGTAAAGACGTATTAGCGCTTATAGAATTTGACCTATATAACTTGTTAAACAATTATTTTAATTTGTCAAGTAACGTTAATATAGATATAAAAACTCTTAAAGATAGGTACGAAATAACAATAAAAGGCGATGCTAGTGGGGTAAAGCCCTTTGGCATAATAAAATAACGTTGACATTTGTAATAAAAAATAATAATATATATTATATAGAGTATATAGATAAGGAGTATATTATGGAATTTAAAACGGTGTTACAAAATAGATTTTCGTGTAGAGATTACGCTGAAAAGCAAGTGGATAAAGATACTGTTGAAAAAGTGTTAGAACTTGTTAAAATAGCACCTACGGCTAAAAATATGCAACCCCACCAAATTTACGTTTTAAACGGCAAAGAAAAGGTTGATTTAATTAGGGAAGCTAGTCCTTCGTTATATAACGCCCCATTGGTTTTTGTATTAATTGCCGATAAAACAAGAGAGTGTTATTTGCAAATTAACGATAGATATTTAACCGAAACGGACTTAGGTATCGTTGGAACGTATTTAATGCTTTGTGCCGAAAATGAAGGCTTAAACACTTGTTGGGTATGTAATTTTGACGATAAAAAATTAAGTAAACTTCTTAATTTAAATGAAAACTTAAAACCTTATAGTTTGATTATAGCAGGTTATAAGTCGCAAACTTGCGTGCCAAATCCACGTCACGAAATGCGTAGAGAATTAGACGAATTTGTAAAATATTTATAATATAAGAAAGAGTAAAAGTATAGCCCACTATACTTCGCTTTAATGCGAAATATGGTGGGCTTTTCTTATCCACAAAAGATTAAAGTTAATATAGTGATATTTTTAGACTTGTGGCTAAAAGTGATATGCAAAACAAGTTTTGTGTTGCAAAAATTTGTTTACGTTTATTATATAGTTTAATTTTTAGTTTTAGTATTTTTAATCTAAAGGCTAGTATTTTCAATATTGTTTTAGTTTAACCTTTATTCGTTTATATAAATTATATAATCGTTTATCGGTCGTTTTTTTATTTTATAAATAAAAAGAAAAAACTTTTATAAAAAAATTACTAAATATTGTCAAAAAGTGTTGACAACGGTAATGATAGCATATATAATAAAGTTGTTAGCAGTCAAAGGGTTAGAGTGCTAACAGTTTAAATGGGGAATTGCTAAAATGGGGCTATCTGAAAGAAAGAAAAAAATACTTCAAATAGTGGTTGACGATTATATCGAAACGGCAGTGCCCGTTTCAAGTAAAGTAATTAGTGAAAAGTATTTAAGTAACGTAAGTCCTGCAACTATTCGTGCAGAACTTGCTGGTCTTGAAGAGTTAGGGTATTTAACCCAATTACACACGTCGTCTGGTCGTGTTCCGTCAAGCGAAGCGTACAAATTATACGTTAGCGATTTAATGACTAAGGGTAAACTCACTCAAAAAGAGTTGTCTTATATTAAAAAAATATTCGTTGAAAAGGCTGATAATATTGAAAACGTATTAAAAAGTGCTGTAAAGGTTATTAGTGAACTTACCGAATATACGTCACTAGGCATATCGGCAAGCGACGTTACCGAAACGGTTAAAGAAATACAGTTTTTTAGATTTAAGCCAGAGCAAGCGCTTGTTTTAATCGTAACCGACACTAAACTTTTAAAAGATAACTATATACAAATTCCGTCAACTATGACCGACGACCAATTAAAAGAAGCCAACTTAATGGTTCGTAAAATATTCGTTGGCAAGTCGTTTAAAGAAATATGCGATATCGAGCAAGAATTTTTAAACGAGTTTAGTGAGTATAAAAACATATTTATAAAGGTTATAGACGCTTTAAAAGAATATTTTTCAACTTCTTCAAGAGATATAGTAATGGAAGGCGAAGAAAAGATTTTAAAGCACGCCGAATACGGCGATATCAACAAAATTAAAGAATTTTTAGACGTTGTTACAAGTAAAGACAAAATAATGAGTATAATGCTTGATAACGACAAAGATATTAAAATAAATATAAAAATAGGTAGCGAAGGCTATGATGAAATTCCTAAAGATTGTTCAGTCGTATCGGCAACGTACACAATACAAGGCAAAAAATTAGGAACTTACGGCGTAATAGGTCCTAAGCGTATGGACTATCAAAAAGTTGTTTCAGTTTTAGAAAACGTGGGCAAAATATTAGAAAGTATATTAACGGATAGGTGCTAAAATGAGTGAAGAAAAGAAAGAACAAGTTGATTTAGGTGGCGAAACCGTACAACTAACTTGTGAAGACGTAAAAAACTTAAATTCAAAAGAAGCAAAACAATATTTATGCGAATACATTAAAGATAACGCTGTTTTACAAGAAAATTACGATAAATTACAAAAAGAAGCGTTTAGTTACAAAGACAGTTGGTATAGAACTAGCGCCGATTTTGAAAATTTTAAAAAGCGTAATAGTGAAGCAAGAAGCGTTGCTTATAAAGAAGGTAAAATTGATACCATTACTAAAATTTTAGTAGTAGGCGACAATTTGGAAAGGGCTCTTTCAATGCAACTTGACGAAAAAACTAAGCAAGGTATTGAACTCGTATTAAGGCAGTTTAAAGAAACGCTTGCAAGTTTAGACGTTAGTGAAATAAATCCACTTGGTGAAATTTTCGACCCAAACACTTCAGAAGCAGTAATGCAAGTACCAAAAGAAGAAGGCGAAATTGAAAACACCGTAAAACAAGTATTTTTAAAAGGTTATAAACTTGGCGATAAAATAATAAGATACGCTCAAGTAGTAGTAATCGGGTAACCGATATAATATAATAAAAGGAGATTTTTAAAATGAGTAAAATTATTGGTATAGATTTAGGTACGACAAACTCGTGCGTAGCAGTAATGGAAGGTGGAGAACCTGTTGTTATTACTAACGCTGAAGGTTCTAGAACTACTCCGTCAGTAGTAGGTTTTCAAAAAGATGGAGAAAGGCTTGTAGGTCAAGTAGCAAAAAGGCAAGCAGTTGCTAATAGTGATAGAACGGTTATTTCTATAAAAAGACATATGGGTTCAGATTATAAAGTAACTATTGACGATAAAAAATATTCACCACAAGAAATTTCGGCAATGGTACTTGCTAAACTTAAAAAAGATGCTGAAGCATATTTAGGCGAAAGCGTAAAAGATGCAGTTATCACTTGCCCAGCATATTTTAACGATGCTCAAAGGCAAGCAACTAAAGACGCTGGTAAAATTGCTGGTCTTAACGTATTAAGGGTTATTAACGAACCAACTGCAGCGGCGCTTGCTTACGGACTTGATAAAGATACTAACTCTCACAAGGTTATTATTTACGACTTAGGTGGTGGTACTTTTGACGTATCTATTTTAGATATTGGTGACGGCGTATTTGAAGTTTTAGCAACTAACGGTAACTGCTTCTTAGGTGGTGACGATTTTGATAAAAAGGTTATGGACTACCTTGTTGAAGAATTTAAAAAGGCTGAAGGCATTGACTTATCTAACGATAAAATGGCAATGCAAAGACTTAAAGAAGCAAGTGAAAAGGCGAAAATTGAACTTTCAACGTTATCAAGCACTAACGTAAACTTACCGTTCATTACGGCTGACGCTAACGGCCCTAAACACTTAGATATTACTATAACAAGACAAAAATTTGACGCTTTAACTGAAGACCTTGTTAATATGACTGTTGAACCTTTAACTAAAGCGATGCAAGACGCTGACTTAAGTTATAGCGATATCGAAAAAGTTATTTTAGTAGGTGGTTCTACAAGAATTCCACAAGTAGTTGACAAGGTTAGAAGCGTTACGGGTAAAGAACCTTTCAAAGGTATTAACCCAGACGAGTGCGTTGCTATCGGCGCGGCAATTCAAGGTGGCGTATTAACGGGCGAAGTTAAAGACGTATTGCTTTTAGACGTAACACCATTAACGCTTGGTATTGAAACTTTAGGTGGTATTTGCACTCCACTTATTGAAAGGAATACGACTATTCCGGCTAAAAAATCTCAAGTATTCTCAACAGCGCAAGACAATCAAGCCGAAGTTACTATTCACGTTTTACAAGGTGAAAGAAAGTTTGCTAAAGACAATAAAACTTTAGGTCAATTTAACTTAACGGGAATTGCTCCTGCTCCACGCGGTATTCCACAAATCGAAGTTACTTTTGATATCGACGCTAACGGTATAGTTCACGTTACAGCAAAAGACCTTGGTACTCAAAAAACTGCAGATATCACTATCACGTCATCAACAAACCTTAGTGAAGAAGAAATTAATAAAGCCGTTAAAGAAGCGCAACAATACGAAGAAGAAGATAAAAAGAGAAAGGAAAGCGTTGATAACAGAAACGCCCTTGACGGTATGATTTTCCAAATGGAAAAGGCTCTTAAAGAAAACGGCGATAAACTTCCTGAAGAAGACAAGGCTAAACTTGAAGAATTAATAAAAGAAGCAAAAGTTGAACTTGAATCGAACGACGACGAAAGAATTAAAAAAGCGCAAGAAAAACTTTCTAACGAAGCGCAAGCGATTTTTGCTAAGTTGTATCAACAACAAGGTGGTCAAGGTGGAGATGCTGGTGCCGGTGCTGGTGACGGTGACACTGAATTCCATCAATAATAAAACGGTTAGTGAAGATTTTAAAATCTTCACTAATTAATTAAAGGTAAATTATGGCTAACTATTATGAAATACTTGGCGTAGAAAAAAACGCTACGCAAAGTGAAATTAAAAGCGCGTATAGAAAACTAGTAAAGCAATATCACCCAGATTTACATCCGGGAGACGAAGCGTGCGCTACAAAGTTTAAAGAAATAAACGAAGCCAACGAAACTTTATCAGACCCAGATAAGCGTAAAAAATACGATTTTGAACTTGAACACCCAAATATGGGCTTTAACGGTTTTGAAGGTTTTGGTCAAGGTGGCTTTGGTGGGTTTGGTGACTTTTTTAGCGATATTTTCAGTCAGTTTTCGTCGGGTGGTGAAGCGCAAGACGTTGATAGGCGTGGTGAAGATATTCAAATTACCGTTGACTTATCTTTTTTAGACGGCGCAATAGGTTGTAAAAAAGAAGTTAAGTATAAACGAAAGGAAGCGTGCGTAACTTGTCATGGTACGGGTGCTAAAAACGGCACTAGTTATACTACTTGCCAAAAATGTAAAGGTAAAGGTCAAGTACAATATGTATCGGGTGGAGGGTTTTTCCGTTCAATTAGTTACGGTGCTTGTCCAGACTGTAACGGGCTTGGTAGAAAAATTATCGACAAGTGTAACGACTGTTTCGGTAGGGGTTACAACGTAACTACTACAATAGTTAATTTAGACGTACCCGCAGGTGCAGACACAAACTCTTATATGAGAAAAAGGGGTTACGGTAACGCATCGACTAAAGGCGGTGAGTCGGGTGATTTAATCGTTGTATTTAACTTGTTACCACACAAAATTTTTAAACGTAAAAACTTTGATTTGTATATTGAATTACCTATTTCGTATAAAGTTGCCGTACTTGGTGGAAAGGTTAAAATTCCAACTATAGACGAAGTTATTGAATTTACCGTGCCAGAATGTACGCAAAGTGGAAAGACGTTTATTTTGCGTGGAAAGGGTATAAAAACTCGTCAAAGAACGGGCGATATGTACGTTACGGTTGTAGTTGAAGTTCCGTCAAAACTCTCACGAGAAGATAGAAAAAATCTTGAAAAGTTTGATGGTGGAATTGATAAAAAACGTTACGATAAACTTAAAAAATTCTCTGACGATATGAGTAGTTTATACGGCGTAGACGATTATATTTAAAATTAAGCATTGACGAATTTCGTCAATGCTTTTTTATAAAATTGGTTGCCCTTATAAATGTTTGGTGTATTTGTAAAAGATGATATATAAAAATAACGGTTGAAATTTTTAATAGAGAAATTGACGTTTAAATTTTAGACGATAAATTTTGCCCTATATAAAAGTACGTCACTTTCTGCAAGTAATTATGTTTTAGTTGCTCTTAAGTCGCTCATTTAAAAATTAAAGCAAAGAATTTGATTTTTAAAAATACGTTAAATGATATTTTTTATTTTATAATATGTATCCACCTTTTTTTAGGTGGATATTTGTTATTTAAAACGCTTGTATAGTTGAGTTAAATATGTTAAAATAATATTATGATTTACACTGAAATTACTATTACGACAACACCCGAAGCGCAAGATTTAGTTGCAAGCAAAATTTGGGAATATTCTTCTTACGGCGTATCAATTTGTGACGATAACGACGTTTTAGAACTTATCAATAACCGTAGGTCTACTTGGGATTATATTGAAGACGGCGTTTGTGAAAATATTGATACGACAGTTACGCTGGTTAAAGGCTATTTAGATAAGTCTACTAGCGACAAAATTGCTATTTTAATTGAAAAAGACTTGTATGAAATGAAACGATTATCAAACGGTCAATTAAATTTAGGCAGTTTAGAAATCGTTAAAAGAGACGTTGACGGCGACGATTGGATTGAAATTTGGCGTAAACATTATCGCCCTATGGATAAGGGCAAGGTCGTTATTTGTCCAGAGTGGATTGATTACGATAATAAAGATAATAAAATAGTCGTTAAAATTGATAGCAATATGGCGTTTGGTACGGGCGAACACGAAACTACGACTATGTGTATCGAGTTTTTGTCACAAGTAATTAATGGCAGTGAAACGGTGTTAGATATAGGCACAGGCTCGGGCATATTAGGTATAACGGCTATTAAATTAGGTGCTAAAAAGTCGGTAATGACTGATATTGATAACGTTGCCGTAATAACGGCAAAACGCAACGCTAAATTAAACGGCGTAGACGATAAATGTTATATAACTCTTGATAATTTATTAGATAAAGACAGTACGGTTGCAGACGTTATAGTAGCAAATATTACGGCTGATATTTTAGTTATATTAGCAAATGATATTATACGTCATACTCGTCAAGGCACGTCTATAATTTTAAGTGGTATACTTAAAGAAAAGGTAGAGTTAGTTATTGAAACTTATAATAAATTAGGTTTTAAAATACAAGGTAGCAAAAATATGGGCGAATGGGTCGCTTTAATGATGGTAAAGTTATGAAAGCAGTAGTATTCACTCTCGGTTGCAAGGTAAATTCTTGTGAAAGTGCGTCTTTAAGAAACGGTTTAGAGCGGTTAGGTTACGAAGTATATGAAGAACTTTGCGTTGCCGACTTATACGTTCTAAACACTTGCGCCGTTACGCAAGAAGCCGAAAAAAAGTCACGTCAAGCCGTTGCACGAGTATTAAAACTAAATAAAAACGCTAAAATTATAATCATGGGTTGCGCTTCTCAAAAAAACGCTAAATCTTTTGAAAACAAAAAGGGCGTAACGGTAATTACGGGTGCTAAAAATAAAAATAAAATTCTATCGTTGCTTGACGAAAAGGGTATTTTTATAGAGCAAAGTGACGAGTATTTTGACGAATTATTGCCACCAAAAACGTCTAAAACAAGGGCGTTCGTAAAAATTCAAGACGGTTGTAATAATTTTTGCTCGTACTGTATTATTCCTTATTTAAGGGGAAGAAGCAGGTCGAGAAATCCAGAAAAAATAATTGAAGAAATTAATTATTTATCACCAAACGAAGTGGTTCTAACGGCAATAAATTTATCAAGTTATAACTATAACGGAGTAAAATTGCATAATTTAATAGATATGCTTTCAAACGTGCCGTCAAGAATAAGATTAGGCTCGTTAGAAGACAATATCGTAACTGACGAGTTTATGCTTTCGCTTAAAAAATTAAAGAATTTTGCACCACATTTTCATTTGTCGTTACAGTCAGGTAGCGACGACGTTTTAAAGAAAATGAACCGTCATTATACGGCTAAACAGTTTTTAGATAGCGTTAATTTAATACGAAAATACTTTCCGCTTGCAAGCGTTACAACCGACGTAATAGTTGGTTTTCCTACCGAAACTGAACAAGATTTTTTAAAAACCTTATCACTTTGTGAGCAAGTAAAATTTGCCGATATTCACTGCTTTAACTACTCTAAAAGAGAAGGTACGGTGGCTTGCAAATACGACTCGTTGCCAGACGAAGTCAAAAAAGATAGGCTAAATAGATTAATTATCTTAAAAAACAAATTAAAAAGCGAGTTTACGCTTAAAAACTTAAATACGATTAGACAAGTCGTTGTTGAAGAATTTGACGGCGAATACAGTCAAGGCTATACGGAAAATTACATAAAAACTTATATAAAAGGTAATTTTTTGAATAAAACGGTAAACGTAGCGCTCAAAAGCGTTTATAAAGACGGCGTTTTAGCCGAAATAAAGGAGTAATTATGGATTGTTTATTTTGCAAATTTATAAGTGGAGAAATACCAGTAAACAAAGTGTACGAAGACGAAAATATGATTATTATTCGCGATATCGAGCCAAAGGCAAAAAATCATTATTTAATGATTGTAAAATCGCATTTTAAATACCTTGCTGAAATGACTGAAAGTGATAGCGAAATGCTAAGAAAATGTTTTTTAAAATTACCAACGCTTAAAGATGTGTTAGGCTTGCAAGATGGTTATAGGTTAGTTATAAACCAAGGCGACGATGCAGGTCAAACGATAAACCATTTACATGTGCATATTTTATGTGGTCAAAAAATGGGTTGGCAACCAGCGTAAATATTTGTTTTAGTAGAATAAAACAGTTGACAAGATTTTAAACTTTTGTTATACTTAGTAGCGTAATTAATTGTCGTAGGACAAAGGGGGGTTGAAGATGTCTACTATTAGAGTTGGTGAAAACGAATCGCTTGATAGCGCTTTAAGAAGATTTAAAAGAAAGTGCTCAAGAGACGGTATTATTGGTGACCTTCGTCGTAAAGAATTTTACGAAAGACCTTCTGTAAGAAGAAAGAAAAAGGCTGAAGCCGCAAGAAAGAGAAATATTAAAGGTTAATTTTTCTAATAAAAAACGCATTTTTTACTATTCGCTAAATTACTGATTTGCGAATAGTTTTTTTATTTGTAAGGAGACGTAATGGATAACAGTGTAAGGGCTTATTGTAAACAAGCAAAATTGCGTATGAAAAGTAAGTTTTGGCAAGAACATAAAGAAAGGGTAACTAAATCCGTTCAAAGTGCCGAATACAGCGAAATACAAACGTCTAAAATTGTAAAATACTATCAAGAAAAAGCCGTTGAAAGCATAAAATCAACTAGTCAAGACGAAGCCTTTTATATTAAGGTTAAAACACTTTTATCAACTTGCGGTGAAGTTAGCGACGCGATAGGTAGATTAACTGATGAAGAATATTTTAACACCTTATCGTATGAGCAAAAACAAAGGTATTTGCTTGATTTATCGGCAAAATATCTAAAAGCAAAAGAAAGGTATTACAAAGAATTAAAATACGAAAAAATAAACGAATAATTATAAAAGTTCGTCTTTTTCGGGCAAGTTTTTATGATACCTTTTAGGTAAAAAATTAAGCATAAGACGTGTGTTTTTACGGCAAGCAATGTTAACCGTGTCGTAATATAATTTAAAAAGTTTTTTAATCTCGTTATCAACGCCTAGAGCAAAAAAGTCGGTATTACCAAAAGTAATAAGCGACTTTTCTTTATTTGAAAGGGCTAAAAGGTTGCGTTTTTCGTCGTGCAAAATAAAAGGGTTATTTTTAAAACGCCTTTTAAAATGTGGAAAAATTAAACTTGTTATATCGTTATCGGGTGAAAATTTAGCAATATAAATACCACAACTAGACTTTTCAAAACGAATAAACCCTTTAAATCGGTGACACTCGCAATATATTTTGTGAAGCATATTGTTATAAACGAATACGTCTTGCTCGCTAAAATTAGTAGAGCAGTCTTTATTGCACTTAATAATTTTAACTAAGTAGTTAAAAATTATTAGGTGTTTTTTTTCGTTACTGCTGTGAAAGGCTACTGAAATTTTTTCGTAATTAGACGAGCATAAAAGTACCTTTAATTTGCTTTTTACTTTATTTATTTTACTCTCGCTATTTTCAATTTTTTTATAAACGCTTAAAAAATCAACGGCTTCTTGGCTTATTAAAATATCGGTTACTTGGTCTTTATATAAAAAACTGTCGTAAACTGCCGTAAAAATGCCGTCTAAACTATCGTTAATTATGTATTTTACCATTATAATTCCCCCGTTATTACTGAAGTTATTAACTCTTTTGATGAAAACATACTAAGTTGCGTGTAGTTTAATTCTACGTCGTTAGAAGATAGTAGTTTTTTAACTTCAATAGGTTTTTCGTTGCCAATAAACTTGCCTTTTGCCGTTATAAAATGAATTGCTCGTTTTAACGACACCTTCATTTTTAGTAATGAATTAAAGTCTAAACTGCCGTATCTACGGGCAGATATTATTTTGTACGCACTTTTAATTCCAATACCGGGAACTCGTAATAATTCTTCAAGCGAAGCCGTGTTTATTTCAATGGGGAAAAGTTCAAGGTGGCGTAACGCGTAGGCACATTTAGGGTCGTATTCAAGGGGTAAATTGTCCGTTTCACTAGCAATTTCGCTAGCGGTAAAACCGTAAAATCGCATAAGCCAGTCGGCTTGATAAAGACGATGCTCTCTAAGTTGCCCAGCGTAGTTGTTAGGTAGTATTTTACTAGTTAAATTCACAGGAACGTACGACGAAAAATACACTCTTTTTAAGTGGAATTTTTTATATAACGCACTTGATAATTTTAGTATTTGACCGTCGCTTTCGGGTGTTGCGCCAACTATCATTTGCGTAGTTTGACCAGCAGGCAAAAACCTAGATTTTATCGACTTGTTTGCTTCTTTTTCACCACTTAAAAACCCCATAGGTTTTAGTATGGCGTTTTTGCTTTTTTGGGGTGCAAGTAGGCGTAAACTTTTTTCGGTAGGAAGTTCTAAATTAAAACTCATCCTATCAACGTATTCGCCTGCACGCATAATTAGTGAATTGTCAGCCCCGGGGATACCTTTTAAGTGAATATAACCGTTAAAATTGTACAGTTTACGCAGTTTAATTACCGTTTCAAGCAGTAGTTCCATAGTGTAAGACGGATTTTTATAAACTGCCGACGATAAAAATAAACCTTCAATATAATTACGGTTATAAAATTCCATAGTAAGCGTACAAATTTCGTCGGGGGTTGCAATAGCCCTTTCTACGTCGTTTGAACGCCTATTGTTGCAGTATTCGCAGTTATATACGCAAATATTGGTCATAACTATTTTTAGTAACGAAACGCATCGGCCGTCTTGCGTAAACGAGTGGCATATTCCACCGTAGTTAGTAGTGCCTACGCCGTTATTGTAACGTTTATTTGAACCACTTGACGAACACGAAACGTCGTATTTGGCACTTTCAGTTAAAATTTTTATTTTTTTAGCGTCTATCATAAAATTACCACACAAACAAACATTTGTTTATATTATAAACCCATACCTACCAAAAGTCAAACAAATGTTTATATTTTTTAAAAAATGCTTAAATAAAATTAGGCAAAATTAATAAAAGTGGCAAAAAATAAATTAATTTATTTTTATCGTGTTAAATACCTTGAAAAATCTTGGTAATTGGTGTATTATATAATAGTATAAGTATATGTATTAACTAATAGGAGTTTTATATGGCTAACGAAACTAAAAAGAAAGGTTTATTTGCAAAAATAATTGAAGGGCCTGAAAGGTCGGAAGATTACGCTAGAAGCACCCTTCCGTCAAATAGGTGGGCGCTCGGTTGGGATTTAATAAAAACTAACTTAGGCAAACTTGTTAAAATCAATTTATTAATGTTTTTATTTTTGTTTCCGTTGTTTTTGCTTTTGATATTTAGAACTTTACTTATTTCAATACAAGCGGGCGATGCTCCGTTTTCGCAAAATATGGGTATAGGCTATCCAATAGTACCAAATATGGTTGGTATTGAAGAAACTATACTTTTAAGGAGTGACGTTATATTTTTTATAATATTAATCGTTCTCGTATTTTATATGTCGGTAGGTATAAGTGGTGGTTTTTACGTTATTAGAAATCTCGTATGGACTGAAGGCGTATTTGTAACGTCAGATTTTTGGACGGGCGTTAAAAAGAACTATAAAACCGTACTTTGTTCAACTTTAACTTTCGTTATACTTTTAGCACTTTCAGTAATAACGATAGATGCTTCTAACTTACAATTAGTTACGGGTGATGGTAACAGCGTATTATTAACTATATCTAAAATTGCGTGTATAGTCGGTATAGTATTCTTTTCGATATGCTATTTGTATTCGTTAACGCTTGGCGTAACGTATAAACTTAGGTTCTTTAAATTAATGCGCAACTGCGTAATTTGTGCAATAGCAGTGCTTCCACTCAACTTATTCTTTGGCGCATTAGCAAGTTTACCT
>JAZOUX010000033.1:0-2015 GCA_045658325.1 Christensenellaceae bacterium | reverse complement strand
TAGGTGGGTCTAATACCAAAACTATTTTACTACCTTTTTTACGCTCTTCATCAATAACCGATGGTAAAACGTCTTCACAAGCACCTAAATAGTTAATCATTTTGCCGTCTAAATCGTTCTCTTTACAAAGAGTATTTGCATTGTCAACGGCTTGTTTTATAATTTCAATACCTATTGCTTTTTTTGACCTTTTTGCAAGCATGGCAGTTAATAAACCAGCACCACTGTACGCGTCGATACATACAGTTTCTTCAGTTGGGTCGGCACATTTTATAACTTCGTTATAAAGTTTACTACGAACACTATCGTTTACTTGCATAAACGAGTTAGGGCTAATTGAATATTTAATACCGTTTTCAACTGCCGAATAACTTTCTTGCCCGAATAAAAGTTTAACTTCATTACCTAAAATAACGTTATTTTCAGCCGTATTTTCACTTATAAATAAGGAAAATTTATGTAAATTAACGCTAAGCATTTCAATTAATTTTTTATAATGCGGTAACTTTTTGCCGTTAATAACTATAACTAGTAAAATACTACCCGATACGCTTCGCGCTACAATATGCTTAATTAAACCTTGCTTAGTTTCGTCGTTATACGCCGTGATATTGTAGTAATACATAAATTGACGAATAACTTTAATAATTTCTTCAGTCCAAGGTTGCTGAATAGGACAAGTAGATATATCTATTACCCTATGCGAATTTTCGGCAAAAAAACCAAACTTAACTACGCCTTTTTGCTCTCTTACGGGTAACTGCAATTTATTCCTGTACTCGTACTCAATATCGCTACGGGCAACCGTTAAAACGTTAGCGTCGATATTTGCTATCTTCTTAAAGCAAGTTTTTATTATTTTACGTTTTAATTTTAATTGTTCACTATATTTTAAGTGCTGTAATTGACAACCACCACATTTAGTAAACTCGGCGCATTTGGGTCTAACGCGATTGTCTGCCGGCGTAATAATTTCAATTTGTTTGCAATACGCCACGTTTTGTACAACCTTTAATACTTTAAATTCAACCTTTTCGCCAATTAGCGTAAATGGAACGAAACACGTTATTCCGTCTACCTTAGTTATACCTTCACCATTAAATCCTAAATCGGTAATGATTTGGGTATAAATTTCATTTTTTTGCATAATATTACCTAAATGTTCAACCTTTTAATGATTTGATTAGTTAATTTTTGAAAGCGTTTCATCATATAATCAAACACTACGAAAAGTATTAATCCACCAATTAAAATAATAATTATTATATACTTTTCAAAAATTTCGTTAGTTAAAACGAACATTTTAAATACAAAGTAAATTAAAAAACAAGTACCAATAAACCAAATTGCTTTTATTGGATACGTTATAATACCTTTTACGCCTTTTCTACGTTCAAAATCTAAAACTAACGGATATAAACCGAAAAATAATGCGTAAAGCACCGTGATATAAAATCTACCCGTTGACGCTGTAAATATTAAAGATAACAACGTTACGGCTAAATAGCATAAAAAGGCACTTTTAAAACTATCTTTTGCTAGCGGAAGCATTATAAAAAGCGACGCTAAAAAAAGACAAGATAAGTCGATAACTTCAATATAAGTACCAAGCGCTAATACAATTACGCTTAACGCACTCGTTACGCCAGATACGGCGATTAATTTAGCGTCTTTCATTATCTGCAAGGACAACAGCAACTTAAACCAATATTAAACATAGCGTTACAAATTGCCATTTCACAACACCATTGACAGCAACTATCCCCACCCATTTGTTGAACGGGTTCACCTTCTTGGTGTGGAGTTTTATACGCATTACCCGACTTGTCCCAATCGGCGTTATATTGCGTATTGTTTTGACCGTTAATTTTAGTTTGAATTTTTTCGAGTGCTAACTTGTATTTTGGCTCGTTTGGATTCATTTTAATTGCTATTTCAAGTTGAGTTTTACTTTCGTTTACCCAATTTTTTTTATAGAAAATTACCGACTGGTAATAATGCCACTCGCTATCCCT
>JAZOUX010000032.1:0-3557 GCA_045658325.1 Christensenellaceae bacterium | reverse complement strand
ATAAATATGAATAAGCGTAAAAAATTAAATTTATATTTGATTTTAATATTATTAATTACTAGTTTGTTTTTTACAGGCTGTATAACGGTTACCGACTCTTTGCCCGTACCTAACGCCATTTTTCACGGTGAAACGAACGTTTTATCTTGGTCACCGATTAATGGCGCATATCAATACGAAATTTTAGTTGACGACCAAACGGTAATAAAAAGTTACGAGTCTAACTGTGATTTATCAACGCTCGATTATGGTGAATATTCCGTAAAGGTTAGGGCGGTAAACTTTTTAGGTGGTGCAGTTTCAGAATATTCAAGGTCGGTTTACGTTAAAGTTGAACGACCTTTAACTGAAGTTTTAGATTTATTATCGTCAAAATATATGTCGGCTAACGTAAAAATCGTTTCGCGTAAAGAGTATTTTACAAGCGTTTCAGTTTTTGACGGTAGTGGTATTATATTCAAAAAAGAAAGGGTAGGTACGACGCATTATTTCGATTATTACTGTCTAACTAATAACCATGTAGTAGTTGCCAATTTATACCCGAATTATTCGGTAGTAGACCATTTAGGAAATACTCACGCCAACGCCACGCTAATATGTAATAGCGACGCTTACGATTTAGCCGTAATCCGTTTTAGAAGCGAAGTTAGTTTTGAGTGTTTACCGTTTGCTAAAAGCGATTTATATATAAACGATAAAGTAATAGCGCTTGGCAACCCACTTGGCACTTTAAACTCGGTTACGGTAGGTAATATCGTATCTTTAGATAAAGTAGTTGACGTGCCTAAAAGTGCCGACAGTACCGACTATTCTAACGTTACTTTCCCAATCATAACTCACGACGCTAATATTAATAATGGTTCGTCTGGTGGGGCGTTAATTAATCATAATTTTGAAATTATAGGCATTAATTTTGCAGTTGGTAGCGACGTTACTTTAAACGAATTCCGTGAAGGTTACGCAGTTCCATACGCAAAAATAAAAGAGTTTTTGTCTTTAAAAGGGGTAATTTATTAAAACTAAAAACGCATTTTACAAAGAAATGCGTTTTTTTATTGTATTATATGGTTTTTACAATTATTTTTAACCCAGTCGAGTATATAATTAATTAAATTTATAATTAAAGGGTTTTCTAAATTTTCATAAGGAACGGCAAGGGCTATAATTCTATACGACGGTGGTGAAAGAGCCTTTATTTTTACCCCCGTTTCATTGCCAGATAGCAATAAATTAGGTTCAATACATATACCTAAATTGTTTTTTACCATTGAAATCATAGCGTAGTCGTCAGTAGTTCTATATTTTATATTAGGCGTTACGTTAGCGTTTTCAAATACTGCACGAGAGTCGTTATCGGTATTATCGCCAAGACTTATAACGCTTTCAGTTTCAAAATGTTTTACGTCAATAGTATTTAAAGCAGTTAAAGGATGTCCTTCGGGTAAAACTGCTAACATTTCGTCTTTAATAAGTGGAAAACACTTAAAATTATCGTTAGTAGATAAGTTTATAAAGCCTATATCGGCAACACCGTCGTTAAGGGCTTTTTTAATATCGCTATAACCACCGTTTGTAAACGTAATTTCAGCGTAAGGATATTTTTGTTTAAAGCCGTTTATAATGCTAGGTAACCAATTAACTGCAACCGAAGTAAAGGTTGCTATATTTATTTTATTAGAGTAATTACCCTTTATTTTTTGCGACAACTCAATCAAATGCTTGTCTTGACTTAAAACGTTCTTCATTAAAGGGAATAACTTTTTACCTTCGTTAGTTAGTTTAATACCCCCTTTATTTCTCGTCATAAGTAAAAAGCCTAATTCTTTTTCTAAATCGTTAATTAAATGGGTAATGCCCCCTTGCGTTACACCTAAAATTTTACTTGCTTTAGAAATTGAGCCTTCTTCAACTGAAGTTACGAAGGCATTATATTGCTTTAAAGTCATACAATCTCCTTATTATTACTAAAACTAATATTATTTTATAAGATTTTGGTAAATTTTGCAAGTAAAAATTACATAAATTGCAAAAATTTTCAAAAACTTAGTGTAGGGGGTAATTATGTTAGATACGGGAATTGTTAGAAGAATTGACGAATTAGGTAGAGTGGTAGTACCCAAAGAAATAAGAAAAACTTTACAAATAAAATCGGGCGATTGTATAGAAATTTATACCGATAAAGAAAAAATAGTATTAAAAAAATACGCTCCTAAACAACAGTTTTCAAAAGAAACTTTCAATATGCTTAAAAGTTTAAGCGAGGCAACGTCTAAAGGGGTAGTTTTTGGCGATTTAGAGCAAATTGTTTTTAGTTGTGGTTTGAGTAGAGAGTTAAAAAACGGCGTAGTTAGTCAAAAAATGAAAGAAGCCGTTGAACGTGATAAAAACGTTATTTTAAATTACGGTGAAGTTATTGATATTGACGAAAGTAATTTAACAAAATATTCAAAGCAAGCAATTATGACTGTAAAAGACGCACAAGGTGTAATTTACGGTTTTATTTGTCTACTTTCAAACGAAGATATTTCTAGCCAAGACTTAAATATGCTAAGTTTAGCAGTAAAATCAATAGAAAAAAACTTATAAAAGCACGTTAGTAATGAAAGAGAATAAAATTATAAAAGGTGCGCTTATCATATCGGTAGGTGGGTTTTTAACTAAGTTAATAGGCGCAGTATACAGAATACCGCTAACTCGTTTATTAGGTGCTAACGGAATAGGTTTGTATCAAATGGCTTTTCCATTGTATTGCTTGCTTTTAACATTTTCGTCGCAAGGCGTACCGAACGGAATAGCAAAGACAATCGCAAGTGGCGAAAACGCTGAAAAGGTTTTGAAATCGGCTTTAAAACTGTTTGCACCCATAGGGTTTTTAGGCTTCTTATTAATGGCTGTATTTTCTAATAAAATTGCTACGATTCAAGGAAATTCATTGGCAAAAGGTTGTTATTTGTATTTATCACCGTCAATATTTTTAGTAAGCGTTATTAGTTGTTTTAGGGGATATTTTCAAGGGTTATCGAATATGCTCCCAACAAGCCTTTCGCAAATAATAGAACAGTCAATAAAATGCGTATTCGGTTTAGCGTTGTGTTCAATTTTTAAAAAAGATATGCTATTAGCCACTAAAATGGCAACGCTGTCTGTAACCATATCAGAACTAGTAGCATTAGCGTATTTTATTATTCTATATAATAAAAACTATAAAATAACTCTTTTAAAAGGGGTTAAGACGGAAGTAAAAAAAATAGCCAAAATAGTTTTTCCTATAATGATTGCGACTATTACTATTCCACTTTCGCGTACGGTTGAAAGTTTTATGGTAGTAAATGTTTTAAAAGGTTATTTATCAAACGCTACGGCACTTTACGGTATATATTCTGGAGGGGTAGAATCGGTAATAGGCGTACCCGTTGCAATATGTTACGGCTTATGCGTATCGTCAATACCTGAAATTGCTAGTAGAACTAAAACGATAAGCAAGGTAAAACTAACGGTGTTTTTAACGGTGGTATCGGCGTTGTTTTTTGCCGTAATTTTATACTTTTTTTCACCGT
>JAZOUX010000031.1:0-11805 GCA_045658325.1 Christensenellaceae bacterium | reverse complement strand
TGCGATTGGAAGTGGCTTGAAAGCGAAGACGGCAGAGTTATTAAACAAGTTGCCGATAAACCGGTTTATAAAGCAACGCTTGTAAAATACGCCGACCTTCTTTGTACAAAACCTTGTGGTCAAGCAATGTTATCTGGCATTACTGAAGCGTAATAAACTAGGTTAGCCTTATACTATTAAGGCTTTAAAGGAGAATTATGACGGTTAAAGATATACTTATATTAAGTAGCGAGTTAATTGATAGAAAAGATATTTGCGACTGTCTAAAAAACGGCAGTAGCGAAAATTCAATCGACGTAAGTTGCGACGCTGAAACTTTACTTAAATGCTACAATTTAAACGTTAGCGAAATAGTAAGCGAATATTACAGATTGACTACGGTTGAAAAATTTACTAAAAATAGTGACGAATTCAAGTATTCTTTATTAAGTAAAAATCCACTTGCAATCGTCAACGTCTTAGATGAAAATTTTAATAAAGTTCAAGCAAATATTTATCCAACTAAACTTTTAACTAAAATAAATTCGGGTTACATAGAGTACGAATATTTACCTTCTAACCAGTTAGAGAGCGATACTTTTATTTTTGAAAATACGCCTATAACTGCGCGTATAGTTGCGTTGGGTGTAGCAAGTGAGTATTTGTTTATAAAAGGTTGTTTTGCTGAAAGCGAAAATTTTAACGCTAAATTTAGAAACTCTATAATGGTTGCAATATCTAAAAACAATAAAATAAGAATACCCGCAAGGAAGTGGTTTTAATGGATTACAGTAAAAAAATTAAAAATTATCCTACTATTAAAAAAGTAACGATAAACTCTTTTAGCAACGGTGTAAACGGAGAAGTAGACGAAAGTTTACTTCCCGTATCCTACGCCAAATACGCTTACAATTTTAACTACGAAAGTGGAGCGTTAGTAAGTAGTTTAGGTGCTGATTATTTTACTTGTCAAGGCAGTAGATTTTCTTTACCAAAAGGAGTGTATCCAATAAAAATTTATTTTTACGATAGGTACGACGTTAGTTTAGACAAAAAAGACGAAAGGTTAATTGTTTACGCAAGCGATAAGCAGTTTTATTATATTAAACTAAATTCAACTGAAGGCTTTGTTTTATTCGACGGTTTTACTATGGAAAGCGCACCACAAGGTTTAAATTATAACTATGACGGAAGCGACGTTTATATCTTTTCAAAAGACGGCGAAGGTTTAATTATAATAAACGGTGATACGTTTACAAACGTAGAGTTAACCCCTAATATAAACTCAATGTGTATGCACTCTGAAAGGCTTTTTATAACGACAAAAAGCGATAAAAAGACCGTTTGGTTTTCAGATGATTTCGACCCGTCTAATTGGCAAATATCACTTGATAAAGCAGGTTATATTACTCTTGAAGACAATTTAGGAGATATGCAAAAAATAATGAGTTTTCAAGGCTATTTATACGTTTTTAGAAGTTACGGTATATCGGTTATTTCAGCATACGGTAATCAAGAAGATTTTTATGTTAACTCAATTAGCGTAAGTCACGGTAGAATTTACGGCAATACGCCGACAGACTGTGGGGACTACGTTATTTATCTAACCGATGACGGTTTATATAGATTTAACGGAACTAGTAGCGTAAAAATTATGAGTGAAATTGAAAATTACTTAGTAAACGTTGAAAATGCTAAAAGTTGCTTTTCGGGTGGAAATTTTTATTTAATATGCGATATGAAATTTGAAAACGGCGATATTGAAAAGGGCGTAATAGTGTACGACGTAAAGTCAAAAGAAGGTCATATTTTAAGATATTTACCTTTAATTGATTTTTGCGTACTAAACGGTGAAAATAGGCAAGTATTGTCGTGCAGTAAAAACGTAAATGAAATTTTAGTTATTAATAACGGTGGCAAGTTTTTAACTAAAAATTTAAAAAAAGTATGGCAAAGCGGGTTTAGTGATTTTCAAATAACGTCAAAAAGAAAGCGACTTGAAAAAGTTTCGTTAGAAATTGACGGAAGCGTATATTTAAAAATTGAAAGCGAAAGTCAAAGCAAAATATTTTTACTTAAAGGCAAGGGTAGAAAAGACGTATTTCCATCACTTTTAGGTGATAAGTTTTCGTTTAGATTATCAAGTAATTTTGCTAAGTTAAAAGTAAGTAAACCAATACTTTATTTTAGTTATTTTAAGGAGTAATATGGAATTTGAATACGGCAAAGTAGCCTACTTAAAAATGCTAGAACTTGAAAAAGAATTATCGTCTTTAAAAAATTCGCTTAATCAAAAAACTAGTAACAGTATTTACTTAGTTAGCGAAAACGACGATAATAATTCAACTTTATTTTCAAAAACTTTTATGTTCAACGTGTTTGAGAGTGGCAAATATAATTTTCACGGATTAATTTTAACCGAAAGCCAAACTGAAAATCAAATAACCGTTGACTTTACTTTAAACAACGAACTAGTATTATCACTTGATATGAATACGCTAAGTGAAACTAATTATTCTTTTGACACTTTATGCCAAAGTGGTAAAAACGAACTTATAGTTACGTTTACGGCAGAAAGCGAATTTAATTTAAAAAAGATAAACGTCAATTTAATACGATACGAAAAAGACGGATTATATCATAAATTAAGCGTTTTGAACTATGAAACTACTAACTATATATTAAACGTTTCAGGTAACGACGCTACGTTGCTAAAGGTAAAAAATTCAAGTAACAAAATTGAAAGCGTTATGTCTTTTAAGTGTAAAGACGCTCAACTTATTGAAGTTAAATCTTATTACGCTATAATGGTGTTTATCGACGATAATTCTTCATTAAAAATAAAAGTCGTCGACTTTGCAAATAATCGCGTTACAGAAGAAGACTTAGGCGTTAGTGGGGTAAATAGCGTATGCGCTTATAAATTAGAAAACGGACAAGGTTATAAAATAATTTTTAGTCGTTTTTCGCAAATTTATTACTGCTATTACAACGTGCAAGGTGATAGTCGAACTTTTGAAAAGACTGCTAGAAAGGGTAATCTAGTTTATGCCGAAACTAACGTATGTGGTGTATATTTAATCGTTGATTTCACCTCAAAAACTAAACTTGTGATTGAATAATTCCCCAAAAAAATAATAAAAGTCAACCTAAAAGGAGAGTTATGAGTGGAACAATATTTTTAAACGGAAAAAATTTTCATATTGAAAAGATAGAGCAAAAATATATAATCTATTACGAAGATAACGGCAGTTGTTATAAAGTTGAAGTCTTAGATAACGAATTTAGCGAGCCTATAAAAATAGGCGAATTTGAAGAAATAGTAAAGTTAAGCGACGGTAGATACGTTAAGCGTGTTAACGATTTAATAGTAATTAGTAAGGGGGTGTAATATGAGTTCTTATAACGAAAAAGTGCAAGAGTATTACGATATGGAAAATTTAAACAAAAAGCAAAGCGACTTAGAAACTGAAGAAGAAAAAAAGAAAAAAGAGTATTTAGATGACCTAAGAAAAACTCAAAGCGAGATAGACGAAATTAAAAATAAATATGTAGTTAAATTTGAGACCAAACCGATAGTGCAGTTAACTGAAAACGAACTTTTAAAAAACGCTGAAGAACAAGTAGGTAACGTTTACGCTAAAAAGTTAGAAGATTTAACTAATTCGTCAAGCGAAAAAATAGGTAAGTTAAATGCCGAAAGTCAAACTGCCGTAACGCAGGCAGAAATGCAAAAAAAAGAGTTAGAAAATGCGTACAAGGTTTTAGATAAAAAGGCTGAAAACGACGCTATGAAAAAGGGCGTGCAACGTTCTAGTATAATAGCCGAAAAAATCAAGTCGTTATCTAAGAGTAAAATTCAAGAAATGTTAGGCGTTGATGAAAAAGTTGCCGACACGTTATATAAAAATAACGCTCAAATTCAAAAACTTGAAGATGAGTATAAAAAAAGCGTCAACAATTTAGAAACGGCAAAAGCCGTTGAAATTAAGCAAAAGTTGCAAAGTTTAATTAACGAGCAAGATAAACAAATCGTTGATACTATTAAATATAACGAAGCAATAAAAAAAGAAGAAGCACGTCAAAACGAAGCGTTACAAAACTTGTACAGTATTGAAGGTAAAGATAGGGTAGACCAACTTGAAATTGTTAAAATTACCAATGCGTTAAACTACTTTATGGCTTTACCTAAAGAAGAAGCGCTTAAACAAATTGAAGAAGACGAAATTAAAAATTTATTAGGTAACGCGTACACGATAGTACACAAATATCTTAACAATAAATAAATTTTTGAAGCGACGAAACTCGTCGCTTTTTTTCGTTTTAACCGTTAAATAATGCTATAACTTAATTTTGCTTGCAAAAAATAAAAGTTTATTATATACTAAAAGTGATAAAACTGTTTATAGGGGGCTTTTATGCGTTCAGGTCATGCAGTAAAAATCTCATTTTCATTAAAAGGTTTAGCCGTAAAAACCTTGCTTTCAAGGTTAGTAATTTATCTTATAACGGCTGTACTTATTTTAATTTGTGCTCACGGTGCGTTAATTCCTATTATTGAAGACGCTTCTTTTGTAGCCGATTTTAAATCGTTAGGTGAAGTTTTTAGGACTATGGTTTACGACTTTTTTTCACCTGAAGTCGCTACTAATATCACGTCAACCGAGTTAAACAATAAAATATTAGCCGTTTTAAGCCATTTTACTAACAATATGGCTGGTATAATATGGTCGGCGCTTGCAATATTTATTATTAGTCAAATTGCAGTATTTTGCGCTTCGGTATGCGATTACGTTATTGCAATAAACGTAAATAATTATATGACTACGCTTATGCACTGTACCTTCTTTTCAACTTTGTTTGAAAATTTTGGTAAAGCCTTAAAATACGGCTTATACAAAACGACTATGCTTTTACTTTACAATTCAATAGTATGGTTAATTTGTTATTTGCTATCGCTTTTATTTTTAAACTTGTTTAATAAGGTAGGCTTATTCTTTATATCGTTAATTCTTTTCGTAACTATAACGTTAAGGTTTTCAGTGTCAGGGCACGTTTTACCAAAAATGATATGTGAAAATAAAGGTCCTTTCAAATCTCTTTTTGAGTGCGTTAGTGAAGTTTGCAAAGATATAATGAAGTTATTTGATAGATTCGGCGTATACTTTTTAGTAATTATTGCTATTTTCGTAATTAACGTAGTGTGTGCAGTATTTACCTTACTCGTATCTCTTTTAATTACCTTGCCACTTTCGGTACTTATATTTTCGTCGATAAAATTCGTAGGGTATTATACCGAACATAAAATGAAGTATTTTATTACTTACGACGAAATTTATATTCCAAAAGAACTTCGCCAAAACGACGAAAAACTTCTTAATAAAATCGACATTTAAAAATCGTAAATAAATTTAATTAAATAAAAAAACCTTGCGACGAGCAAGGTTTTTTTATAACGGAATTAGCCGTTTTTTTGCTTATAATCAATTAACGCTTTAGCAAGTTGGTCTGGGCAAGACGTGTTTTTAAAACCACATTTAACCCCTTGCAAAAGTCTAATAATATCGTCGATATTTCTACCTACTGCAAGTTTTGAAATGCCTTGCAGGTTGCCCGAACAACCGCCTAAAAACTGTAACGAAGTTAAAATACCGTCTTTCACGGTAAAGTCAATTTGGCGCGAGCAAGTTCCACTAGTTTTATAATTTTGCATATCAATCTACAAGGTTGTCGTATATAAGAGCGTATATATTACCAGCCTTTTCCTCCCACGATTTATAAATGTTTTTAGCAATTTGCCTATTAGGAACGTTAAATTTAAGTTCAAGCATAGGTTGAGCAACGTCGTTAATTTTTAAAATAACGGTATAAGTTGAGTCGTTATTCATAAAATAATCGCTCGAACACTCTTGTTTGCGCCTATATCTAACACGGTGTTGTTTAATAAATTCAGAAATAGACTCTCTAGTAGAAGTAGGAATTTGAACGTAAAATTCTGCTAAACAATATCGTCCTTCTGGGGTAATAGTATACAACTCGTCACCGTATTTTGAAACGTTATAAATAAACGCTTCTTCTAAAAGTTTGTTTAAAATAGGTTTATAGTCCATATATGAAATCCAGTTATTTGAAGAACAGCACATATCTATTATAGTGTTTTCACTTAACGGACACTCCATCTTATCAAAGACGAATAATAATATTAATTTGTTTATAGACGAATCGCCTTTGACTAACATGCTTTTACCCCTTAAAAATTAATTAGATAGCAAATGGTTTTAGTTCTTCAATAAGTTCTTGACAGTCGTTTGAGTGAATTTCAACCGTAATAGGCTTGCTTAAATCAAGGCTAAAAATACCTAAAATGCTTTTAGCGTCAACAACGTACCTATCGCTTTTAAGTTCAATATCGAAAGGATATTTTTGTACCACGTTAACGAAAGTTTTAACTTGGCTTGCCATTTGTAAAGAAATTTGCATTGATTTCATAGTTATGCCTCCTAAAAAGATTATTAATACAATTATACATAATTGTTTAAAAAAAATCAACAGTTTATGCTAAATTGTGTTGAAAGAAAAAATAAATTATGTTATAATTTATACAAAATAGTTAAAATATTCAACTAAAAGGGGTATTTTTATGTCATCAAGGGAATCATCTGTTACAAATTTTTGCGTAGCTATAGATAATTTATGTTCAACAAAGTATATTATGGCTAATTCAAAAGTGTTTGACGTAATTTCACAAATAAAACAATCTAAACTTTTAACTGATATGTTTAATCATTTTACTAAAGATTATGATTTTTACAACGGTTTAATAAACGCATTAAGCGAAGTTGACGGGGTTAAGTCGTTTAAAATGCCTATAAAGGCAACTGACGTAATGGCTTTCGTGTATTTATTATTGACTGAAATTACGCATAAAAAATTACAACTTACCGACCTTTTAGATTATTTTGATAATACCAAAGATTACGAAAAGGCGTATATAAATTTTTGTCAAGACGTATTGCAACCGTTTAAAGCGTACGTTTATAACAGTGCAATGCAAGTTATAAACTTAACTCAGTCGGGTGTAGAAACGGCTAGCGAACCTATCGAACAACCAAAAGAGAGTGAAAAGGCTACTAAAATTGACGATATTGACGTTACTAAAGCAAGTTTACCGGTAACTATAATAAGGCTTTTAGAACTTGACGGTTTGTCGGTACGTTCGTCAAGGCTTTCAAAAGACGAAAAAGAAGACCTTTTATACGTTATTGATTTATTTACTGAAATTATTAGGGGCAAAGATAAAGACAAAATTAAACTTTGTTATTTAGCGTATTATTATGCGTTTAAACCTTATAAGAAAATAAAAATTAATATTGAAGATTTAACTGAAATTTTAAGAAAAGAAGAAATTATTTAATTATTGGGTAAATTATGTATATAGTTGGCGTAGACGTAGGTGGAATGTCGGTTAAAATAGGCTTAACTGATGAAAACGGTAATATTTTAGCAAAAAGGTCTATCAAAACGGTTGTTGGTTTAGATAATCAATATAATTTTTTAGGTGAAATAGCAAACCAAGTAAACTTAATTATTGCCGAAAGTAATATTTCTAAAGACCAAGTATTAGGTGTAGGCATAGGTTGTCCAGGCACTGTAAATTCCGTTGACGGCGTAGTTGTGTATGCCGATAATATTAATTGGAAAAATTTAAAAGTAAAAACGATAATGCAACAATTAACGGGGTTAAGAACTGAAGTTGCCAACGATGCTGACTGCGCCACGATAGGTGAATGGTTTTACGGCAGTTGCAACGGCTATACCGACGTTGTTATGTTAACTTTAGGCACGGGCGTAGGTGGTGGCTTAATTTTAAACAATAAACTATATTTAGGTTATAAAGGTATGGCGACAGAATTAGGTCATATAACCTTAACCTATAGGGGTAAAAAATGCAAGTGTGGTAGGCGTGGTTGTTTTGAACAGTACGCTTCGGTTACTGCTTTAATAGAAATAACTAAAGAGCATATGCTTAAAGATAAAAAATCGTCTATGTGGACGGCGTGCGACGGTGATATTGAAAAGGTTAACGGTATAACTGCTTTTGCCGAGTGTAAGAAAGGCGATAAAACGGCAAATAAGGTAGTAAATATGTACGTTGCCTATTTAGTTGAAGGTATTTTAAATTACTGTAACGTTTTTAGACCGCAAGCAATCGTTTTAGGTGGCGCAATTAGTAACGAAGGTAATTTTTTAATTGATAAAATTGTAAACCGTATAAAAAAACAACGTTACGGTTACCCGCAAACGCCAAGAGTTGAAATAAAAACGGCAATGCTTAAAAACGACGCTGGTATTATTGGCTCGGCGTGTTTAATTCAAGGTGTTTAATATGAAATTGGTTGTACAAAGGGTAAAAGAAACGACTTTAAAGGTTGACGGCAAATTAATATCGCAAATACCATACGGCTTAGTAATTTATGTAGGTATCGGCGTAGGCGATACGACTGAAAAGGCTGATTATTTAGCAAAAAAAGTTATCGGTTTACGCGTATTTGAAGACGAGAACGGCAAAATGAATTTAAACGTCGGTGACGTGGGTGGAGAAATACTTAGTATTTCTCAGTTTACTTTATACGCAGACGTATCTCGTGGTAATAGACCGGGGTTTTCGTATGCTGAAAAGCCCGAATTAGCAAGCAAACTATACGATTATTTTTGTGAAAGATTAGCCGAAACGGGAATTTCGGTAAAAAAGGGTGTTTTCGGCGCAGATATGAAAATTTCACAACTTAACGACGGACCGGTTACGATATTATACGAGGCGTAGTATGTTTGAAATTGAAATTCAAAATTATTTAGAAAATTTAGGTGCCGATTTAGTAGGTTTTAGTAATTTAGGCGAAAGTGCTATTAAAGGTCAAAATTTATCTTACGCCGTAACTATTGCCTTAAAAATTCCCGACGCTATACTTAAAACGATAGAAGATAGACCTTCTATCGAGTATTTTCACGAATATCGAACGGCAAATACGCTACTAGACGGTATGTCTTTTAAGTTATCAAGGTTTATTGAAAAGTTAGGTTATAACGCCTTTCCAATAGGTGCTTCGCAAAGCGACCCTAATTCTAAATACGAAGGCGTGTTTTCTCATAAAAAAGGCGCAAGGCTTTCGGGTTTAGGCTTTATAGGTAAAAACTGTCTTTTAATTACCAAAGAATACGGTTCAAAAGTTCGTTTAGCGACGGTGTTAACCGATATGCCACTCGTATCACAAAGGGGGATAATTTCTAACGGCTGTGGTAATTGTACTATATGTCAAAACGCTTGTCCAGGGGGAGCAATTAGTGGCAAACCTTACGTTGAAGGCTTAGAGCGTGAAGAATTTTTTAGTGCTGAAAAATGTTCGCATAATATGAAGAATTATAAAGACGTAGGTAGGGGCGCAGTTTGTGGTATTTGCATAAAAGTTTGTCCATATAACAAGTTAAGCGATAAAAAAGTTGACAAATCGCAAGAATAAATGTATATTAATAAGAACGGCTATGTTTTAAGGTGAATATGAAAAGTTATAAAATATCTTTGGCGGGCGATTTAGGTAGTGGTAAAAGTACCGTCGGCAAAATGCTTACAGAAAAATACGGTTTAGAAAAGGTGTCGATAGGCTCTATCCAGCGTGAAATGGCTCAAAAAATGAATATGAACACTTACGAGTTTAATAAATATATGTCGTTACACCCTGAATTTGACAATATTTTAGACTCAAAACTATGTGAGTATGAAAATATTGACGGCAAATTCTTGTTTGACTCTCGCTTGGCGTGGCATTTCGTTCCGTCATCGTTCAAGGTTTATATGAAAGTTTCGCCAACGGTTGCAGGTGCAAGGGTATACAATGAAGGTCGAGATAACGAAACGTATTCTTCTATTGAAGATGCCGTTGACAAACTTACAAAACGCCGTGATTGTGAAAAAGAAAGGTTTTTACAATTTTACAACGTTGATATAACCGATTTAAATAATTACGATTTTGTCGTAGATACTGAAAATAAAAGTAGAGAAGAAGTATTTTTTGAAGTGTGTACTGCATTTGAAAAATGGCTAATTAGTTAAAGGAGAATACTATGCATTGGGCTGAAAAAATAGCAGAAGAAATTATTGCAAAAAAACCTAACAAAGAAGAATATGTATGTGCAGCAGGCATTTCACCGTCAGGTTCTGTTCATATTGGTAATTTTAGAGACGTAGCAACTAGTTTTTATGTAGTAAAAGCGCTTCAAAAAAAGGGTAAAAAAGCAAGATTATTATTTTCTTGGGACGAGTTTGATAGGCTTAGAAAAGTTCCTTCAAACATAGCAAAAATCGCTCCCGATTTTGAAAAATATATGGGTATGCCTTACGCAATGATTCCAGACCCATACGGTAAATATTCTTCGTACGCCGAATACAACGAAAAGGAATTTGAAAATTCTTTAAAAGAATTAGGTATTGACGTTGATTACCGTTATCAAGCAAAAAATTATACAAGCGGTATGTATACCGACCAAATAATATTCGCCGTAAAAAATAGGAAACAAATTTACGACGTTTTAATGGAATATAAAACGCAAGACAGTGACGAAGGCGATAGGGAAAACTATTATCCTTTAAACGTATACTGTCAAGAATGTGGTAAAGACACTACTAAAGTTATTAGTGGCACTGACGACGGTGAAGAAATCACTTACAAATGTAAGTGTGGTAACGAACATACCGTTAAATTAAGAGATTATCATAACGTTAAACTTGTTTGGAAGGTTGACTGGCCAATGCGTTGGGGTTACGAAGGCGTTGACTTTGAACCAGGTGGAATTGACCACGCTGCGGCAAGTGGTAGTTACGTCGTATCAAGTGCTGTCGCAACTAAAATTTTAAACGTAGAACCACCAATGTTCCAAGGTTACGGCTGGCTTTCAATAGCAGGTTTAGGTGATATGCACTCGTCAACGGGTAACAATATAACACCTTCAACCGTATTAAAAGTATACGAACCAGATATGATAAGATGGCTTTTTGCTAAATACGAGCCAAAAGCACCGTTTTCGTTTAATTTTGACGATACTATTATTCGTCATTACAGCGAATTTGATAAAGGCTTAGAAGCCTATAAAAATGGTGAAAGCGACGAGTTTAACACAAGCGTTTACGAACTTTCGTTATTAGACGGTACTAAAACTCAAAGCAAAGTACCTTTCGGCGTATTATCTTCGGTAGCAACAATCGTTGACTTTATACCAGAAAAGGTAAGGCAAATTTTAAAGAAGGTAAACGTTGACTTTACGAAAGAAGACGAAAGCCGTCTTGAAAGGGTAAAATATTGGATAACCGTACATCAACCGTCTAAATTATACAAACTTTTACCAACTAAAAACCAAGAGTTTTACGATTCTTTAGACGATGAAGAAAAGTTAGCCGTTAAAAAATTGTGCGATTATATTAACGAAACTGAAGTAATTAACGAAAAAGACGTACAACAATATTTATACACTGTAATTAACGACGCTACGTTGACTAAAAAAGAAAATATGCTTCGTCAACAAAAGTTTTTCAAAGTATTTTATAACTTATTATTCGGTACGGATATGGGTCCAAGGCTTTACTTATTCTTATCGGCAATTGATAAAGAACAATATTTATACTTGTTAAACTTTTAATAAAACGCCCTTAATTTAGGGGAAAGTATTTATTAAATTTTAATACAAAAGTAATATTTTAAAAAATAAATAAATCGTCGCTTTTGATAGCGACGAATTATGCTGATGTGGCTCAGGCGGTAGAGCACCACCTTGGTA
>JAZOUX010000030.1:0-6728 GCA_045658325.1 Christensenellaceae bacterium | reverse complement strand
CAACTCGTCGTTTTTACCGCATACAGGAATTAAAACGATAGGTAAGTCCTTTTCAATGGCAATTTCGCATATTTTTTCCATTTTACCAATACCGTAACCACCTTCTGCTAAAATTACCGTGAATTTGTCTAAAGGTAGACCTAATTTTTTACGGTTCTCAATTTTATCAAGCGAAACGTCAAACGCTTCTTTTCTAATTGAAAAAGGAACTAATTTTAAATTATCGTCGTTAAAGCGTTTAAGTTTTTTAGCCTTTTCGTAGCCAGGCAATAAAGGGCATAAAACTAAGTCGCAATCAAACCTAAATAACGGGTTCACGAAATTGTCTGGGCTATACATAACCGTCAACGGTCTAACTTTACTTTTTACTGCATAATAATTAGTAGCCCAATGGGTGCTTACCATCATATCGCAATTTAATTCTTCAATATGGCGAATACCTTCTTTAGTTGCGCCTTGAATTAAAGAATTCATAACGAATTCAGTGCTAATTTTAGAGCCGAAAAATTCCATAGCCGTAGTCGTAAACATACCGTAAAAATTATCTCTATTTTGTTGTTTTACTTGTTCTACGAGCATTTGTTCAAATTTAATAAGAGTAGGGTTGTTCGTTTCGGTAAAAAAAGACGAGCGAACACACTCAACTTTATCGCCGTATTTCGTTTCAAATGAATCGGCAATGTTTTTAAGTGGCATAATGTGCCCCATACCGGCTTCAGTAAAAGCAAATACAACCTTTGGCTTTGACATAACGTTTCTCCTAAAAACTTATATTTAATATATTTTACCACATTAATTTTGTAAAAGCAACCTTTTTAAAGTGAACTATATATTTGACAAACCCTTGACAAAAAATACAAATATGATATAATTAAAAATGTCGAATTTTGGCGAGAGTTAAAGGAATTATGGAAGAATTAAAGATAATTTCAGTAAAAACAAAAAAAGATAGAAAAGAATTTGTAGAATATCCACTTCGTTTATATAAAGGCAATCCTTATTTCGTTCCGCCTTTTTATGCTGACGAAATGAATATTTTTACGAGTAAAAATATTTACAACCAAACGTGTGATAATGCTTTTTTTCTTGCAAAACGTGGTAAAAAGACGGTAGGTCGTATTCAAGGTATTATTCAAAAGCAGTATAATGAAATACGCAATTCTACGCAAGCCCGTTTTACCCGCTTTGACTGTGAAAATAATTTAGAAACGGCAAAAGCCTTATTTAACGCAGTTGAAGTTTGGGCAAAAATAAATTGTATGACTAACGTTGTAGGTCCACTTGGTTATAGTGATTTAGAAAGGGAAGGCTTGCTAATTGAAGGCTTTAACTTTCTTGCTACCTTTGAAGAACAGTACAATTACGATTATTACGGCAGTTTGGTAGAAGGTTGTGGTTATTCTAAAGACGTTGACTGGTTAGAACATCGCATTTTTAGTTGTAAAGAAGATTTTTCAAGATACAATAAAATTTTAGAGCATACCTTAAAAAAGTATAATTTACATCTTGGTGATAAAACCTTATCTAAACGAGAATATATTAATAGGTATAAAGACGGTATTTTTAACTGTTTAGATGAGTGTTATAAAAATTTATACGGCACAGTTCCTTTTACCGACGGTATGAAAAAGCAAATAATTGAACAATTCGTATTGTTTATAGACCCTAAATATATAGCTACCGTTTTAGACGAAAATGAAGAAGTCGTTGCTTTTGGTCTTTGTATGCCAGGTCTTGGTGAAGCCGTACAAAAGAGTGGTGGTAGGCTAACGCCTGCTTGTATTTTGCGTTTGTTAAAGTCGCTTAAAAAACCACGTTCTATTGACTTTGCGCTGGTAGGTATAATGCCTAGGTATAGGAACACGGGTTTAACCGTATTTATGTTTACCGTTTTAGAAAATCTGTTTAAAGACACTAATATCGAGTATATGGAAACTAACCTTAATTTAGAAGATAACGTTGCTATTTTATCAATGTGGAAGCGGTTTGAACATATACAGCATAAGCGTCGCCGTTCGTACATAAAACAACTTTAAAAATAAAATATTTTTAGAATAAATAAAGCGTGTTGCAAAATGCAACACGCTTTTTAAAATCGTAATTTTATTTTTTAAGTATTACTTTTGCAAACGAAGCAATGCTTGCTAAAAATGAAGTAATACCACTCACTATTAAGCCTACGCCAAGTTGCCACTCAATAGTTTTGCCACCTAAAGCACCGATAATTGAATTAAAGCCGTCAATATATTTTTGACCAACTACACTGTCTGGAAAAGTAGCGATTGAACTAAATGCTAAAATGCCAGCCCCTAATAATGCCACGCCTGAAATTAAAGCCATTAAAGGCGATTTTTTAAATAAAATAGTTAAAACTATAGCACCTATCGGTAAAACAAACGCTAGTAAAGTTAAAAAGTTACCAGTCAAAATTTTGTTGCCGTCTTCGTTAGTGAAGCCAAAAGATGCTTGTAATCCGTTATACATAACGTCTTCATTGTAATAGTAAGCGTTAAAAAATATCATAAGTACCGATATTGCGCTTAACGCTATAATTGTAATACTTAAATAAAAGTTAAAATTAATTTTCTTTTTCTTTTTAGCCATAATAAACCCCCAAGTATTTGTTATTTTAAGAATATCATACGCATAAAGTCTTGTCAATATTCATTTAAAAATTTTAAGGTAATAAATAATTTAAAAGACAGTTAATACCTTCCTTTACGTCAAGATAGGTAATTTCAAAATTCCCCGTATAGTAAGGGTCTGCAACGCTTCGTGAATTAGGCGTAAAGTCTAACAGTTTTTTAACTTTATTTTGTTTATCTCCGTCAAAAAGCCTAACCATATCGTAAACGTTATCGTCGTCCATACCAATGAACAAGTCGTATAAGTCGTAATCGCTTTTTTTAAGTTGAACGGCACGTTTTTTAGAATAATCAATATTAAATCTATCTAAAATTTTTTTCGTACCGTAGTGTACTGGTTTATTGAGTTCGTAAGTGCTAGTTGCCGAAGACGTTATATAAAACTTGTCTTCTAAGCCTTTTTGTCTAAGTAAGTCTTTCATTAAAAATTCTGCCATTGGGCTACGACATATATTGCCAAGGCAAACGAACATAATTTTTATCATATAACTCCTTTAAATTGGTTTGTTGGTAGATGGGCATACGCCAACGTATTTACAGTAATTTTGATAAAAGGTAGGGTAGTGAGTGTAACCTACCATTAAACTAACTTCGGTTGCCGGTATTCCTTTCCGAATAAGCGACCTTGCTAGGTATATTTTTTTAACCGTTATATATTTGTTTAACGAAACGTTCATAAAACTTGAAAATTGGTGACTAAGCGTAGATTTTGATACGCCTATATTATTAGCAATAACGTCGATATTTAACGGCTTAGTTATATTTTGATTAATAAAAGCAATAGCGTTTTTAACAACTTCATTAGCGTCGATAGGGGTAACTGCAGTAATGTTTTCGTTAGCCTTTATTTTTGAAAGTTCGCATATAAGTTGCATTATGTACGATATAAGTTTAACCCTTATAAGAGCGTCGTCTTTAAGTTTTGCCGTTTCAAAAAATATAGTTTTTAAGTTAGTGGCTTTAACGGCGCTATTTTGAACTATTCTATAAAAATAATTATTAGTAAAAACCGACTTGTCAATTTGAATATTTGCTTTACTTAACATTGCTTCAATAATATCGTAATCGAACAATATTACTATTCTTTCGTAAAGGTCGCTTTTAATTTTTATAGAGTGTAGTTCGTTAGGTGGAACGATAATTATATCGTTTTCTCTAACAGGGTATACCACGCCTTCGATAATGTACTCAATTTCACCTTGAACTAAGTATAAAACTTCAAATTGCGTATGTGTTTCAGGTTGGTAGACGATATTATTTTGACAGTTTTTAGTAAGCGAGTGGTGAAATAAAAAATCGTCGGTTGCTTCGTTGTGTTTGTTAATAATTTTGTTCATAGTCAAATTATAGCACAATTTTAAATGTATTACAAACTTTTATATTGAAAAATGCAAAATTTTTTGCACAAAATAAAATGTTTTTTGCAAAATATAATATTTACAATATTAATAATGTGTGTTACAATTATAATGTAGCCGTATGCGTTTACTATGTAAACGGTTAAAAACTAATTTTAGGAGAATTAAAATGAAAGTTGTATTATGTAAAGACAGTAACGACCTTGGTAGACAAGCGTCACAACAAGCAACTGCTTGTATTAAAGAAGCAATAGCAAAAACGGGCAACGCGCGTATTTTATTATCTACTGGCGCATCTCAATTCACTTTCTTTGAACACTTTGTTAAAGAAGATATTGATTGGGATAAAGTTGAAATGTTCCACTTAGACGAATATGTAGGATGCTCAATCGACCACCCTGCAAGTTTTAAAAAATATTTAACTGAAAGATTTATCAACGTAGTAGGTCTTAAAAATTACCACCTTATCGACGGTACTAAAAACCCACAAGAAACTATTAACGAACTTACTGAATTATTAAATCAAAAACAAGTTGACGTTGGTCTTATCGGTATTGGCGAAAACGGTCATATTGCTTTCAACGACCCACCAGCAGACTTTGCTGACCAAAGGTTCTATAAAATTGTTGACCTTTCAGACACTTGTAAAGCACAACAACTTCGTGAAGGTTGGTTTGCTACTAAGGAAGACGTATTTAAGCAAGCAATTTCAATGACTTGTTCAAAAATTATGGATTGTAAGGTAATTATTTCAGCAGTTCCATACGCTCAAAAAGCACAAGCAATTCACGATACGTTAACTATGGAAGAAACTAATTTAGTTCCAGCAACGTTAATGAAAAAACACGCTGACTGCACGGTATACGTTGACCCAGATTCAGCAAGTTTAACTGACGCTGCAACTTTAGAAAAATTTGCAAAATAATTAAAATAATATAATAATTTATTTAATAAAAAAAGGTGATATTATGAAAAAAAGATATGTTATTGTAGGCGCAAGTTCACGTTGTAGAGGAATGTTTTTAAAACCACTAGTTAACGATTTTGCTGACGTTGCTGAAGTTACGGGCGTATACGACCCAAATAGGATTCGTGCTGAGCATTTTAAACAAATTGCTGGCGACCAAATGACTGTATATGACGATTTTGACGTAATGTTAGATACTGAAAAGCCAGACGCAGTTTTAGTAACTACTATTGATAAATTCCACCACGAATATATCGTTAGGGCTTTAAGAAAGGGTTACGACGCTATTTCTGAAAAACCTATAACTCACAAATACGAACACTGTGTTGAAATTGCTAAGGCCGTTTCTGAAACGGGTAGAAGCGTTGCAACTACGTTTAACTGCCGTTTTATGCCTATTTTTGCTAAAATCAAAAAAGTTTTAATGTCAGGTAAAATTGGCAACATATTGAATATTAATTATGAATATTTCTTAAACCGTGCTCACGGTGGTGACTATTTTAAACGTTGGCATAGAATGATGGATAATTCGGGTGGTATGCTCGTTCATAAATCAACTCACCATTTCGACGTTATTAACTGGTTATTAGACGATATACCTGTAAAGGTTTCGGCTCTTGGTAATCAAGTATATTACGGTGACCCATCTAAATCGTTTGGTGAAAGGTGTTCAACTTGTCCTAAAGGTAAAAATTGTCCATCGTATCATTCTCAATCAGCAAGCATTGATAAAGAATTTTATTTTGACGCTGAACATTTAGACGGTTATATTAGGGATAGGTGTTGTTATCTTCCAGATACTGACATTTACGACAGTATGAGTGTATCAGTTCAATATGCTAAAGGCACGATGTTAACTTACGGTTTAAATCTTTTCTCAATTAGGGGTGAAGGTTATAGAATGACAATTACGGGTGATAAAGGCGTATTGGTCGTTGAAAATATCTCTCCAAAGGACGTTCCAAGCGATAAGCATAGGTTAGACCTTTACTTAGTAGGTGGCGAACACGAAGTTATATTATTCCCTCAAGGCGAAGGCGGTCACGGTGGTGGCGATAAGAGACTTTTACAAAAACTCTTTGGTAATGACAAAACTGACGAACTTAACCAATGTGCAGACGGTATGGCTGGTTTAGTTTCAGCGTTAATCGGTATTTGTGGTAATGAAAGTATTGCTACCGGTAAGACTATTGATATCAAAGAAAGAATTGATTATCTTAAAAGTTTATAATATATATTAATATATAATATAGATAAGCTATAAACGCTCCAATTTTTTGGGGCGTTTTATTATTAATGAGTAATAATCTTTATCTTTAAAACAAATACGCAATATTAAGGTAGTGTGTTAGTTTTTAATAATAGGTGCAGTTAATTGGGCAAATGTAAAAAATTTAAAAGCACTTTATCGAAAATAAAGTGCTTTTAGTTTTAATATAAAATTTTTACTATATTAATTATTTTTTACAAAAAGATTTACAAAAGTGCGGAGTGCTAACACAGTTATCACCCGTGCATTCGTGAGTAATTTCGATTGTTTCTAACGAACAAGTTTCACAGTTTGCGTTATGAACGCATTCACATACGTTACATTTTACTTTACAATTTGAATCACAATTACAATTATACATAATAAAATCTCCTATATTTTTAGTATTAACAGAACTAAAAAAAATATTCAAAAAATTTATAAAAAATCTAATAAAAACAGTTGACATATTATTTTAATAATGATATTATATTTAGGCTGTCGTTAAG
>JAZOUX010000029.1:0-3381 GCA_045658325.1 Christensenellaceae bacterium | reverse complement strand
TTAGAAAAATTTTTAAAGACGTATACGGTGTTTCACCCGTTAAATATTTGAATAAATTAAGGATTGAAAGAGCAGGTGAACAACTTAAAAATAACGATTGTTCGGTAAAAGAAGTTTTTACTAAATGTGGTTATGTAAACGCTTGTAGGTTTTCAAGGGAATTTAAAAAGTATTACGGCGTAACTCCTTCACAGTTTAAAAAACAAGCTTTACATGAAATGTAATATAAGGTAAAATTATAGATAATATATTAAAAAATAATATTTTTTTATTTTTATGCAATATAAAAATTTTGGAGTATTTGGAGTATATTTATGAATATTTTAGAATACTATAATATTAATTCTACGGTTTTAAGTAAATACGTTGACGAAGCAAAGGTTAATTATGATGCTAATTTATTTTCAAATGAAAATATTATACACATCTTGAATAACGCCGAATTATTAGAAGATAATATTAAAAAAGTTTATATTAATTTCGTGCCGTTTATTGATGATAATTTAAGGGAATATTTGCACTTAATTTATTATTCGTTATTTAAGACTAAAGAAGATTTTACCTTTACTTATTTATCTTCTGCGTTTAAAGAAATTGTTGAGCCGGTTTACTATAAAAAAAATCATTTTGGTATGGCGATGGGTACGCTTTACATTGTAGCGTCAACCGTTTTATACAACTTCGTAACTGCAAACAACTTAGATATAATGATTTACAAAAGGTATTTTGAAAAGTTTAATTATTTTTCAAATCAAAACAAGTTTTTGCATAATACTTTTGGTATATACGAAACGGCAGGCTTTTTATATGGCTATGCAAGGGGTTCGTTGATGTGGATAGGTAATTTAACTTTCCAAATCGTTAAATATAATAGATATTGTGAAGTTTATAAAGACGAAAACGGCAAAAAAGTGTTCGTTGCAACTAATCGTTTAAAATACAACGATTTAGGATTGCTTGTTAATCAAGAAATGTGCGACGGTTATATTCCCCCTTATGAAATTAACGATAATATCTTAACTTGTAACGTATTTAACGAAAACGGTAGGTTATGTTTTGACCAAGTTAAACTTAATTTAACCGAATATCAAAAAATTTTAAAACCGGGCGATAACGTGGTTACCGTACATATTCCGGCTGGTAAGTCGTTAGATATTGACGAGTGTAAAAAGTCAATTAAAATGGCAAAAGAAATATTTACGAGATTCTTTGATAACGTTAAAGCCGTAGTATGCTTAACGTGGTTTATTACGCCAGAGTGCCGTCATTTATTAAAAGAAGGTGGTAATATGCAAAAATTTGCCGACTTATTTAACGTTATTACGGTTGACGAAGACACTAGGTATCACCATTTGTATATTCATATCTTTGAAAAAAGCCACGATATTCCGCTCAGCGAGTTAGTTCCTACGAACGATTTTCAAAAAAGATTTTTAGATTTAGCGCTTAGGGGCGATAAAATGTATAAAGGTTACGGCTTATTAAGAGACGATATCTAAAATTTATCAAAATACGGTAAATAATTAATATGCAAGTAAAAGTTTTTTAAAAAAATTTTAAAATACGCTTAAAATTACTTGCATTTTAATTTCGTATTTGGTATATTATATAGGCACACGAAATTTGGGAGTTTAGCTCAGTTGGGAGAGCATCTGCCTTACAAGCAGAGGGTCATAGGTTCGAGCCCTATAATTCCCACCAATATGCGGGAGTAGCTCAGTTGGTAGAGCACTGCCTTGCCAAGGCAGTTGTCGCGGGTTCGAGTCCCGTTTCCCGCTCCACTCACGGCGCTATAGCCAAGCGGTAAGGCCAAGGTCTGCAAAACCTTCATTCCCCGGTTCAAATCCGGGTGGCGCCTCCAATAATTTAATACAATGCGTTTTGCCGCTGTGGCGGAATAGGCAGACGCAAGGGACTTAAAATCCCTCGGTAGCAATACCGTGCCGGTTCAAGTCCGGCCAGCGGCACCAAATTAGTATAATCCGAACCAATTACTTTAACGGTAAGCGGTTTGGATTTACTTTTACTATTAATTAGCGTTATCGGTAGGAATTTTTGTTCCTACCGTTCTTTTATATTTATGGTCAAAAGGTGTATTAAACACGAAAGTTTCATTATATTGTGACTTTATATCAAAGTTATAAAAAAACCTATAACTTGCCGTTAGTAATTAAAACTGCTAAAAGCCAATATAACGACTGAGTCGGTTGGGGCTTGTAACTTGCGTTTATCGGCTACACTGCACAAGCCGTATATTAAATACTTAATTTAATTACTTGATAAATATATTGCGGGCACATCGTTTAAGCACTTTTTTAACTTTAACATATAAAATATGTAAACAAATTAAAAAAACGTCTTGCAAATATGTTATTTTTATAATATAATTATTTTAAAAATAATATGGGTGAATTTATGAAAAATTTTATTAAAAAATTGATTATATTTTCATTATATTTGGTTTTTCTTTTTCCGGTTACGGCTTGCGATAATGAAAACGATATTACTACTGTAAACGCTAATTTAAGGAACGTTGCTGAATATTTACAAACGCTTTCTAATGGTGAAATTATTTTAGAAGACGCTACCTATCCAAAGTTAACTTTAGGTATTAATAGGCAAGTGTGTGAAAGTGAAGGTAACGGTAGTAGATATCCTTACAGTGGAGTATGGAATATTGAAAATTTAACTATTTCTGGTACTAAAAACGCCAAAATTAACGGTTTTACTATTAATATAGATTCGTCTAATATAAATGGTGCAATTTACGAGCCCGCCTATAAAATAAACACCTTAAAAATTAAAGGCGTAACTATGCACGGGCCTATTAACCTTGGCTACGATAAGTCGAATAAAAATAAAGAAGATAAACAACTTATTGACAATTTAATAATTGAAGACGTAACTTTTGATTTTAGCGAATTAGCGTCAAGTTTACCTAAACCACAAACCGGTTATAAAATTGAAGGCGCGTTTAGGCTTATTGCAAAAGGGGACGATATAAAAAATATAACCTTTAAAAACTGTGTTTTTACAAATATGGCAGACGTAAGGGCAGTCGCTTTATTTGAAACAACTGAAGGTGGTTATCAAAACGGTAGCAACGTTACTTTCGATAGTTGCTCGTTCGACTCGGCAGGTTATAACGCTATACAATTTGCAGGTAACGGGCATACGGGTAATTTGGTAATTAAAAATAACTCGTTTAACGGTACGTCAAACTCGGTTATAAGAATTGCCGGCTTATCTGGTTCGGTAGAATTAAGTGGCAATACTTTTGGTTCTCAATGCTATGAGCGTTCATTATATATTTCGGGTTCTGAATCTGCCGATATTTCAATAGTAGACGATAATATCTTTAACGGTGGCTATTTTTCTATA
>JAZOUX010000028.1:0-3817 GCA_045658325.1 Christensenellaceae bacterium | reverse complement strand
CTAAGACCGCTTGGCCTCCGACTTTCTTTTCGGGATTTATTTAAAACAATATTATTTTTTAACAATTTTATACGGAGTACCTTCAATTAACCAACCTACGTCGTCTAAAAGTTGATAGTCGTATCTAATTACGTCAGCCTTTTCGTGCGAAATATTATCACGCTCACTAATTAAGTTGGCGTATTTAATAAGTCCGTCGAAAGTAGTTAAATTACCGTGCTTGCGTACTGAATAATCTTTACCGTTAGTATGCTTAATTTTGCCGTTTTTAATAGTAGAACCGTTAACTATTTCGTCAATAGTAGACGGAATAAAGCCGTTTGCAAACATAAACGAATTCCATCTTAAATGCTCTAAAATTGCATAATTTTGTCTAAGTGAAGGTTTTAAATTATTAACGCTATACGCTACAATTTTTTTAGAGAGTACGCCTTGTTTATCTAAATATTCAATCTTATCATTATGGCTGTAATCTTTAATAAAATCTAAATAATCGGTTTTATCACTATCGGTTGCAACTAAATCATAACCTATTAAATTAAGTTTACCCCTAATGCTTAAAACTGCGCTATAATTCGATTCTCGTTCAAGTGGAAGCCTTAAAGCGTACCAATTATAATTACTGTCGTTTAACGCTTTTAAATATTCTTCGCTAGTAATTGAGTTTTTATCACCGTTTAAAATAAGATATTCTAAGTCGTAAACTGCGTTACGCTTAATTGCCATTTGAGTAATTTGGTCGTTCAAAACTTCGTCAATATCGTAAACAATTTTATCTTCGTTACCAAATACGAAAATATTTTGGTCGTATTGAACTAAATAATTGTTTTTACTATCACGAATTTTTACGAAAATATAGCAATTTAAAACTCCCCACTCACGCATTTTATCGCTTAATTTTTTAGCAATATCTATATTTTCAAGGTCGTTTGCTAATGCTACCGCTACGAAGTTGACTGAATTTTTAGTTGCTTCAGCCCTTTCTTTAATATTTTTATAAAATTCGTTGTCGTTTACGTTTAACTTGTAAAAAGTTTGGTTTGACGGAATTTTAGGTAATGGTAAATAACCAAAAGCGTTATCAAAATTAAAATCGAAAGCGTATCTAAAATATGTATGATTAAGCAGTTTTGAACTTTTACCGTCAGTTTGGTCGTAAATATAGTAATTTACGTTTTTAGGCTCTATTTTACCGTCGATTTTAGTTATAAATTGGTTATTTTCGATAGAACTTAAGTATAACTGAATGCCCGTTTTTCCAAAACCGATAATATTAAAGTTAATTTCAACGTCACTATTCACCGTTGCGTTTTTATAATCAACCTGAGTTTCTTTCAAAAAATAACTAAGTGGATATTTTTTAATAAAATCGTGAGCAATTAATTTATATTTGTTTATAAAGCGAATAATTCCTTTTGAATTTTTTTCAATTTCTTGATAGAGTGATTCATAATTAGAATTACCGTACACTAAAACGCCCAACTTTTCAAACAACGATACGTTTTGATATTTACCGTTTATAAGTTCAATAAATTTTTCACACAAAATTACGTTAGTTTCGTCGTTCTCGGTATTAATTAAAACGTTGATTTTGCATTTTGATTTGGTTGCGATAATAAATACGTCTTGAATTTCTTCGTCAAAACTTTTTACACTTAAATAATTTATGCGCTTAACGTAAAGTGAAAATTTATCGTCAAGTGATAAGTTATCAATTAATACTTTACGGTTTAAATCACAGTTGTTATAAATTAATCGACTACTTTCGTTAAAACCAAAAATATAAAGTTTATCACCCTTATTTAAAGCAAACTTTAAATTTTCAACCGTTTCAAAAATAAATTGACCTAGTATTGAAAATGCAAACAATACCGTGTTTAAACAAATTAAAATAAATGAATAATAAACGGCAATTTCATAAATTACGCTATACGCAATTAAACTTTGCATTGGCGCAAAATCAAATTGTAATAAAGCAAAATTTACCACGCTTTTTATTGATAAAAATATTGACTGATACCAAACTACGCCGTTAAATAAATAGCCTAACATTACAAGGGGTATAGTTATTAAGTAAACGTAAACGAATTTGCTTTTTTTGTACCCTTTAATATAAAGTATTCTATCTTGCCTACTTAAACGAATTATTTTTAAAACAACCGATACAAGTAACGCCGTTAATATTGCTAAAATTAAAACTGAAAATATATTGTAAATCATAGCGAACCTAAAAATAAATTATTTTATTAACATATATTATATTATAAAATTACTAAATTTTCAAGTTCTAATTTAAAAAAGACAAAATTTAGTTTAATTTTGTCTTTTTTTTGAGTTTTTCAATAATTTTCGTTTCTAATCGGGATACTTGCACTTGCGAAACGCCTAATATTTTAGCGACTTCGCCTTGAGTTTTATCGCGATAATATCTTAAAAATAAAATTTGGCGTTCTCGATTTTCTAACTTAGATATTAGCGTTTTTAAATAAATTTTATCTATAAAATCATCTTCGTTAAATTTTGACGGTATTTTTTCAAGTAGTGTTTGTGATTTGTCGTTTTCATCACCTACGCTTTCGTATAAAGACACGGTCATTTTTGACGAATCAATTGCTAAAACAACGTCTTCTTGCTCTAAGTTTAAACCGTCTGCCAATTCTTTGACCGTAGGCTCTTTACCGTATTTATTTAAATAATCTTCACTAAATTTAAGTATTTTATAAGAGTTTTGTTTTATTATTCTAGACACCTTAACGTTGCCGTCGTCTCGTAAAAAGCGTTTTATTTCGCCAATTATCATTGGCACTGCGTATGTTGAAAATTTTACGTTAAAACTTTCGTCAAAATTTTTAATGGCTTTTAAAAAACCGATACAACCTAATTGATATAAATCGTCGTACTCAATACCCTTATTTTTAAAACGATAAACTATACTTTTTATCAATAAAACGTTATTATTTATTAGAATTTCTTTACTTTTATTGTCCCCTAATTTTGCTTGTCTTATGTGAGTTAAAGTTTCTAAACTTGATAACATTAATGCCCCTTTTTATCGGTTAATTTTCAAGTTTTTTACTCATAATAACAGTCGTTCCTTCATTTATATTTGAAATAACTTCAACGTTATCCATAAAACTTTGCATTATAGTAAAACCCATACCCGAACGCTCTAAGTCCCCCTTAGTCGTATAAAAAGGCTCTAACGCTTTAGGCACGTTTGAAATACCGACGCCAAAATCTTGAATTTTTATATGTACTTCGTTGTCGATAATTTCGCACGAAAGTAAAATATCGCCTACGGTATCGGGGTATCCGTGTACTACGGCGTTAGTTACTGCTTCGCTTACCGCCGTTTTTATGTCGCAAATCTCTGAAACGGTGGGATTAAGTGGCATTATAAATGCCGATACGACGCTTCGTGAAAAGGCTTCGTTTTCACTTATTGAAGAAAAAGTTAATTTCATTTTATTTATCATAAAAACTCCTATCGCTAAATTTTGGGCATTACTTTATACATACCCGATATTTGAAACACCTTATCAACCGTTGGCGTTGGATTTTCAATATACGCTTTCTTGCCCATTGAGACAATTTTTTTATACCTACCAAGCATCATACCAATGCCCGTACTATCCATAAAAGTTAAATTTGATAAGTTAAAAATCACTTCGGTTACAGCACTGTTTTTTAACAAAATATCGTCAGTTGCTTTTTTGACCGACTGGCTTGTACACTCGTCGAGTTCACCAAAATAATATATATGTAATTTGTTATTTGAAACGTTAAATTTTACTTTCATATTTACCTCCACGCCATA